>NZ_JBSHNP010000135.1:0-239932 GCF_053604675.1 Lacinutrix salivirga
GTGTAATTGCCTTTTTCCACCTCTGATACAAGGGCTAATTTAAAGCCTAAATTATAATCGCGTTGGGTACGTTTTACTCTTTTGGTTTCTTTGTTTTTCATAATAAGTCGATTTTGTGTCAACTTATTTCAGGACGTGACAGTGAAATAAAAAAAGCCAGCACAAAATATATAATTACTGAAAATTTTTCATCTAATAAATTTAATTGGCAAAAAGGTTTTGGAGCATTTTCTTATGGACATTCTCAAATTGATGCAGTGTATCATTACATATTAAATCAGAAAAAACATCATAAAATGAAGTCTTTTAAAGAGGAATATTTAGATTTTTTAGATAAATTTAAGGTAGATTATAAGTCTGAATACCTTTTTGATTGGTTGGAAAACTGATTGGTTATATTTAATTTTTTATATTTTATTAACTCATTATTAGTACGACTCCTCTGGAGTCGAGTTTACAAATTTTGTTTGTTTATAAATGTTTAAATCCCTCTGGGATTTTTTGGACACTATAAAACTAAAAGTTAAGTATCATTTTAAGTGAAATCAATTTTTAGCTTTTAGAGTTTTTTTGATTGAAAATTCACACCAATATTAAAATATTACAATAAAAAAAATTACTTTCTTTCTATTTATTAAAAGATGCTAGAAGCATCTAACATTTATAAAAACCTCATACGCTTTTGAAAACTCGACTCCAGAGGAGTCGCACTTCTGCTGCATTTTAAAAAAATAAAACAAACTTTCAATAATTATTGAAAGTTTAAAATATTTTATATACATTTGTACTATGGATTACAATGAGGCAAAAATAAAATTTATAAGTACTTGGGGAAGTTTGGGTTCGCTTTGGGGAATTAACAAGGCTATGGCTCAAATACAAGCACTTCTTTTTATTTCTACTCAACCTCTATCTATGGAAGATATTATGGAAGACCTTAAAATTTCTAGAGGGAATACAAGTATGAATTTACGTCAACTTATGGATTGGGGAATTGTAACTAAAGAGATTATTCCTGGAGAACGAAAAGAGTTTTTTACTACCGAAAAAGATGTGCAGGAATTAGCAAGAGTGATTGCTAAGGAACGAAGCAGACGCGAAATTAAACCTGTAATTAAAGTACTAAAAGATGTCTCATCTATTAAAAATGATGGCTCAGAACAAACAAAAGAATTAATTAAACAAACAAAAGCCTTACACGATTTAACCGAAACTGCAGATGCTATGATTAATAAATTAGTTAATCAACAACAAAACTGGATTACAAAATCTATTTTAAAACTATTCAAATAAAAAAAAATTTAAATTATACTTTCAATTTTTTCTGAAAGTTTAAAACTATCGAAATATGAAATATTTATACAACACCAACAAAATTATTTTAATAATTACAGCTTTATTGTACTTAACCTTAATATTAGGTTTATACGCACAAATTGTATTAGGTGCAGTTCAAGTTATAAGTTCATTTTTATTGCTCGCAGTTTGGAGTAAAATGAGCAACTTAAACAAACAAAAACTCTTTATGTATTGGATAATAACTTCTGTTTATGGTATGTGTTGGTTATTCGATTGGCAATCATTGAATTCAGAATATTTCTGGGTTTTAGCAATAATTGTAATACCAATGGGAATAGCAGTGTACTTTCAATTGCTTCTTAATAAAATTAATAAAGAAATTAAACAAAAAAACAGTATTAATCAATTGGACCAATTAGGAGCTGTTTAAAAATTTATAATTATGAAAACATTAGAAAACCAAACACTGCTTTACGATAAGGACTGTCCGCTTTGTACTGTTTATACTTCTGGATTTATAAACACAGGCATGTTAGACAAAAATGGACGCAAACCATTTTCTACACTAACTAAAACTGAACAAACTTATATTGATATTAAGCGTGCTACAAACGAAATCGCTTTAGTAGATAATGCTACAAAAAAAGTAACTTATGGCATAGATAGTTTATTAAAAGTGATAGGCTACTCTTTCCCAATGATTGAAAAGATAGGAAACGTAAAGCCAATACATTTTCTACTTAAAAAATTGTATTCTTTTATTTCTTACAACAGAAAAGTAATTATACCAAGTAAAAACAATGATAGCTCAACGCTAGAATGTATCCCAGATTTTAATATAAAATACAGGATTTTATATATCGTGTTTGCTTCAGTTGTAACGAGTATAGTATTGTTCAATTTTTCAAAATTAATACCAGAAATCCCAACTTCTTCACTTAGTAGAGAAGCGATTATTACAATGGGACAACTTCTTTTTCAAACACTATTTATTTTCAATTTAAAAAAAGAAACAATCCTAAATTACTTTGGAAACCTCTTAACAATTTCACTTTTCGGTTCTTTATTATTATTACCATTATTAATTGTAAACAGCGTATTTGAATTAAATATTTATATACTATTAAGCTGGTTTGGTGCTACTGTTGTATTGATGCTTATTGAGCATATTAAACGCATAAAACGTTTAGACCTACCAAGGCATTTAACCCTTACTTGGCTAGTGTACAGGCTTATTGTTTTACTAATACTTTTAAATTTTTAATTATGAAAAAAATAACAATAGCAGGAGGATCAGGATTTCTAGGTCAAGTTTTAGAACACTATTTTACAACTAATGGTTACAACGTTTATATTATAACTAGGCAAACTAAAAAAGAAAGCGATATTTATTGGGATGCTAAAACTTTGGGAGATTGGACCAAAAGTTTAGAAAACTGCGACGCACTTATAAACTTAACAGGAAAATCTGCAGATTGTAGATACACAGATAAAAACAAACAACAAATTTACGACTCTCGTATAGACTCTACCTCTATTTTAGGATTGGCTGTAAATCTGTGCGAACATCCTCCAAAAGTATGGTTCAACTCCTCTACTGCTACAATTTACAGACATTCTTTAGATAAAGAAATGACGGAAACTAATGGTGAAATTGGAGACGACTTTTCTATGAATATTGCAAAGAGTTGGGAAAAAACTTTTTTTGAAATTACAACTCCTAGAACAAGAAAAATAGCGTTGCGCACCTCTATAGTAATGGGGAAACATGGTGGAGCATTACAACCTCTAAAACAACTAACTCGATTTGGATTAGGAGGTAAACAAGGCTCTGGACAACAAAAGGTGAGTTGGATTCACGAAAATGATTTTGCAAGAGCGGTACATTTTTTATTAAAACACGAAGAACTAGATGGCATATTTAATCTTTCTGTTCCTAAACCAACAACTAATAAAGCGCTAATGTCTGCTTTTAGACAGGCTATGTCTATTCCTTTTGGACTTTCGCATCCTGTATGGCTATTAAAATTAGGTGCAAAACTTATTGGTACAGAAACCGAATTAGTGTTAAAAAGCCGAAATGTGATTCCGGAACGCTTGCTTAAAAACGGGTTTGTATTTAACTTTACATCTATTGATACTGCTATTAAAACTATTATAAACTAAAAATTATGACCTTTTTAAACGCTTATTGGAAAAACTTAGTCCTTGCAAATTATGTAATAGACCCAAACGTATTAAAACCGTTTTTACCAAAGGGAACAGAACTCGATTTTTATAACAATAAATGCTATGTTAGTCTAGTAGGATTTATGTTTATGGACACAAGAGTTTTAGGTATAAAATTCCCTTACCACATAAATTTTGAAGAAGTTAATCTTCGGTTTTATGTAAAACGAAACGATAAAAGAGGTGTGGTTTTTATAAAAGAAATTGTTCCGAAGCCATTAATAACCAAAATAGCCAATACATTATATCACGAGCATTACGAAACACAAAAAATGTCTCATAATTGGAGCGAAAATGAAAACTTTAAATTAGTAAGTTACAAGTGGAAATTAAACAATAAATGGCAGTCTATTGCAGTAGAAACAAGTAAAACAGCCACAGAAATACCACTAAATTCTGAAGAAGAATTTATTACAGAGCATTATTTTGGCTACACAAAACATAACAATAAAACCTACCAATACGAAGTTACACATCCAATTTGGAAGCATTACAAGGTAATAAACCATGGCATACAAGTTGATTTTGAAGCTAATTACGGCAAAGCTTTTGCTTTTTTAAACGCAGCGAAACCAACTTCAATACTATTAGCAGAAGGTTCAAAAATAAGTGTAAAGAACAAAACCACATTACGACTATAAATTTTAGAAAAAATGAAAATTTTAAGTTATTTTTGAATTCAATATCTCAATTTAAAAAATGCCAAAACACACAATAAATCCCAATAAATGGATTGATTTGTACTCCAACTACCTTTTTAACTACACTATTTCTAGAGTTAGTGATAGAGAGATGGCACAAGATATCGTACAAGATACTTTTTTTGCAGGTTTAAAATCAATGAAAAATTTTAAAGGTGAAGCTAGCGAACGTACGTGGCTAATTTCTATTTTAAAACGAAAAATTATTGATTATTACCGCAAGTCCAATTCCAACAAAGGCAAAGCTGAAGTGAGAATGACCTACAACAGTGATTCCGAAACCGAAGGTGATTGGCTAGAGGAGCGTGTGGCAGACCCTTTTGACAAATCTGCTCAAGACACTTTAGAAAACGAAGAATTAGGCGAAGCTATCTATAACTGTTTAGATAAATTACCCGAAAAACAAGCTAAAGTTTTTGAAATGAAAACAATTTTAAATTACGATACCGAAACTATTTGTAATGAATTAAATATTACTGCGTCTAACCTATGGGTAATTATCCATAGAGCACGAACTGCAATGGCTGGATGCCTAGAAAAAAATTGGTTTTAATTATGAGTAAATTTTTCTATTCTTGCGAAGAAGCTAACCATGTATGTGATAAAAATCAATACAAGGAAGCTACTCTATTGGAAAAAATAAAGCTTAACTTTCATGTTATTGGCTGTGCTGTTTGCAGAAAATATTCAGCTAAAAATGGTAAACTTTCAAAATTATTAAGAAAAAATAAAGTAGCACCTTTAGAGACTTCAACTAAAGAAAAAATGAAGCTTAATTTTGAAAAAGAATTAGAGAAACTGCAACAGCAATAACCAAAATATAGGTATTCCCTCTACAAAAAAAGCACTGTAATATTTGTTCTGTTTTTCTTCTGAAAAAACAATAAAAATTAATACTATAACACTAATAATAATCTGTATTACTAAGTGTTTCCAAAGTGTTTCTTCCTTTAATAATTCTAATAAGTTAAAAACTATAAGTAATACAAAACCAAAATATTTTGTTTGTATAACACCTATTTTTTGTGGTATTGTGGCTAATTTTAAACTGTCAAATTGTAAATCTCTAATTTCAAAAGGCAACATTAAAGCAATAACGAAAATAAAAATTTGTAGTAAGTGTACGTAAGCAACTTTAAAAACAAATAAACTAGCATCTATTAAAGGTAAAAAAACGGTAACTCCAGACCAAACCAACGCAATTACATACACCTTTACACCACTCACTTCGCGTAAATTTTTTTGTGTATTTAAGTACCATTGTTTTGGAAATAAAGGAATGGCATATAAAAAAGTAATTAAAGCAAAAATAAAAACACAAATTAGCGTATTTAATTGGAGAGCAAACATATAATAAAGCATACACACCACACTTATAATCGATACTAATCGTATAGCTTTTAAACTTCCAGACATATTTCGATGATGCCATTTTGCAACTCCTAAATACTTTACAAAATTATAGGCTGTTATGGTTGCAAAAAAATTAAAACATAATATACTGTTGTTAGTTTCAACATTAAAATAAAGTAAGGTTATATTACTCAACGCATAAACAGCCAATGCCACATGAATACTACTGTTAATGTAAAAATCGAAAAGCTGTTTTAAAAATCGCATTACACAAAAATAATTAATCTGTTAATAAAGCTGTCTTTTAGTTGAAAACTTTCAATTTTTAACAAAAATTAACTGTTAGTTTTCGTTAATTTTGCAGTCATTAAAAAAGCAATTAATTTATGTCTTTAGTTTTAAAGACTAACAACACAACACACATGAACACAAACGCTTTTGCATTACGCCACATTGGACCTAGAGAAGACGACGAAAAATTAATGTTAGAAACTATAGGTGCAGAGAATATAGAACAATTAATTAAAGAAACAATACCTTCTAACATACGTTTAAAGGACGACTTGAATTTAGATGCTGCATTAACAGAATATGAATACACCAATCATATTTACGAACTCTCTAAGTTAAATAAAACCTATAAAACATATATTGGTTTAGGCTATCATCCAACAATTTTACCTGCAGTAATACAGCGTAATATTTTAGAAAATCCTGGTTGGTACACTGCATACACACCTTACCAAGCAGAAATTGCTCAAGGTCGTTTAGAAGCTTTATTAAATTTCCAAACTATGGTTATTGATTTAACAGGTATGGAAATTGCTAATGCCTCACTTTTAGACGAAAGTACTGCTGCTGCAGAAGCTATGGCATTATTATTTGCTGTTAGAGAACGTAGCCAAAAGAAAGCTAACGTCAATAAATTTTTTGTTTCAGATTTAGTATTGCCACAAACTATTGCTTTATTAGAAACAAGAGCAAACCCAATTGGAATTGAATTAATAATTGGTAATGAAGCAGAATACAACTTATCTGATGAGTATTTTGGTGCCTTATTACAGTATCCAGGCAAAAACGGAAAGATTACAGATATAAAATCATTTATAGAAAAAGCAAATGCCGAAAATATTAAAGTTGCAGTAGCAGCAGATATTTTAAGCTTAGTAAAGCTTGAAGCACCTGGTAAATTTGGCGCAGATGTGGTAGTTGGCACAACACAACGTTTTGGAATCCCAATGGGTTATGGTGGACCTCACGCTGCATTTTTTGCGACTAAAGACGCTTATAAACGTGATGTTCCTGGACGTATAATTGGTGTTACCAAAGATGCTAATGGCAACAGAGCTTTGCGTATGGCATTACAAACCAGAGAACAACATATTAAACGCGACAAAGCAACTTCTAACATTTGTACAGCACAAGTATTATTAGCTGTAATGGCAGGAATGTACGCTGTGTATCATGGTCCAAAAGGCTTAACATTTATTGCAGATAAAGTTAAAAACTCAACAGCTACACTAGCAAAAGCTTTAGAAAACTTAGGATTAGAACAAGTAAACTCTCATTATTTCGATACGCTTCAAATAAAAGCAGATGCTGTTAAAGTAAAATATGAAGCTGAAAAAAACGAGGTAAATTTTTATTATCCTGATACAAATACAGTAACTATTTCAATAAATGAAACCACAAATATTTCAGATTTAAATGAAATTATTTCGATTTTTGAAAACGCTACTGGAAACACAACCGATAAAATTGAAGAAATTTCTAGTTTCAAAACAATTCCAGATCATTTAAAACGTCAATCAGACTTTTTAAACTTTGAAGTCTTCAATACCTACCATTCAGAGACAGAACTCATGCGCTACATTAAACGTTTAGAACGTAAAGATTTAGCGTTAAATCACTCAATGATTTCGTTAGGTTCTTGCACAATGAAATTAAATGCAGCTGCCGAGATGTTACCATTAAGTTGGAGCAGTTGGGGAAATATGCATCCATTTGTACCAGCAGACCAGCCAATAGGCTATAAGTTAATGCTTAACGCACTCGAAAATCAGTTAACAGAAATTACTGGTTTCGCTGCAACCTCTTTACAACCAAACTCTGGTGCACAAGGAGAATTTGCAGGTTTAATGGTTATTAAAGCATACCACGAATCTCGTGGAGACCATCACAGAAATATTTGCTTAATCCCTTCGTCTGCACACGGAACAAATCCTGCAAGTGCAGTTATGGCTGGTATGAAAGTTATAGTAACTAAAGCCTCTGAAAACGGAAATATTGATGTTGACGATTTAAGAGAAAAAGCAGAATTACATAAAGATAATTTAGCTGCTTTAATGGTAACTTATCCATCAACACATGGTGTTTACGAGTCTGCTATTAAAGAAATTACAAAGCTAATTCACGATAATGGCGGACAAGTATATATGGATGGTGCAAATATGAATGCACAAGTTGGTTTAACCAATCCAGGAAATATTGGTGCAGACGTTTGCCATTTAAATTTACATAAAACGTTTGCTATTCCTCATGGAGGAGGAGGACCAGGAGTTGGACCCATTTGTGTTGCTAAACAACTGGTTCCTTTTTTACCTGGCAACCCTTTAGTAAAAACTGGTGGTCACCAAGCGATTTCGGCAATTTCTGGAGCACCTTTTGGATCGTCTTTAGTGTGCCTAATTTCTTATGGTTATATAAAAATGTTAGGTTACAGAGGGCTTAAAAAAGCTACTGAAATTGCCATATTAAATGCTAACTATATTAAAGAGCGTTTAAAAGATTATTACCCAACATTATACTCTGGTGAAAACGGAAGAGCTGCACACGAAATGATTATTGATTGTCGTCCTTTTAAAGAGAATGGCATTGAAGTAACAGATATCGCAAAACGTTTAATGGATTACGGTTTCCATGCGCCAACAGTATCCTTTCCTGTTGCAGGAACAATGATGATTGAGCCAACAGAAAGTGAAAGTAAAGCAGAAATGGATCGCTTTTGTGATGCCATGATTTCTATTAGAAAGGAAATTGATGTTGCAGATAAAGACGATGATAATAACCCATTAAAAAATGCACCACATACTTTAGAAATGTTGACAAGTGATGAGTGGTTATTGCCTTACTCTAGAGAGAAAGCAGGATTTCCATTAGAGTATGTAAATGATAATAAATTTTGGCCTTCTGTACGTCGTGTAGATGATGCTTATGGCGACAGAAATTTAATTTGCTCTTGTGCTCCAATTGAAGCTTACATGGAAGAAGTATAATTAAAACATAAATTTTGTAAAAGCACATCAATTATTGGTGTGCTTTTTCGATTATAAATAGATTAGATTTCTTTTTTCTAAGAATATCACAAAAATTTCAACTTAATTCGCTAACATTAATTTAAGAAATTAATATTCACTATTTTAGTATTAAGTTAACCCTAAAATTAACATTAATGTCAATAAAAATAACAGGAACTGGAAGTTATATTCCTAATGAAGTTGAAAAAAACGAGGATTTTCATCAGCATAAATTCTTAAATATTGATGGCAGCAGCATAGATACTCCAAATAAAGTTATTGTTGAAAAATTTAAAGACATTACAGGAATTAGCGAGCGTCGTTATGCTGCCGAGCAATTAACCTCATCAGATTTAGGTTTTTTAGCTGCACAAAAAGCTATTGAAGATGCCAATATAAATCCTGAAGAGTTGGATTATATTATTTGCGCACATAACTTTGGAGATGTAAAAGCAAACACCATTCAAACCGATGTTTTACCATGTTTGGCTTCTCGAATTAAACATAATTTACGTATTAAAAACCCTAAATGTGTCGCCTACGACATTTTATTTGGGTGTCCTGGTTGGATAGAAGGCGTTATACAAGCGCAAGCTTTTATAAAGTCAGGTATGGCAAAAAAATGTTTAGTTATTGGAAGTGAAACGTTATCTAGAGTGGTCGATAAACACGATAGAGACAGTATGATTTATAGTGATGGAGCTGGAGCTACAATTGTTGAAGCTACAGATGAAGAAGGTGGCATTTTAGCTCACGAAACAGCAAGTTTTACTTATGACGAAGCTTACTATTTATTTTTTGGAAAATCTAACAATCAAGATTTAGACAAAAATACGCGTTATATAAAAATGCATGGTCGCAAAATTTATGAATTTGCGCTAAACCACGTGCCTTTAGCCATGAAGGAATGCTTAGATAAAAGTGGTATTGATATTAAAGACGTAAAGAAAATTTTAATTCATCAAGCCAACGAAAAAATGGATGAAGCTATTATTAAACGTTTTTACCGTTTGTATAAAACCGAAATTCCGGAAGGTGTGATGCCAATGAGCATTCATAAATTAGGAAATAGTTCTGTTGCTACTGTACCAACTTTATTTGATTTAATTAGAAACAATAAATTAGAAAATCAAAATATAGAAAAAGGAGATATCATAATTTTTGCTAGTGTTGGTGGAGGTATGCACATTAACTCTTTTGTATATAAATACTAGTTATGACTAAATCCATTGCTATAATTGGAGGAGGCAATTTAGGACAAGCCATTGCTTCTGGTTTACTCTCTCAAAACTACAAATCCTCTCACATTACCATAACGCGTCATAAAGTAGAACTTTTATCTAAGTTTAGTATGCAAGGTGTTACTGTGTCTTCAAATAATTCTGAAGCTGTAAAAAATGCTCAAATAGTAATTATAGCTGTAAAACCTTATAAAATTACTGAAGTTTTACAAGAGATTGCTCCAGTTATAACTAAAGACAAATTATTGATTTCTGTTGTTAGTGATTTTTCAATTTCAGAAATAAAAAAGAACCTCTCTACACTTCCAACCATTTTTAGAGCCATGCCAAATACTGCAGCTTCTGTTAACGAATCTGTTAATTGTATTGCAAGCGAAAATGCTAGTAATAAAGACACAGAAACTGTAAAACACATATTCGACACACTAGGAAATACAATTGTAATTAACGAGCAATTAATGAATGCAGCGACTGTTTTAGGCGCTTGTGGTATTGCTTTTGTATTGCGATTTATTAGAAGTATGACGCAAGGTGGTATTGAAATTGGATTCGACTCTAAAACAGCTAGTGAAATTACAATTCAAACCGTTAAAGGTGCTTGCGAATTGTTATTGCAAAACGGCAATCATCCTGAAGCAGAAATCGACAAAGTGACAACTCCTAAAGGCTGTACTATTACAGGATTAAACGAAATGGAACATCAAGGATTTAGCTCTGCATTAATTAAAGGAATAAAAACATCTTACGATAAAATTTCTTAGTAATGTATTCAGAATACTTTCCCAACAAACGTTATAAACATACACTCCAATTTTTAGAAAAACATGTATCAAAATCTGAAACACTTTTAGATTTAGGCGTAGAAAATCCGTTTACGGGTATTTTAAAAAATAATGGGTTTACTGTCGAAAACACTAAAGGCGAAGATTTAGATTTTGACACCTCAACCATTGAAAACTCTAAAGCTACAGTAATCACAGCTTTCGAAATTTTTGAACACCTGCTTTCTCCTTTTACAGTTTTACAAAGTATTAAAGCACAAAAATTAGTAATTAGTGTTCCTTTACGCTTGTGGTTTTCGAGTGCTTACAGAAGTAAAACCGATAAATGGGATAGACACTACCACGAATTTGAAGATTGGCAATTAGATTGGCTATTAGAAAAAACAGGATGGAAAATTATAGATCGTCAAAAATGGACCAATCCACCAAAAAAAATTGGAATTAGACCATTATTAAGACGCTTTACTCCTAGATATTATATTGTTTATGCTGAACGCGTAGAAAATTCAATAAGCTAAACAAAAAAACTCAAAGCTTACTCAATTGGTTTTGGAAGTTGGGTTTATAATGCTGTAATTTGTTTTATGAAATTTTCCATCATCATACCTGCTCATAACGAAGAATCTTCGATTGGTTTAACGTTACAATCTCTAGTTGAGCAAACGTTACTCCCAAAAGAAATTGTGGTGGTTAATGATAATTCTACAGATAATACACAACGTATTGTTGAAGAGTTTCAAAAGCAATACAACTTTATAAAATTAGTAAACACAACCTCTTCCAACCAACATTTGCCTGGTACAAAAATCATAAATGCGTTCTATAAAGGTTATGACTTTATAAATAAAGATTTTGACGTGATATGCAAGTTTGATGCAGATTTAATTTTTCCATTACATTATTTAGAAACGTTATCACTTCATTTTAAAAAATCTAAAAACATAGGCATGGTTGCAGGCTACTGTTATATTAAAAAAAACAACGATTGGGTTTTAGAATCTATTACAGGAAAAGACCATATTCGTGGTGCATTAAAAACCTACACAAAAGAGTGCTTTGAAGCTATTGGACAACTCAAAAAATCTATGGGTTGGGATACTTTAGACGAGCTTTTAGCTAAATATAACGGTTGGCAAATTGTACTGGACGAGTCTTTAAAAGTAAAGCATTTAAAACCAACAGGAGCAAGCTATAACAAAGCAGCTAAGTACTTACAAGGCGAAGCAATGTATAAAATGCGTTATGGTTTTACTCTTACATTTTTAACGGCTTTAAAAATGGGTTTAAAGAAGAAAAGTTTTAGATACTTTAAAGATTATATTTTTGGGTATTTAAAAGCTGCAAGTAATAAACCTGAGCGTTTAATTACAGAAGCTGAAGGGAAATACATTAGAAACTTACGCTGGAAAGGAATTAAGAAAAAGCTTAGCTTGAGTAGTGAGTAGTGAGTAGTGAGTAGTGAGTAGTGAGTAGTGAGTAGTGAGTAGTGAGCAAAAATTAAAAATAATAATTGTTAATTGTTAATTGTTAACTGATAAAGTCTAAAAACTCCAGCCTTTATAATCTCTCGATGCTTCTATCTTATTTTCGGTTTCATCGTCTAATTCCGAGAAGAAATCAATTCCTGTTAGTTCCTCTATTCTATCTACAGAGGTTACAAATTTGTAAAGTGGTTGGTTAGAGTCTTCGTTATTCATTAAAAAAGCGATTACTTTAGTGTCTCCACTATTAGTATCTATTAATACTTTATAAAACTGATTTGGCACTGCAACTTTTTCTTCTCCTATAGTTTTAAGTGTACCATTTAAAACACCACCAGAAACCACAAAAACACCATCGTATTTACTTGCCCAATATCTTGTTTTTTGTTCTAATCTATTCCACAAACCAGCATTAAAATCATGATTTTGAGGAGAAATATTACTAGTTAAAAAGGTTTCGTCGTGTGCTTCTTTAGTGTATTTCCTGTCTCCTGCAGGACACAAATGCCCACGATCGTAACCCGATTTTTTATAATTTCGCCAATGTGCAGCTCCAGTTTTTACTGCGTTGTCTATTTCAAAATAAGGACGTTTAAAATTGCTACTGGATAAATGCTCTTTTTTAAGCTCGTAAGCGACCCATTCTGCTTGCTCATGTGGTTCGCTATAACTTAAACTATAACCTTCGTGATGTACTATTTGTCCTGTGGTACTGGTTGGTAAAAAGTACTCGTTAGTGTTGGTTTTTACTGTTTTACCCTTATTAACAATGGTTTCTTTTTCTTGATTTTCTATATAAAAATTACAGGCATAAAACGCGATTACAACTATGGCAGTAAGTAGAGAGTATATTGTTTTTTTTGACATTAATTTTTTATTTTAAACTACCCAAACTTGCTTTCAAAGTCTCAATCTTTGCCAAAGCATCTGCTTCTTTTTTCTTTTCACTAGCAACTACTTGTTCTGGTGCTCCTGCAACAAAACGTTCATTAGATAATTTTTTTTGCACAGATTTAAGAAAACCTTCGGTATAGTTTAATTCTTCTGTAAGTTTTTTAATCTCTGCTTCTACATCTATTGCGCCATCCATTGGTATAAAATACTCGTTTGATTTTACTCTAAAAGTAAGCGCTCCTGCAACTGGCTCTTTTACGTATTCTATACTTTCAAGATTGCCTAGTTTTGCAATTACTGTATCGAATGCAGTATTTGAGTTTTCGTTATTTATTACAGAAAAACCAATAGCATCTTTAAATGCAATATTCTTTTCTTTTCTAACGGTTCTTATTCCAGAAATAACTTCAGATGCAAATTCAAACTGTGAGATAATCTCCTTATTTACTGGTTTAGCTTCTGGCCATTTTGCAATTATTAATGCTTCTTCTGGAGTACGTTCAGCAATATATTGCCAAATATCTTCAGTTAAAAATGGCATAAAAGGATGTAATATTTTAAGATTGTCTTCAAATATAGACATTACTTTATTGTATGTTGCAGCATCAATTGGTTGTTGATATGCTGGTTTTACAATCTCTAATAACCAACCACAAAAATCATCATAAACCAATTTGTAAATAGCCATTAAAGCATCGCTTAATCTGTATTTACTAAAGTGATCTTCAATTTCTGCTAAAACAGTTTGAAATCTAGCTTCGTACCAATCTAAAGCAATTTTACTAGAATTCGGCTGCTCTATAGTTTCACTAACTTCCCAAATATTTGTAAGTTTAAAAGCATTCCATATTTTGTTTCCAAAACCTTTTCCTTGTTGACAAAGTGCTTCGTCAAACATTAAATCGTTTCCTGCTGCAGAACTTAATAGTAAACCAACACGTACACCATCTGCACTATAATCTTCAATAAGTTTTAAAGCATCTGGAGAGTTTCCTAAAGATTTAGACATTTTACGTCTTTGTTTATCACGAACCAAACCAGTTAAATACACATTGTTAAATGGTTTAGCGTCTTTATACTCGTAACCTGCAATTATCATACGTGCAACCCAAAAGAATAAAATATCTGGTCCTGTTACTAAATCATTTGTAGGATAGTAATAATTTATTTCTTCGTTTTCTGGATTACGAATTCCGTCAAAAACAGACATTGGCCAAAGCCATGATGAAAACCATGTGTCTAAAGCGTCTGTGTCTTGACGTAAATCTTCTTTAGTTAGAGACTTCTCGACTGCGCTCGAAGTGACATTTAGTTTCTTATTAGCTTTTTCAACAGCTTCTTCTATTGTTTCAGCAACTACAAAATCTTCTTTTCCGTCACCATAATAATATGCAGGAATTTGTTGTCCCCAAAGTAATTGACGTGAGATATTCCAATCGCGAATGTTTTCCATCCAATGACGATAGGTGTTTTCAAATTTCTTTGGAAACAATTTAATTTCAGCATCTTCACCTAAAACAGCTTCTATTGCTGGTTTTACTAGTTCTTCCATTTTTAAGAACCATTGGTCACTTAATCTTGGTTCAATAACTGCTTTAGTTCGTTCACTAGTACCTACTTTATTAATATGTGTTTCGGTTTTAACTAATGCACCACTATTTTCTAGTTCTTTTGCCACATTTTTTCTAGCAACAAAACGGTCTTGACCTTCAAATTGTAATCCAAAACTATTCAATGAAGCATCTTCATTAAAAATATCTATTACTTCTAATTGGTGCTTATCTCCAAGATTTTTATCATTTTCATCATGTGCTGGAGTTACTTTTAAACAACCTGTTCCAAATTCCAGATCTACATATTCGTCTTCAATAATTGGTATTACACGATTTGCAATTGGTACTATGGCTTTTTTTCCACGTAAGTGTGTAAAACGCTCATCTTCTGGATTAATACAAATTGCTGTATCACCAAAAATGGTTTCAGGTCTTGTAGTAGCAATTGTTAAATATTCCTCCTCTAGCTCCTCCAAAGGAGGAGAACTCTCACTCATTGCTCCCTTTCCTTTGGAGAGGGTTGGGGAGAGGATTTTATAATTTATATAGTAAAGGTTTCCTTGACGTTCTTCATGAATTACTTCTTCATCAGAAAGTGTTGTTTTTGCTTCTGGATCCCAGTTTACCATTCGGTAACCTCTATATATCAATCCTTTTTTATGTAAATCAACAAAAACTTTTATTACAGCTTCAGACATATCGTCATCCATTGTAAATTTGGTTCTGTCCCAATCGCAAGAGCATCCTAATTTTTTAAGTTGTTCAAGTATTACTCCTCCATATTCTTCGGTCCATTCCCAAGCATGTGCCAAAAACTCATCACGAGTTAAATCATTTTTATCTATTCCTTGTTCCTTTAATTTTGCAACAACTTTTGCTTCTGTTGCAATAGATGCATGATCTGTTCCAGGAACCCAACATGCATTTTTACCTAATAAACGTGCACGACGTATAAGCACATCTTGTATGGTATTATTAAGCATGTGTCCCATGTGCAGGACTCCAGTAACGTTTGGTGGCGGAATTACAATGGTATAAGGCTCTCTGTCGTCTGGTTTAGAATGAAAATATTTATTTTCTGTCCAGTAGTTGTACCACTTGCTTTCTACGCTATTTGCATCATATTTTGATGGAATGCTCATACTTTGGAATAGTTTTTGAATAATATCATGCAAAAGTACTTATATTTCTGTTTTTGTGAAATTTTAATGAGTATTAATGTATAGTTAAATATGTTGTAAGTATTTGTAAGTATGCATTACATCTAATAATTTTGCAAGAGGAATAAAAAGTGATTAAATTTACAAACCATTAAAAATATAAATAAAATGAAAAAAATCTTTACATTATTATTTATCGGATTACTAAGTTTTTCGTTAAATGCTCAGGAAAAAGTAGCTAAAATTGAATTTAAAGAGACTACTATAGATTACGGAACAATTAACAAAGGAGATGATGGCGTTAGAACTTTTATGTTTACCAATACTGGAGATGCACCACTAATTATATCTAAAGTAAGTTCTAGCTGCGGTTGTACAGTACCAAAAAAGCCAGAAGCGCCAATTATGCCAGGAAAAACAGGTGAGATTGAGGTAAAATACGATACAAAAAGAGTTATGCCAATTCGTAAAACTATAACTGTTTTATCTAATGCTGAAACACCAACTGTTTCGCTTAAAATTAAAGGTGAGGTTATTGATCCTGATAAAGTGAGCGTTATGGAGAAAAAACAGAAAAGTGTTATGGAAAAATAATAGCCATTTTTATAAAATTTAAAAAAGCCAGAATTTATGTTCTGGCTTTTTTTTTGCCTTAAGAATTTAATCGCGTTTATTTTAAAAGACTTTTTAATTTAAAGGAATACCTTAAAGTCTTACCATTTCTATCTATTAGTAAATTTAGAGTTTTCCCTTCTTTACCATAAAAATATTGAGAAGTTTCTTGTAGAGACAAGTTGTGCGTTTCTTTATTATTTATTTTTAAAATTAAATCACCAACTTGTAATCCAGTGTTTTTGGCAGGAGAATCTGCTCTTAAATTAGTAATAATAAACGCTGGTTTTAAAACTAATTTTCCATTACTGATTGTAGAGTAAGCAGACATACCAGCTTTGTCTCGCACTACTCTACTATATTGTAGTGTATATTCTTTTTCTTCAACTATCCTAAATCCATGTTGTTCTATAGTAATTCCACTTTTATTGTAACTAAATCTATTTTTAAAATTAGAATTCTTTTTTAAAGTAATTGTATTTTCAGCATAATTAAAAACAACATGAAAGCGTTTTAAAATTTCACCACCAACACTACCATTTCTATCCACTACTTTTGATTTGTAGGAAACAGACGTAGAATCCGGAAATGCAATTAACGCATAGTCTAATTTAAAAGATTTTATATTAAATGATTCTATTTTAGAACGTTTACCATGTAGCTCACCTCCAAGACCATAACCTAAAAGATCTTCAAAATGATTATCTGTAGATACAATGTTTTTTTCTTCATTTTCAAAAACCCATAAAGCTTCAGTTGCTCCTGTATCAATTAATAGTTTTACAGGTATTTTATTGTTTTCAACAGTAAGTTCTGCATTAAAATAAGGTTTTTTATTATGAAATTGTAATTCTAAAACTTCACACTTTCTACACGTTTTAGTTTTATAATCTTCCGGATTGGTTAATTTAATATGTTTTTTAATGTAATTAATTTCTACAACAAAATCTTTAAACAAATCATAGCCAATTATACCATGAATCTCTGTACCAAGCTTAGAGGCAAAACCAATATTTAAGTTCTTAATTACATATAAATCTTGCTCTACATTTTTCGCTTTTCCAACAGAAATAGAATTATAAAAAGAGCGTATTGCCTCAACGTGTTTACCTTTACCTAACCCTTTTAAAAATATGGTTTGTTTACTATTATTATTTACATTATTCTGTACCTCCTCATAATTAAATATAATAGGCTTACTTACTCCTGTATCTAATATAAAGGATAGGGTTTTTCCGTTTAAATTTACAGGAATTATAATTACATTATTTATAAGCTTAAACTTAATTTTATCACTAGTTTTATTTGCAGGTAACTTAAACGTGTTTTGACTAAAACCGTTAAAAATCACAGCACTAAAAAAAAGAAAAACTAATACTACTTTTTTCATGACTAAAAAATAATGTTATTTAAGTTACGAAAAAAAGAAGTAAGATGTTTCAAATTCAGTATTTTTAAATCGAAATTCATAATATTTTTGCAACTTTGTAAGATAAATAATAACGACTATGCCAACAATTTCCTCTAAAGGCAAAAAAATGCCGCAATCTCCAATTAGAAAATTGGTTCCTTTTGCTGAAGAAGCTTACAAAAAAGGGAAAACAGTTTATCACTTAAACATTGGGCAGCCAGATATAAAGACACCAGAAATTGCTCTAGATGCAGTAAGAGCGCATTCATTAGACATTTTAGCCTATACTAGATCTGAAGGGTCTGAAGGCTACAGACAAAAAATAGCCAATTATTATGCAAAAAATGACATCCATGTAAAGCACGACGACATTATTGTAACTACAGGAGGAAGTGAAGCTTTATTGTTTGCATTTGGCAGTATTATGGATGTGGATGACGAGATTATAATTCCAGAACCCTTTTATGCTAATTATAACGGTTTTTCTACGGCTTCTGGAGTTAATGTAGTACCTGTAATTTCTAAAATTGAAAACAACTTTGCCTTACCTCCTATTGAAGAGTTTGAAAAACTAATTACACCAAAAACTAAAGCTATTTTAATTTGTAATCCTGGTAATCCAACAGGTTACTTATACTCTAAAGACGAAATTAAAAAACTAGCTGAAATTGTTAAAAAGCACGATTTATTTTTAATCGCAGATGAAGTGTATAGAGAGTTTGCATACGATGGTGCAACGCATTACTCCATATTACAAGAAAAAGGCATAGAAGAGCATGCCATTGTTATAGATTCTGTTTCTAAACGCTACAGTATGTGTGGCGCGCGTATTGGTTGTTTAGTCTCTAAAAACAAACAAGTTATTGCCACAGCATTAAAATTTGCACAAGCCAGGTTAAGCCCTCCAACCTTAGCTCAAATTGCAAGTGAAGCAGCATTAGCAACACCACAAAGTTATTTTGATAATGTAATTTCTGAGTACTTACAACGTCGTAATACATTAGTTAACGAACTAAAAAGGATTGATGGTGTAAAAGTAGCCAATCCAAAAGGCGCTTTCTATTGCATAGTAGAATTACCAGTAAAAAACAGTGATGCTTTTGCGCAATGGCTGTTACAAGATTTTGATATTAATAACGAAACCATTATGGTTGCTCCTGCTGGTGGATTTTACTCCACTCCTGGAGTTGGTCTTAATCAAATCAGGATTGCTTATGTTTTAAAAGAAGAAAGCCTAATTAAAGCTGTAAATATTTTAAAAGAAGCACTAAAAGTTTACAAAGATTAGTGCAAATTAAAAACAACATATCGTTAAAACCCTATAACACTTTTGGTATAGAGGTTAGTGCAAAGCACTTTATTTCTGTTCAAAATACTAATGAGTTAATTGAAGCGCTTTCGCTTAAAAATTATCCAGAAGTGTTTTTTATTGGAGGAGGAAGCAACATGCTATTAACCAAAAATATTAATGCATTAGTTATCCATCTAAATTTAAAAGGCATTACAGTATTAGAGAACACTAACAATCATGCTATTGTAAGAGCAAATGCA
Organism: Lacinutrix salivirga; assembly: GCF_053604675.1. Taxonomy (NCBI): domain Bacteria; kingdom Pseudomonadati; phylum Bacteroidota; class Flavobacteriia; order Flavobacteriales; family Flavobacteriaceae; genus Lacinutrix; species Lacinutrix salivirga. The sequence continues at coordinate 19,564 of NZ_JBSHNP010000135.1, forward strand.
GGAGAAAACTGGCACGAATTTGTCCTGTATTGTTTAGAAAACAATTTTGGTGGCTTAGAAAACCTATCGTTAATTCCTGGTAACGTAGGCACAGCACCAATACAAAATATTGGAGCTTACGGCGTGGAGCTAAAAGATACTTTTGTGTCTTGTGAGGTTTTAAATATTACAACAAAACAAATAGAAACCTTTACCAAATCCCAATGCGAGTTTGGGTATAGAAATTCCATATTTAAACAACAAGCAAAAGGAAAGTACGTTATACTTTCTGTAGTCTTTAAGTTAACGACGCAACAACATCAATTACATACTAATTATGGAGCAATTACTTCAGAATTAGAAAAAATGAATATTAAAACACCAACCATACAAGCTATTTCTAGAGCAGTAATTGCAATTCGCCAAAGCAAATTACCAGACCCAAAAGAGATTGGTAATAGTGGTAGTTTTTTTAAAAACCCTGTAATTTCTACTGAAGCGTTTACGGTTTTAAAAGAAAATTTCCCAGAAGCTCCAAGTTATCCGGTTTCTAATAAAGAAGTAAAAGTTCCTGCTGGTTGGCTAATTGAAAAAGCAGGTTTTAAAGGGAAAACTTTTGGTGATTATGGTGTGCACAAAAAGCAAGCTTTAGTCTTAGTTAATTACGGAAATGCTAAAGGAGAAGATATATTAAAGCTTTCAAAATTAATTCAACTCACAATTTATCGTATCTTTAATATTCAAATTGAAGCTGAAGTCAATATTATTTAATCAAACAAACAACATTAAGCTTGAGTTTTTCCATTGAAAATAAAATTATTGAACTTTTAAAAAATAGCGACAAACAGGCTATTTCCCTCATATATGAGCATTATGCTGATGCACTTTTTGGTGTTATAAAAAAAGTAATAAATAAAGACGATGATTTAGCACAAGATGCCTTACAAGAAAGCCTAATAAAAGTCTGGAAAAAAGGCAAAAGTTACGATCCTAATAAAGCCAAGTTATTTACTTGGCTTTATAGAATTGCGTACAACACAGCAATTGACAAAATTAGATCATCCTCAAAAAAAACGAATAGAGAAGTCCAGATTGAAGATTCTAACGTATATAAAATGACAACCAATAGTTTAAATCTAGATGTGATGGATATAAAAAAGCATCTTAACACCTTAGATTTAAAATATCAGGTAGTTATTAATGCGCTTTTTTTTGAAGGTATGACGCAACAAGAAGCAAGCGACGAACTAGAAATACCTTTAGGAACAATAAAATCGAGATTAAAGATTGGATTGCGAGAACTAAAAAAAATCTACAATCCAGAATAGAATAGCCATGAATGATAAAATAACTATTTTTTTAAATTCAGACTTATTAGATAAATATTTAATAGGCCAAACAGATTATGATGAAACTAAACTTGTGGAATCCTACATCAATAAATACCCACAAGTCAAAGACACCTACAACAAATTACAAGACAACTTAGAGTTTGTAGCGCAAACTCAGGCCATTGAAGCTCCAAAAGCTGTATTAAATTCTGTTTTAGAAGCTTTAGACACAAAACCTGTTGTGACTTTACAACAACAAACTATAAAAAGAAAATCTTGGTTTAGTTACGCTATTGCAGCAAGTTTTGCCGCTTTAATATTTGCAGGTTCTTCATACATATTATACGATCAAAATCAACAATTAAAAGGCGAAAACCAAAAAATTGTAGATGAAATTTTTGATTTACGTGGAGACATACAAAACAATAACCAAAAGTTAAGTACACTTATGGACCAGTTTCTGCAATTAAACAACCCTGAGACTGAAAAGTATGTGATTAAGGGTAACAAAAGAGCAAAAAATTTAAAAACTGTAGCCTATATAAATCCAAAAGAAAGAACCTCATTAATTGATGTGGTTTCTCTACCACAATTACCAGAAGAACAACAATACCAAATGTGGGCAGATATAGAAGGCAAAATGGTTAATTTAGGTATTTTAAAAGAATCAGACAGAAAACTTAAACCTATACCTTATTCTGAAGATGCTTTAGGATTACATATTACCATAGAAAACAAAGGAGAAGCTAATACTTATAAAGGCAACTCTGTTGCTGAAATTTTATTAAAAAACAGTAAGCAATAGACGCTAAACAGTAAATAAAAAAGCCTCAATGTACATTGAGGCTTTTTTATTTAGCGCATTTTAATTATTCCTTATCAAAAAATGCTTTATGAATAAATCCTGCAATAATTGCTCCTGCAATTGGCGCCAACCAAAACAACCATAATTGAGCAGGATAATCTCCTCCAGCAAATAAAGCCTGACTTGTAGAACGTGCAGGATTTACAGAAGTATTGGTAATTGGAATACTAATTAAATGTATAAGTGTTAAAGCCAAACCAATAGCAATACCAGCAAACCCTTTTGGCGCTTTAGGATAAGTACTTCCTAAAATTACCAGTAAAAAGAACAGAGTTAATAAAAACTCAGCAACCAAAGCAGAGGTCATAGAGTAACCACCAGGAGATAATGCACCATAGCCATTAGCTGCAAAACCTCCAATATCTGTAAATCCTTCTTTACCAGAAACTATTAAATAAAGAGCTCCTGCCGCAACAATAGCTCCAACAAGTTGTGCAATAATATATCCTAGCAAATCTTTTGCTGGAAATTTTCCTCCAGCCCATAGACCTATACTTACCGCTGGATTAAAATGCGCTCCAGAAACATGACCTACAGCATAAGCCATTGTAAGCACTGTTAAACCAAAAGCTAATGAGACGCCTAAAAATCCAATTCCAAGTTCTGGAAAGCCTGCAGCAAAAATAGCACTACCACAACCTCCAAAAACCAACCAAAATGTACCGAAAAACTCGGCTAATAATTTTTTCATAATTTCAAAGTATTAGTTAATTAGAGAATAATTTAATTTAAATATCATGGCTAATTAAAATGAAGTCGTTGCTAAAAAGGTGTTTACGACAAAAAGACACAAAAAGTCGTTAAAACAACATTTTGCAGAAGACAACTTACCAAAATTTAAATAAATACTTAAGATTTTTGTAACTTTGTAAAACATTTAAAACTCTTCATTTTCGTGAAACTTATATTAATTACTTTATTACTAATGGGTATTGCCTTTGCTGGTATTGCCATTAAAATTTGGGCAAAAAAAGACGGTAAATTTGCAGGCACATGTGCTAGCCAAAATCCAATGCTTAATAAAGAAGGTGAAGCTTGTGGATTTTGTGGTAAATCTCCAGACCAATTTGAGAATTGCAACGAAACTCAACACGCTTAGCACTTCATGGTATTACTTGATATCCTGTTCTACACTTTTGTAGCTATAGTATGTATTCAGGTTATTTATTATGGTGTTGTTTTTGGTAATTTTGCCTTTGCTAAACCAAAAAAACTAGACTCTAATACAGCTACTGTTTCAGTCATTATATGTGCAAAAAATGAAGAAGACAATCTTAAAACTTTTTTGCCAACTATATTAAACCAAAACTATTCTAACTTCGAAGTTGTTTTAATTAATGATGCCTCTAGTGATAACACATTAGAAGTGATGGAACATTTTAAAACACTGCATGATAACATAAAAATTGTTAATGTTAAAAACATTGAAGCCTTTTGGGGAAACAAAAAATACGCGTTAACATTAGGTATTAAAGCTGCTAAACACGAGTTGCTTTTATTTACAGATGCCGATTGTAAACCTGTATCATTAAATTGGATAACAAATATGACAGCGCCAATAAACAACACGCAATCTATTGTACTTGGCTATGGCGCTTATTATAAAATTAAAAACTCGCTTTTAAATAAATTAATACGTTATGAAACGCTTTTAACAGCAATTCAATATTTTTCGTTTGCGAAATTAGGCATGCCTTATATGGGTGTTGGTCGTAATTTAGCCTATAAAAAAGAAGAGTTTTTTAACACTAATGGTTTTATAAAACATATACAAGTTCGTTCTGGTGACGATGATTTATTTATTAATGAAGCCGCAAATAGCAACAACACAACAGTTTGCTTTAGTAAAGATAGTTTTACGTATTCTAAGCCTAAAACCACACTAAAGGCTTGGTTTACACAAAAAAGAAGACATGTATCTACTGCTAATTTATACAAGGTAAAACATAAAATTATACTAAGTGTATTCTATGCCTCGCAACTATTGTTTTGGCTGTTTGCAATAGTTTTATTATCAACACTTTTTCTTTGGAAGTTTGTTGTGGCATTAATTATAATTAGAAGTGTTGTGAATTATTTAATTATAGGGTTTTCAGCAAAAAAACTTAAAGAATTAGACCTACTTGTGCTTCTACCCTTTTTAGAACTCTTTTTGGTTGGTTTTCAATTAACTATATTTATATCTAATTTAATATCAAAACCTACACATTGGAAATAAACGATGCCATTGAACTAGCCAAATTAAACAATCAAAAAGCGTTTAAATATTTACTAAATACTTTTTGGGACGATGTGTATTTGTTTCAGCTTAAGCGTGTGAAAAACGAAAATGACGCTGAAGACATTACCATTAGAACTTTTTCTAAAGCGTTTGATAAAATTGAAACTTACAACAGCGACTATAAGTTTAGTACATGGTTAATTACTATATCTAAGAATATTCATATCGATTTATTAAGAAAAGAAAAGCATAAACTTTCTGAAACTATTATAAATGATAATGAAACTAAAGCTTATCAAATTCCAGACGAATCTCCTTCAGCAGAAGACAAGCTAATTACAGAACAAAATTTAGCGAAATTACTACGCGACATTAAAAAATTAAAACCACATTACCAAGAGGTAATTAATTTAAGATTTTTTCAAGAATTAAGCTATAAAGAAATGGCCGAAGAGCTTAAACAACCTATTAACAATGTAAAAGTTAGATTGCTTAGAGCAAAGCAGCTGCTTGCTGATATTATTAAAAAAAACTAATACTAATTGCAAATAAGTTAAAATTTTTACTGCAATTTTATAAAAGCCAATCTATAATTTACCTCACTTAATATTGTACCAAATAGTTCGTATCTTTGCACTAATAATATTGCATTTATGATTACAGAAACAACATCTAATATTTTACCAGAAAGACAAGGAAAACCAAAATGGTTACGCGTAAAATTGCCAACTGGAAAAAAATACAAAGAACTGCGTAGTCTGGTAGATAAGTACAGCTTAAATACTATTTGTGCTTCTGGTAGTTGTCCTAATATGGGTGAATGCTGGGGCGAAGGCACTGCTACGTTTATGATTTTAGGTAATGTATGTACACGATCTTGTGGCTTTTGTGGTGTTAAAACTGGGCGACCAGAAACTGTAGATTGGGATGAGCCAGAAAAAGTAGGACGCTCCATAAAATTAATGCAAATTAAACACGCAGTATTAACTAGTGTAGATCGTGATGATTTAAAGGATATGGGAAGCATTATGTGGAGCGAAACTGTTAAAGCCGTTCGACGCATGAATCCTGAAACAACACTAGAAACTTTAATTCCAGATTTTCAAGGTATTGAAAAACACATAGATAGAATTATTGATGTTGCTCCAGAAGTAGTGTCTCATAATATAGAAACGGTTAGACGACTCACCAGAGAAGTGAGAATACAAGCAAAATACGATAGAAGCCTTGGTGTATTAAAATACTTAAAACAACAAGGACAACGCAGAACCAAATCTGGCATAATGTTGGGTTTAGGTGAAACCAGAGAAGAAGTAATTGAAACTTTACACGACCTTAAAGATAATGATGTAGATGTAGTAACTATTGGGCAATATTTACAACCTAGTAAAAAACACTTACCTGTTAAACAGTTTATATTGCCAGAGCAGTTTGAAGAATATAAAACTATAGGTTTAGAGTTAGGTTTTAGACATGTGGAGAGTAGTGCTCTTGTACGCTCGTCTTACAAAGCACAAAAACACATTAATTAATGATTACTGTTGCCATTAATGGTTTTGGTAGAATTGGCAGACGTGTATTTCGTCTTTTGCTAGAACATAAAGACATTACAGTTGTTGCTATCAACGATTTAGCAAATGCTAAAACACTAGCACATTTACTAAAATACGATAGTATTCATGGTGTTTTGCAAGCTAACATAACTTCAGACGTTAATCATATTATAGTTGATACTGCTAAATTTCCACTATTAAATAAAAATCATCCAGAAGATATAGATTGGTCTAAATATTCTCCAGATTTTGTGATTGAAGCAACAGGTAAATTTAAAACCTCAGAAACACTTCAGCAACATATTAATAATGGCGCACAACGTGTTATACTTAGCGTTCCTCCTTTAGAGGACGATATTAAAACCATAGTTTTAGGTGTTAATCACCATCTTATTGATGGCACAGAGCGTATAATCTCTAACGCTTCTTGCACTACAAATAATGCTGCACCAATGATTGATGTAATACATAAACTCTGTGGTGTTAAGCAGGCTTACATAACAACGGTTCATTCTTACACAACAGACCAAAGTTTACACGACCAACCTCATCGAGATTTACGTCGTGCAAGAGCTGCAGGACAATCCATAGTACCAACAACAACAGGAGCTGCCAAGGCATTAACTAAAATTTTTCCTAAATTACAAGACGTTATTGGAGGCTGCGGCATTAGAGTACCTGTAGCAAATGGCTCGCTTACGGATATTACTTTAAATGTAGAAAAAGAGGTGTCTATTAACACTATTAATAACGCTTTTAAGAAAGCAGCTTCAGAAAATTATAAAAACATTTTAGAATATACAGAAGACCCAATTGTCTCCATAGATATTGTTGGAAATCCACACTCCTGTATATTCGATTCTCAAATGACTTCCGTTATTGGAAATATGATAAAAATCATAGGTTGGTACGATAATGAGACAGGGTATTCTAGCAGATTAATTGATTTAATTTACTATTTATCGGAAAAAAAAGTGCTTTTATCGGATTAATTTCTATATTTGTTCTTACATATTCAAAAAAATGTCCCGATTTAAGACTTATATCTACTTAATATCGTTTTTTGTAGCACTACATATTTCTGCTCAAGAAACCACTATTATTCAGAATGTTGAAGAAGTAGATTCTCAAATTAATGTGCTAATTAACCAAGCGCAATCACTCTTTGATGATAATAATTATTTTGAAGCTAAAGATAAACTAGAAAAAGGTTTAGAACTAGCCAAATCTATAGACAACAAAAAGCAAATAGGCCTTATTTTATCTAAAATAGGAAAGGTACAATACACCATTGAAGAGCCTGAAGAAGCTCGAAAAACATTAGTAAAGGCAATAGAAGTACAACGTTTTGCTAAAGACAATTTAAATTTAGCCGAAACCTACAAAACAAAAGGCTACGTATATATGGCCTTAAAAAATTACGAGCAAGCCATTAATTATTTTAAATCTTCTAAAGCACTATTTAAACAAGAAGATTTACATGAATACGAAGCAGAAAGCACTCTCAATGAAGGCATTGCAAATTACCAATTAGGCAAATACAAAAAAGCAAAAGAATTATTAGAAACCGCTTTAGCACTCTCTAGAAGGTACGATTTAGAAAAAATTGAAAGTGGTACACTAATAAATTATAGTAAAACAATATACAAACAAGGGCAACTAGAAAAAGCATTAGAAGTTGTTAATAAAGGGTATAATATTGCAAATAAAAATGGCTATTCTAATTTAAAAAGTGAAGCGTACTTAGTATTAAGCGACTTAAATCAAAGTGCAGGTAATTTTGGTATAGCAAACACTTACCTAAAACTACATATTAATATTTCTGATTCGTTATTAAACGTAAAACGAAAAAATTCGTCTCCAGAAAAACGCCTACAGTTGTTACTAGATAACAACACAGAATATCAAAAAAACGAATTGGCTAATCTTGAAGCTTTAAAAGACGAAAATAAAATTAACAAACTTACTACTATATTAAGTATTGCCTTAATTACCATATTATCCTTATTAACATTATCACTTTACAAAAACAATAATATTAGATTAAAAACTAATAATATGTTGTACAAAAAAAATAGTGAATTAATTATGGCCATGGAAAAAGCCGAATTAGCCTCTAAAACAAAAGCTAACTTTTTATCTACAGTAACACACGAGCTACGTACTCCATTATATGCTGTAACAGGTCTCACTAATATGCTTTTGGACGAAAACCCAAAACCAGAACAGATACAACATTTAAAATCATTAAAATTCTCAGGCGAATATTTACTAACCTTTATAAACGATATTCTTCAAATTAATAAAATAGAAGCGAATAAGGTAGAAATTGAACCAGAACTATTCAATTTAAAAAAGAAAGTAGCTAATGTTATTTCCGCTTTAAGTAACTCTGCATCAAATAACAATACTAAAATTCATTTTGAATACGATAAAAACCTTCCGTTAAACTATAATGCAGATCAATTAAAAATATCACAAATTTTAATTAATCTTATAGGCAACTCAATTAAGTTTACCAAAAATGGAGACATTTGGGTAAGAATTTATAAAATTAACGAGCAAAATGGAATTTATAGCATTCGTTTTGAAGTGGAAGATAATGGTATTGGAATTAGCGAAGAAAAACAAAAGAATATTTTTGAAAGCTTCTCGCAAGGCTCAATCCAAATTAATCGCAAATATGGAGGAACTGGTTTAGGTCTTTCTATTGTAAAAGGATTAATAGATATTTTAAAAGGAAAAATATATTTAAAAAACGAACTTAATAAAGGTACAACTTTTTATTTTGAGTTACCAATGAAGTATAGTGACAAAACAATAAAACAAGCAGAGCCAACTTTCTTTAATGAGATTAACGAAGTTGAACTTAGTAACATTAAAATTTTGGTAGTCGAAGACAACAAAATTAACCAAATGATTACTAAAAAAATACTTACTAAAATGAAACTTAACTGCACAGTCGTAGATAATGGAGAAGCAGCAGTAGAACAAGTTAAAAATAATAATTACGATGTAGTATTAATGGATATTCACATGCCTGGAATAAGTGGTATAGAAGCAACTAAACAAATAAGAGCATTTGATAAAAACCTAACCATATTTGCACTTACAGCTGTAACCATAGAAGATAAAATGCAGGAGTTTGACGAAGCTGGTTTTACAGATATTATTTCCAAACCTTTTAAACAAGAAGACTTTGAGAAAAAATTATACAATGCTTTAGTTAATGATGGAGTTACTTTAACTTAATCAACAAAATTTAAAAGTGTTGCTTTAAACTGTTCATCAAAATCTATAGAAATAGTAATAGGCAAATAATAAAGCTTGTTTTCTAAAATTTTGTATGATTTTAATCTCATAAAATCTTTTTCAGTAGTAACAATCACCTTCTCTCTAGCTAAAGTTTTAATATCCTCATCACTAAAAAAATGATGGTCTTTAAATTCTAAATGCTTAAATGTAGAGTTACCTTCTTCTAAATAATTTACTAAAGGTGTTGCGTTTGCAATTCCTGTAACCAATGTAAATTCGTTTAAAGCATTAAGTTTTAATGCCTGCGAAGCAGAAAACACCTCGTCAGAATACTCAATATAACTAAAAAATAACTGTTGCTTGTTATTTAATTTAAGCCTGGTTTTAATCTTCTCTTTTTCATTTATAGTTAGTGATTTCGGACATTTTGTAACCACTATTAAATCTGCTCGCTTTGCTCCTGCTTTAGGCTCACGTAAATTTCCTGTTGGTAATACAACATCATCACAATACAAATTAGAATAAGTAGTTAATAATATATTTAAGCCAGCCTTCACTTTTCTATGTTGGTAAGCATCATCTAACAAAATCACTTCTAAATCAGGTTGTGTTTGCATTAAATTCTCTATTCCATTTTGTCTGTTGGCATCCACAGCAACAGTAACAGCATCTCCAAACTTAGTATAAAACTGAAATGGCTCATCGCCAATATCTTCAACATTAGTTGTAGTATCTGCAATTACAAAACCACTACTTTTTCTTTTATAACCTCTACTTAAGGTAGCCAATTTATAATCATTTTTTAAGAGTCCAATCACATACTCAATCATTGGCGATTTACCAGTACCTCCAACACTCAAATTACCAACACATATAACAGGAAAAGCATAGGATTTAGATTTAAAAATACCTAAATCATAGCACTTGTTTATAACCCATGTTATTAAAAAATAAATAGGAACAACAGGAAAAAGTAAGTAACGTAAAAAGCGCATTAAAATATTGTGATAAAGCATTAGCTTGCAACGAAAGTAAAAATTTTATATTTGTTAATAAATCAATTTATAAAATAATATGATTATACAAGACGTAATAAATTATTTAGAAGACTTTGCACCACTTTCTTATGCTGAAGATTTTGATAATGTTGGACTACTAGTTGGCGATAAAAACACAAAATTAAAAGGTGTATTAGTTACTTTAGATACCACTGAAGCTGTTGTAGAGGAAGCTATAGAAAATAATTGCAACTTCATTGTCAGTTTTCATCCAATAGTATTTAAAGGCTTAAAAAAAATAACAGGTAAAACGTATGTAGAGCGTGTTGTAATAAAAGCGATTAAAAACAATATTGCCCTATATGCTATCCATACTGCTTTAGACAATTCAAACCAAGGCGTAAATCATATAATATGTGAGCAATTACAACTTACAAAAACAAAAATATTAATACCTCAAACAGGTACCATAAAAAAATTAACCACTTATGCACCTCAACAAGAAGCAAACCAATTAAGGCAAGCGCTTTTTAAAGCAGGAGCAGGATCTATTGGTAATTACAGCAATTGTAGTTTTAACACCAGTGGCTTAGGCACTTTTAAAGGCAACGAAAATAGCAATCCTACAAAAGGAGAAAAAAATGAAGAACACCACGAAAACGAAACAAAAATTACTGTCACTTTTGCCAAAGATTTAGAACCTAAAATTATTAATACTCTATTCGAAAACCACAGTTACGAAGAAGTCGCCTACGAAATTATTACTTTAGAAAACACCAACCAAAATATTGGAATGGGAATGATTGGAGAGCTACAAACAGAACAATCAGAACAAGATTTTCTTAAATTTTTAAAATCTAAAATGAAAACCGACGTAATAAGACACAGCAACTTATTACAAAAACCAATTAAAAAAGTTGCAGTACTTGGAGGCTCTGGCAGTTTTGCTATACAAGCTGCAAAAGCAGCAGGAGCAGATGTTTTTGTAACAGCAGACTTAAAATACCACGACTTTTTTACTGCCGAAAACAAACTTATTCTTGCAGATATTGGCCATTATGAGAGTGAACAATACACAAAAAACGGAATAGTAGCATTTCTTACAAAAAAAATTACTAATTTTGCCATCATTTTATCAAAGATAAATACCAATCCTGTTAAGTATTTTTAAAGTATGGCAAAAAGTAAAGAAGTAACTGTAGAAGAGCGTTTAAGAGCACTTTACGATTTACAGTTAATTGATTCTAGAATAGATGAAATTAGAAATGTACGTGGAGAACTTCCTTTAGAAGTAAGCGATTTAGAAGACGAAGTTGCTGGATTAAACACAAGATTAGAAAAGCTTAAAGATAGTTTACATGCTATCGATAACGACATTAGTGCTAGAAAAAACCTAATTGAAGAATCTAAATCTTTAATCAAAAAATATAGTGAGCAACAAAAAAATGTTAGAAATAACAGAGAATTTAACTCACTAACTAAAGAAGTTGAATTTCAAGAACTAGAAATCCAATTGGCTGAAAAGCACATTAAAGAATTTAAAGCTCAAATAGAACAGAAAAAAGAAGTTATTGAGCAATCTAAAGAGCGTTTAAAAGAGCGTGAAAATCACCTTAAACATAAAAAGAGTGAATTAGATGCCATTTTAGCTGAAACTGAAAAAGAAGAGCAAGCACTTATTAAAAAGTCTGAAGACTATAAAAAGAAAATTGAAGAGCGTTTGGTAAAAGCGTATAATAGAATTAGAGTAAATGTAAAAAACGGATTAGCAGTAGTACCTATCGAAAGAGGTGCCTCTGGAGGATCATATTTTACAATTCCACCACAAGTACAAATGGAAATTGCTGCACGTAAAAAAATAATTACAGATGAGCATAGTGGTAGAATACTTGTAGATCAAGCTTTAGCTGAAGAGCAAAAAGAAAAAATGAAAAAAATGATGGCTAAACTTTAAATAGCAATCTTACAATACTTTTAAAAAGGACTTAGTTAGCTAAGTCCTTTTTTTTATATAAAATTTAACAGGTTTTAAAATAAGTTTTTTCATATTTAATAGACCTAATTAAAAAACACAATGAAAAATCTCTTACTAGCATTAACTACAATATTAGCATTTAGCTGTGCAAATAATGCACAAAACAACACAAATCCTAAAGAAGATCTAAAATCAGCAACACCAATACAAGTAAACGCAGAAAACGGTTTAGAACGCGCTTACTTTGCTAGTGGTTGTTTTTGGTGTGTTGAGGCTGTTTACGAAAGCGTAAAAGGTGTAAGCGAAGTAATAAATGGTTATGCTGGTGGCCACACCAAAAACCCAACTTACGAGTCTAGCAACACAGGCAGAACAGGACATGCCGAAGCTGTAGAAGTTATTTACGATCCCAAAATAATTAGTTTTAAAACTCTTGTAGATGTGTATTTTGGTTCTCAAAACCCTACACAAGTCAATGGTCAAGGTCCAGATAGAGGCTCGCAGTATCGTTCTATTATTTTTTATCAAAATGAAACACAGAAACAAATCATATTAAATAAAAAAGAAGCGTTAGCGAAATTACTGAATGCTAAAATAGCTGCAGAAGTAATGCCTTTTCAAAAATTTTGGGAAGCAGAAGGCTATCACCAAAACTACGAAAGGCTAAACCCAAACAACCCTTATGTAAAAAATGTTTCTATTCCAAGATTAAAACGTTTTCAAGCTAAATTTCCAGATTTATTAAAATAAATTAAGAATAAGTAGTATTTTATCGAATATATATGTATTTTGCCGAAGATTTGAAGTGCGATTGATGATTCAATCAATTTCGTTTCTTAATTATAATTGATAAAAATTTTATTAAACCCAAACTAATGAAAACAAATCTACTATTCGGTATATTGGTATGCTTATGCTTAATGTCCACTGCTCAAAACTCTGATGTAATTTTAACGGTTAACTGGCCACAATGGTCCACAGAGAATAAAGTTGAGCTGTATAGCCCTAACAATGTATTGCTACAAACTATTGATAATGGTTATGATGGCTCTGGTACTGCTGGAAATCCTTATAACGAAACAACTACAGCTGTTAATTATCCAAACAACCCAAACACAGGAGGAAACACAGGTTACTACGTAATTGTTTACGATACGTATGGAGATGGATGGAACGGAAATGGATCGTTAACCATAACATCAGATGGTGTTACTGCATTAACTTTTGATGGTAATTTTGATACCAGTGCAACTAATAGTGAAATTACACAAACTATCTATTTTGCTGTAGAAAACGCTCCAGTTCCAGGACCTGGAGTTCCTGTTTTTTATGAGCAATTTGCTGGAGACACAAGAGGATATATTGAGTACATTCCAGGAAATCTGCCAATTATTATATCTGCACCTCATGGTGGAGTTAAACAATCTGGTTCTACAATTGGTGGAACAAATTATCCTGATAACGATAGCACATTGCCAGATAGAAGCTGTGGAACTGTAGAAAGAGATGATAATACAGACATACTTGTTAGAGAAATACAAGAAGAAATTTTTAACCTAACAGGTTGCTACGCTCACGTTATTATTAATAATTTACACAGAAGTAAACTAGACCCAAATAGAGAAATTAACGAAGCTACTTGTGGAGATTCTGATGCGATAGACCATTGGAATGCATGGCATAACTTTATTGATCAAGCAAGCACATCTGTTACAAATAATTGGGGAAAAGGGTTGTATATTGACTTACATGGACAAAGCCATACTATTCCAAGAATAGAAATTGGTTATAACATTACTTCTGGAGAATTAAATGGAAGTACCATTAATACAACTACTATTATAAACAAATCAACAATAAAAAACTTAGTTAATAACAATATAAATAATCTAAATATTGAAGACTTAGTTAGAGGTAATAACAGTTTAGGTGAGTTATTTCAAGAAGCTCCTGGTACGTTTTACAACAATAATGTAAATCCTGGTTGCGGAGTGACTTCTGGTTACAGAGCAGTACCAAGTAATTCTGATTACGGAAACTCAAGCTGTGACGATACTCAACCACATGGCAATGCGTATTTTAATGGTAACTTTTATAACAATAGAAGACATGGATCTGGAAACGGAAGTGGAACAAATGCTGGATCAAACGATGGTGGAGGCACAATAGATGGTATTATGACTGAGGTTAATAGACGTGTAAGAGATTTAGGCACATATAACGGAAACGTTTATGATACTCGACCACAAACTTTAGTTCCTTTTGCTAAAGATTATGCAGCAGTAGTACTAGAATATATCGATATTCATTACAACGATTTTACCGAATTTAATTATGCTTCTATCTCTTACGATACAACAGATTCTGATCCTACTCCAACAATTTCTGGTGTTTCAGGTGGCGTTTTTTCAAGTACAACTGGCTTAACAATTGATAGTGCTACAGGTAGTATTGATGTCTCCTCTTCTACAGTTGGAAATTATGTTGTAACCTACGAAGCTGGTACTTGTGGATATTACTCTTCGACTACAAATATTGAAATTACTGATAATACTTTAGGTTTAGATAATTTTGAAAATGTAACCTTCAAAGTATTTCCTAATCCTACTAAAAACACAATAAAATATCAAGCAAACAGAAAAATATCTACTATAAAAATCTTTAATTTACTTGGTCAGGAAATGAATGCTGTAAAAACAAACGCTAAAAATGCAACAATAGATTTATCAAATTTAGCGTCTGGTTCATACTTAATGTCTTTCTTTATAGAAGAGAAATTAATAAGTTCAAAACTTATAATTAAAAACTAAAGCTTAGTTGCTTTTAGTTCAAAAATAAGAGGATATAATTTATCCTTGGTAACATAATTGCCAGATTTGGTTTCAACTAAGTCTGGCAATACGTTATAAGGACTTTCATCATACTCGTTTAAATAATCAATATGCAAACCAGCTTCGGTTAATGCATTAATCACCTCACTTAATCCATGATTCCAACTATAGGTTTTAGACACAAAATTAGCGTCTTCATCTGCATAAGTTCCTTGTTCTTCTTCATAAATCACTTCCTTTCTATTATAAGCATAACGCATTACTGGTGTTTTTTCTAAGTAATCAAACATCCAAACTATTGGATGAAATTCTGCGATATAAAACTCACCTCCTTTAGTTAAGCGCTCAGCAATCATTTTTCCCCAAGGCTTTAAATCTGGCAACCAACCAATAACGCCATAACTCGTAAATACAATATCAAAAGTTTCCTTAATATGTTTGGAGGTGTCTAAAACATTACAACATATAAATTTAGAATCTAATTGCAATTCATGATTAAGCGATGTCGCCAAATCTATAGCTTTATCACTTAAATCTACACCAACACACTTTGCGCCTAACCTAGCCCAACTTAAAGTGTCTTGTCCAAAATGGCATTGCAAATGCAACAGGCTTCTTCCTTTCACGTCTGGTAAAGCCTTAAGTTCATACTGCTTTAAAGTAGTCTCTCCTTTTTTAAAAGCGTTCATATCGTAAAACTCACTTTCCGCATGGATTTTTACTTTATCGTTCCAGGTAGATTTGTTTTTTTCAAAATAATTTGAGCTCATCATATAAAATTTAAAGGTCTAAATTACTATTTCTATTTTAAACGAAGAAAGTGTTCAGTACCTTTGCAAAAAAACTAATATGAAAAAAGCATTTCTCATACTTATTATAATCCTTTGTTTTTCTTGTAAAACTGAAAAAAAGGAAATTGAAAAGAAATTATCTATTGCCGAAAACATTGCCAATGCCTATGGCTTTGAAAACTGGGAAAAAGTTTCAAAAATAAATTTTACGTTTAATGTAGATAAGGATAGTACACATTTTCAAAGATCGTGGACATGGTCTCCAAAAACTAACGATGTGACTTTAATAACAAACAAAGACACTATTAGCTACAACAGAAAAAGTATAGATAGTTTAAGTCTTAGAGCAGACCAAGGTTTTATAAACGATAAATTTTGGCTACTTACTCCTTTTCAATTATTTTGGGATGAAGGCGCTACAATTTCTGAAACTATAGGAGAAAAAGCACCAATTAGCAATATAGTATTAAATAAAATCACATTAACCTATACCAATAAAGGAGGTTATACTCCAGGTGATGCTTACGATATTTTTTACGATAACAATTATATTATTAAAGAATGGATTTATCGTAAAGGCAATGCTGCAGAGCCTTCAATGATTACAACTTTTGAAAACATTAAAACATTTAATGGCATTAAAATAGCTACTGAGCATCGTAAAAATAACGAAAACTGGAACCTTAATTTTACCAATATACAAGTTAAAATGGATTAAAACGTTTAACCAAAAGATCTAACAGGCTATTATTATACGTATATATAATAGTTTTCCGCAACTAGTTTTGCGCCTATATAAATTGAAAAATGCCTTGTAAAACAATTTGCAAGGCATTTTTAGTTGGCTGTTCTCTTACTTCATTCCTAAAATAATAATTCTTATTTTTGTTGGAAACCGAAAAAACAATTCACTTTGTCCAACTTTACTTTAGGTCTTGATTATGCGAAACAGCAAGATCAAAACGACACACTTGCACATTACAGAGATCAATTTCATATTCCAAAAGATAAACATGGAAACGATTGGTTATACTTTACAGGAAACTCTCTAGGTTTACAACCTAAGGCTACACAAAAATACATTCAGCAAGAACTAAAAGATTGGGCAAATTTTGGTGTAGAAGGTCATTTTGAAGCTAAAAACCCTTGGATGCCTTATCATGAGTTTTTAACAGAATCCATGGCAAAAATTGTTGGCGCTAAACCTATTGAGGTAGTTATAATGAACACCTTAACTACCAATTTACATTTGTTAATGGTTAGTTTCTACCAACCTACAAAAACAAAATATAAAATTGTAATTGAAAGTGATGCATTCCCATCTGATAGATACGCTGTACAAACACAGTTAGAATTCCATGGTTTTGATGCTAATGAAGGTTTAGTAGAATGGAAACCAAGACAAGGCGAAGAGCTTTTAAACATTGAAGATTTAGAAACTATACTCGAAGAACAAGGAGACGAAATCGCACTATTACTTATTGGAGGTGTAAATTATTACACTGGTCAATATTTAGATTTAAAGAAAATAGCACAATTAGGTCATGCAAAAAACTGTATGGTTGGTATAGACTTAGCGCATGGCGCAGGAAATATTCAGCCAAATCTGCACGATTCTGGTGTTGACTTTGCAGCTTGGTGTACTTACAAATATTTAAATTCTGGACCAGGAAGTTTAGGCGGATTGTTTGTACACGAAACACATGCGCATAACAAAAAACTTAAACGTTTTGCAGGATGGTGGAGCCATAATAAAGCAACACGCTTTAATATGAGACAACCATTAGATGTTATTCCAGGAGCAGAAGGTTGGCAATTAAGTAATCCACCAATTTTATCTATGGCAGCAATTAAAGCATCTTTAGACATGTTTAATGAGGTTGGAATGGATGCGTTAAGAGATAAATCTGAAAAACTTACAGGTTATTTCGAGTTTTTAATAAACGAATTAAATAACGACAAAATAAAAATCATTACACCAACCAACCCAAAAGAAAGAGGTTGCCAACTGTCCATTCAAGTAAAAGATGCAGATAAAGGGTTACATAAAAAGCTAACAGACGCTCATATTATTACAGATTGGCGAGAACCAGATGTTATACGCTGTGCTCCTGTTCCATTATACAACACCTATGAAGATGTGTATAGAATGGTAGAGAAATTAAAAGGAATATTATAATAAGAATGTCACCTCGAGCGCAGTCGAGAGGTTTTAAATTGGTCTCGACTGCGCTCGACCAGACAACAGAAGAATGAGTAAAAAAGACAACATACTAATAATTGGAGCTGGACTTTGTGGAAGTCTCCTAGCTTTACGCTTAGCACAAAGAGGTTACACTGTAAACGTTTACGAAAGCAGACCAGATTTACGCACTACAGATATTTCTGCAGGACGTTCTATAAATTTAGCATTATCAGACAGAGGCTTAAAAGCCATGCGACTAGCAGGTATAGAAGACAAAGTAAAACCATTATGCATCCCAATGTATGGCAGATTAATGCATGATGTAGAAGGCAATACATTTCCTTCTAATTATTCAGGTCGCGAAGGTGAATATATCAACTCTATTTCTAGAGGAGAATTAAATGGTTTATTGCTTACAGAAGCCGATAAATACAACAATCTAACCATTCATTTTAATAAAGAATGTAAAAGTATTGATATAGAAAACAACACTGCACATCTTTATGATCACGACTCTAAAACCGAACTTAAGGTCACTGGTGATGTCCTTTTTGGTACAGATGGAGCAGGATCATCATTACGTAAAGCTTATTATTTAGAGCGTAAATTTCTATTTAGTTTTTCTCAAAACTACTTAACACATGGTTACAAAGAACTAGAAATTCCTGCTTCAAAAGATGGCACACATTTAATAAGTAAAGACTATCTACACATTTGGCCAAGAGGCGATTATATGGTAATTGCACTTCCAAATTTAGACGGAAGCTTTACAGTAACGCTCTTTTTAAGTTACGATGAAGGTGAATATAATTTCAACAACTTAACAACAGAAGCAACCATAAAAGAATTCTTTAAAAAGCAGTTTCCAGATGCTTTAGCATTAATTCCAAATATAGCCGAAGAATTTTTCAATAATCCAACAGGACCATTAGGTACTATAAAATGTTCGCCTTGGCATTACAAAAACAAAAACGTGATATTAGGAGATGCTGCGCATGCCATTGTACCTTTTTATGGTCAAGGTATGAATGCTTCGTTTGAAGACGTCACTGTTTTTGATGCTATACTAGAGCAACACGAAGGCGACTGGGAAACCATTTTTAAAGTCTATGAAAAATCGCGAAAAGCAGATACAGATGCTATTGCAGATTTAGCAATAGACAATTATTACGAAATGCGCGATCATGTTGCAAACCCAATATTTAAAGAAAAACGTGCCATTGAAATGGCTTTAGAGAAACAATTTCCAAACGATTATTTTTCGAAATACTCTATGGTTACTTTTAAAGAAGACATTCCGTATTATACAGCAATGACCAAAGGAAGAGCACAAGACAAAGCTATATTAAACCTTATAGCTGATAAAGAAATTGATAAAAACGAAGATTTAAATAGTATATTTAAAAAAGTAAAACAAGAAACCGAAGCTATTTTAGAAGACGATAAAATTGCTGGTTTGAAATAAGTTATAATTAAATGTCAACTCGAGCACAGTCGAGAGGTCACAAATAGGTCTCGACTACGCTCGACCAGACAAATGATAATAATTAGGACCAAAACATTACTTTTAGTAAAAGTTAAAGTCCTAAATCAATTCGCAGAATTGAACGTCAAGGCGAAGAATAAATGTAGAAAAGCTCCAAAATTCAGGAGAACGTAGTTTGACGCGGAGTTTTCAAATCGGTTTCAATTTGCAAAACTGAAAATTTCTTGGCTTGGCTGTGATTTTCTGCCTGTCGGCAGACAGGTTTGGTTTTGTATTTAGGCAAAATGTTTACCAGACATTTCTGCCAAAATAGTGCATCAAGGCAAAATGAACAGAACCTAAAAAAAGATGAGATTGCCGCGATTTAAAAAAATCTCGCAATGACATAAATAAAAATATTATGAGTACAAAAAATGAGATTTCTGCTTCCGCAGGAACAAAGGTAACACCAAGAGGAGCATATCCACACGTAAAACAAGTAGGCGATTTTATTTTCGTTTCAGGAACCAGTTCTCGTAGAGCAGACAATACCATTGCTGGAGTTGATATTATTGACGAAATGGGAACAAAAAAACTAAATGCCTACACACAAACACAGGAAGTTTTAAAAAATATAGACACCAATCTTAAAAAAGTTGGAGCTAGTTTAAAAAACGTTGTAGATGTCTCTTCGTTTTTAGTAAATATGAATGACTTTGCGGATTACAACAAAGCCTACGCAGAGTTTTTTGATAAAGAAACAGGACCAACCAGAACAACAGTAGCTGTACACCAATTGCCACATCCAGATTTGGTGGTGGAGATTAAGGTTGTCGCATTCCTGCGAAAGCAGGAATCTCATTAATAAAACGAAATTTTTAATTTGAAAACGACTTTTAAATACCTATCTGTAGCAATTATCCTTTTGAGTTTTTCTTGTAAAAAGGAAAAAGAGGAGGTTGTTGTTGAAGAAATTGTAACTCCAATAATTACTGAAGAATTTAAAATAAATTTTTTGAATGATATTTTAAGTAATAAAGAAGATGAATATTTATATCCTTATGAATATAAAAACCCTTATTTAATGTTTCAAACTTTTGAATACACAGGTAATGAAGATGTTATATATCATAAAAAAATGGGTAAACCATCTACTTTCCCTGAGTTCATTAATTCTTATTTCAAAAGTACTGACACAACTTTTATAATCAATCAATTGAAAGGTAATCTAACGTTAGATGTGTATCAACTTTCAGAAAAAGGATACAATATTGTAGATTGGGATAAAATCATTAATTATGATGATAATTATAAAGAAATTAAATTAGTTTCAAATGATTCAATTAAAAAATTGAGAGATGATTATGAGCGAGAAGGGCAATTAATGTTAGGAAAACCTATTTTTAATAAAAAACTAAATAAAGCGCACATTTCTATGGGATATTTTATGTCTCATGGCTTCGATATAATTTACAAAAAAGAAAATGATAATTGGGTATTCGAAAAGACAATCATGGAATATGTTAATTAATAAACTGTAATGAAAAAAAATAAAGAGATTCCTGCCTTCGCAGGAATTCAAAACTACATAAACGGAAAATTTATGCCTCCCATTGCTAATGGGTGGTTAGATAACTACAATCCTAGTAACGGAGAAGTTTACGGTCAAATACCAAACTCATCAAAAGAAGATGTAGAAAATGCATACATAGCTGCAAAATCTGCATTTCCTGTTTGGTCACAAACTACTTTAGAAGAACGTAGCAGAATATTAATTAAGATTTCAGAATTACTAGAAGCCAATTTACAACGCTTTGCAGAAGCAGAAAGTAAAGACAATGGGAAACCAATTAGTTTAGCAAAAGCAGTAGATATACCAAGAGCAGCAAGTAATTTTAGGTTTTTTGGTAATGCAATAACGCAATTTGCAAGTGAAAGCCACGAAAGTGTAGGTCAACAAGCAGTAAATTACACCTTACGTCAACCCATTGGTGTTGTAGGTTGTATTTCTCCTTGGAACCTTCCACTCTACTTATTTACCTGGAAAATCGCTCCAGCAATTGCTGCAGGAAACTGTGTAGTTGCAAAACCAAGTGAAGTTACACCAATGACTGCCTATTTATTAGGAGAAATATGTACTGAAGCTGGACTCCCAAAAGGCGTTTTAAACATTGTACATGGTTTAGGAGGCTCCACAGGACAAGCCATTATAGAACACTCAGATATTAAAGCCATTAGTTTTACAGGAGGAACAGCAACAGGAGCACATATTGCAAAAGTAGCAGCTCCAATGTTTAAGAAACTCTCTTTAGAATTAGGTGGAAAAAACCCAAATATCATTTTTGCAGATTGCGATTATGAGGACATGTTAGACACTACAGTACGTTCTTCCTTTGCAAACCAAGGACAAATTTGTCTTTGCGGAAGCAGAATTTTTGTAGAAGCATCTATTTATGAGAAATTCAAGTTAGATTTTGTTGAAAAAATAAAGGCTCTTAAAGTTGGTCATCCATCGGAAGCGTCAACAAATATTGGCGCTTTAGTATCTAAATCGCATCTTGAAAAAGTTAAAGAATATATAGAAATTGCTAAACAAGAAAATGGAACAATCCTTTGTGGAGGAAATGAAGTAACAGTAAAAGGTTATGAAAACGGTTACTATCTTGAACCAACAGTTATAGAAGTACCAAATGATGAATGTAGAGTAAATCAAGAAGAAATTTTTGGTCCTGTAGTTACTATTATGCCATTTAATAATGAAGATGAAGTGTTACAAATGGCAAACAAAGTAAAGTATGGTTTATCTGCCACATTGTGGACAAACAACCTAAAACGTACCATGCGAATGAGCAACCAATTACAAGCAGGAATTGTTTGGGTAAATACTTGGATGCTACGCGATTTACGAACACCTTTTGGAGGAGTAAAAGCTTCTGGAGTTGGACGTGAAGGTGGTTTTGAAGCGTTACGCTTTTTTACTGAAGCGAAAAATGTTTGTATAAAGTATTAATCCCATCTGACTCTTCCCAAAGGGAAGACACTCTAATGGAAAAAAATAAAATATTAACAACTAACAAAACTCCTTCCCTTTGGGAAGGTTGGGATGGGAATGAATTTAAAACTTAACAACAAATACGCATTAGTTTGCGGAAGCACTGCAGGAATTGGTAAAGCAACAGCAATAGCTTTAGCACAAGAAGGTGTACAAGTAACACTTATTGCAAGAAACGAAGACAAATTAAAAGCTGCTTTACAAGATTTACCTCAACATAGAAATCACGATTATATAGTTGCAGATTTTTCTAATCCTACGGAATTAAAAAAGAAGGTTTCGGAATACGTTTCTAAACATCATGGCTTTCATATTTTGGTAAATAATACTGGAGGACCAAAAGGTGGACCAGTTTTTTCGGCAGAAATTGAGGAATTTGAGTCTGCTTTTACACAACATTTAAAATGTAATCATGTATTAGCTCAAACAGTTGTTCCGTTTATGAAAGAAGAAAATTTTGGTAGAATTGTTAATGTAATTTCTACATCTGTAAAACAACCATTAGATGGTTTAGGTGTTAGTAACACCATTCGTGGTGCAGTGGCAAATTGGAGTAAAACTTTGGCTAATGAGCTTGGTCAATTTGGCATTACTGTAAACAACGTTTTACCTGGAGCAACAGGAACGGAACGCCTTGCTGAAATAATAAAAAACAAATCGGTTAAAACAGGAAACACCGAAGAAGCCTCTGCAAATGCTATGAAAAGTGCTGTACCTGCAAAACGCTTTGCTAAACCAGAAGAAATTGCCAATGCCATTACGTTTTTAGCAAGTGAAGCTGCTGCCTATATTAATGGTATTAATTTGCCTGTTGATGGAGGAAGAACGAAATCTTTATAAAATAGTTTATAATTTTAGACCTCACAGGTTTTAAAAACCTGTGAGGTCTTTGTATATTAGTAAAGTAATTTTGCGTTAAGGATGGAAAGGTTTGTTTGAGCTCCTCGCAGAGAGCGAGCCTTGATAGCCTGACTTTTTATGATCCTGCAAGGTTTCTAAAACCTTGTAGGTATGAGTAAAAAGTAACGCCCAAAAATAAAAAAATTAAGATCCTGAATCAAAGTTCAGGATGATAAAAATTAAAATATTTATATCATGAGTAATTTAGTATCTCCTATAAATTTTAAAGCTTGGATTGAAGAAAATAGACATTTATTAAAGCCACCTGTTGGTAATAAAGTGGTATGGAAAGATGGCGATTTTATTGTAATGGTTGTTGGAGGACCAAATAATAGAAAGGACTATCACTACAACGAAACTCCAGAATTTTTCTATCAAATTGAAGGTGATATTGTTTTAAAAGTTATAGACAAAGGCACGCCAAAAGATATTCAAATTAAAGAAGGTGAGATCTTTTTATTACCTCCTAAAGTTCCGCATTCGCCTCAACGTGGAGCAAATACTGTTGGTTTAGTGATTGAATATCCTAGAGAAGAAGGTGTGCAAGATGCCTTACTTTGGTTTTGCGAAAATTGTACCACCAAATTATATGAAGAGGATTTTACCGTAAAAAATATTGAAACCGATATGCCTAAAATATTTGATGCTTATTATGGTGATAAAGACAAGCGCAGCTGCCCAAATTGTGGTGAAGTTATGCAACCACCTAAAAAAGTGCAAATAGAGTAGAGCTGTCATTCCTGAAAAGCAGGAATCCATTATAATTTTAACTAAAAAGTAGATTCCTGACTTCGCAGGAATGACAAATATGACAAAACGCAAATTAAGAATAAACGGTCACTCACATTTATTACCATATCCTGAAGAAATCCCACAGTTTATGAAGGATAAAGGCATTTTTTGGGTAGATAAAGACCGAAAATTTATGCTCCAGAAGGATTGGAACAGACCAATTACAGACTCTAGCTTTTTTTTAAATGAGAAATTGGCTTGGATGGAGCGTTTTAAAATAGATCATGCTGTTGTTTTAAACTTATCGCAATTGTATGGTAATGGCTTGCGTGTGGAAGAAATGAAGCAAGCACTACGTTTTCAGAATGATTTTAACGCCAAAGTACAACGCGAAAATCCTAGTAAATTTACTTGTGGTTTTGTGGTACATCCTGGTTTTGTTAGAGGTGCCTGTTGGGAAATTGAACGTTGTGTAGAAGAACATGGAATGCAATTATTGTGTTTACCAACGCATTATATGGATACTATTGGGACTTGGCGTTGTATTTTTGATGAAGAAAATGAACCTATTTTTGAGTTGGCCAATAAGTATAATTTAGCTGTAGAAATTCATCCTTACGATGGTGAAAAATTTATAAAGTTAGAAAACACCTCTTGGCGTTTTCATTTAATTTGGATGTTGGCACAATGTGCCGATGCTTATCATTTTTTAACCTTAAATGGGTATCAGGATAAATACCCAAATATGCGAACGTGTTTTGCTCATGGTGGACAATTGGCACAAATAAACTTAGGACGACGCATCCAAGGATTTGATGGCAGACCAGATTTATTTGAAGGTAAAAGCCATCCTCGTAAAGCGGTTGGACATAAAAATATCTTTTTTGATACCTTGGTACATGATACTGGTGGATTAGAGTTGTTAATTAAAAATCAAGGTTCTAAACAAGTTTTAATGGGACTTGACGACCCTTATCCTTTAGGTGAAATGGAAAGCGAAAAACAAAGTTCTTATCCTGGTAAAATTTTAGATTTAGCTATTGATAGAAACATTATTACAGAAAACCAACGTGATGCCATTTGGGAAGACAATGTAATCCAATGGTTATGTGGTGATAACGAAGCTGCAAAAGATAAATTAGTAAAACGTATTTTAGGTTAATGAAAGATAAGTCGTTTTGGGAAACCTTTACTAGTTATATGAAATTTAGAACAATTGTGCCTGCAATTATTTTAATAGTATTAGTAGTTATACTCATTGCCAAAGTGTTATACAATAAAATTATAAGTTAATAGGCCTCCTCGAGCGCAGTCGAGAGGTTTATTATAGTTATTATTAAATAAGGTATCGACTGCGTTAGACCAGACAAAATATGTACTTTTTACCAGAAAAATTAGACGATTACGTAGTTGCGCATTCTGAAGAAGAACCAGAATTGCTGCAACAACTTACACGCGAAACTTACCAGAAAATATTACAACCTATTATGCTTTCTGGACCTTACCAAGGTCGCGTATTAAGTATGATTTCTAAACTAGTTAATCCAAAAAAAATATTAGAACTTGGTACTTTTACTGGTTATGCTACGCTGTGTTTAGCTGAAGGCTTACAAGCTAATGGAGAAATCCATACTATTGATGTAAATGAAGAGCTAGTTGATTTTCAACGTAAGTATTTTGATGCTTCTGGATTTGGTAAACAAATCCATCAACATTTAGGAAGCGCTTTAGAGATAATCCCGAAACTAGAGCATACTTTTGATTTGGTTTTTATTGATGCTGACAAACCAAATTATGTAAATTACTTTAATTTAATAATCGATAGGCTAAATTCTGGTGGCATAATACTCTCTGATAATGTATTATGGCATGGTAAAGTTGTAGAGCCTTTAAACGCTAAAGACACCTCTACAAAAGCTGTTTTAGCTTTTAATACACTTTTAAAAAACGATACTAGAATTGAAACTGTTTTGCTACCAATTCGCGATGGTTTGACAATTAGTAGGAAGAAGTAAACAACAATAATAAGCTGAGACTATTTATAAACATATTATTATTTCAAAGAAAAATTTTCTTTATTTCGTATTTTATATCTGCGTTGATAGTTGTTTTATTTAGTGGTAAAATATTTGAAATAGCAGTTTTATTTTTTTTTATATCACCTTTAGTGCATTTATTTGTTTACGATATTCTTAATGGCGAACAATATTACTATTATTTTAATCTTGGAATTACAAAATTAAAACTTTGGATATCTACACTCTTAATTGCTATAATCAATCTTATTATATTATCATTTTTATGAATCATTTACATGTAGATAGCGTGACTAAATCTTACAATGGTAAAGCTATTTTAACAGACGTTTATTTGTCTAACGAAGTTGGTGAAATTACTGGGTTGATAGGTCGTAATGGTTCTGGCAAGTCAACTTTACTAAAAATAATTTTTGGAACCGAAAAAGCCGAATTTAAATTTGTTAGAGCGAATAATAAAAAAATAAAAAATGTTTCTGATGGAAGACATCTCATTAATTATCTACCTCAAAATAACTTTCTTCCTAATGGAATTAAAATAAAGAATTTAATTAAATTATTTCTTCCAAAAAAACACAGAAATAACTTATTAGAAAACAGCCACTTAAAGCCACTTTTAAATAAAAAAAACCAAGAGTTATCTACAGGTGAGAAAAGAATAGTCGAAATTTTACTTATTGCTTATTCTAATGCAAAATTTATTCTTTTAGATGAACCATTCAATGGAGTTAGTCCAATTATTAAAACAAGTATTATTAACATTATTACTGAATTAAAATCTTGTAAAGGGTTTATTATAACAGATCATGACTATGAAAACGTAATTAATTTAGCTGACAAAATTATGTATTTAAACAAAGGCTATCTTAAAGAAATAAATAACGAAAAAGAATTGTTAGATTTTGGATACCTTACTCCTAGTATTTATAATGATTTATATAATAAATCTCTTTAAATTAATTAAAGAAGCTTGCTTTAACTCTGTGTTATTAAACTCTGTTAAACATCAATATTAGATAGGCAAAATTACTATTCAAAATAAAGTAATATCACACTTTTAGAAGGTTATAAATTTCTTACATTTGCAAAAAAATTATTTACAGATGAAAAAATTAATACTTCTTTCTTTTTTATTTATTAGCGTTTTTAATTACTCGCAAAATCTAGTAACTAATGGTGGTTTTGAAAACTGGCCATTTCCAAGTACTCCAGCTAATTGGTCTTCTGCCAGTGATTTTGGAGATTTTTCTCAAAACACCTCAGACTTTACTGAAGGATCAAGTAGCATTCTATTCTCTACGTTTCCTAATGCGGAATTATTTCTGTTTACAACTGCTGATATTCCTTTAGAAGCAGGAAAAACTTATGATGTTGAATACAGTTATAAATATATATCTACTGGTTTTGATGCTAATGACAATATTACTTTTAGGATTATTTCTGGACCAACAGTTAGTAATCCATTTGTTAATACTGTAAATATTCAAAATAACGACTGGAATACAGTACAATTTCAATTTAATCCTACTATTACTGATTCTGATTATGCTGTTGAAATTTATATGCAAGGAGAACCTTCTGATTTTGGAAATTACGAAGTTTTATTTGATGATGTTAAGATTACTGAAAACACCACTTTAAGTACTACCAATTTTGATTTAGATCAATCGGTTAGCCTAATAAGGATTGATGATAAAGTAGAAGTTATAAAGCCAGTAAATATAAATATTGAAGAAGCTTCTGTGTTTTCTATATTAGGTACTAAGCAAAAAATTGAAGCTTCTGAAGGTTTCTCAGAATTTGATGTTTCAAATTTAGCTTCAGGTTTATATATTTTTAAAATCTATACTAATAATGGCGTTTTAACTAAGAAACTTATTATTAAATAAACTAAAAAGCCTCTCATAACCGAGAGGCTTTTCAATTTAAAATAAAAAAATTTTACTGTACTGCTTGTAAAGCATCTATGTTTCCGTAGCCAAAATTACTACTCTTATTTGGGTATAAATCTGCCGATTGTTTTAACCTGTTTAAGACTTGTGTTCTCGACCAATTAGGATATTTAGACCATACTAAAGCGGCAATACCTGCTGTTGTTGCTGTGGCACAAGAGGAACCTCCTGTAAAACGCCTTTGACCATTATAAAAATTTAAAACTGGTGGTTTTTTATTAGAATTTGTATCACCTTCCATAACAATTGTAAAGTCTATTTTACGACCACTATGGCATGTATCGCAACGCTCGTAATAATTACCATCTTTAACTCCTGTTACAGCAACTGTTTCGCTCATAGACGCTGGAAAAATTACACCAAAACCATTTGTGAACGATGTAGAGGTTCCTCCTGCAGCAAATATTAATTTCCCTTTGCTATAGGCATATCTAACAGCGTCTTTAACGTTACCAATTGACCACACATAACCAATAGACATTGAAATAATTTTAACATCGTTCCTGTTTGCTAATTGTGTTAATGCTTTAGACACACCTTTACGTTCGTGGTAATCGTTTAATAACACATCTTCTGTAGCTCTATAAGCTACTAAATTAGCGTTATAAGCAACGCCTACTGGCATTCCGTTATCGTTTCTTGGTGCTGCCATTGTAGAGGCCATTGCTGTTCCATGTCCACATTTATCGTGTGGTCCATCGTAATTATTAGACCACCACCAATTAGAGTCTATAAACGTACCATATTTTTGTACGTAACGTCCGTTAGAATAACCATCGTTGATTCCGCTAGAATTTAATAAGGATTGTGATTGAGACACTCCTGTATCTATTAAACCAATAGTTACACCAGCTCCTGTGCTTCTGCTCCATGCTTGTGGTATATTATGCTCGTAAAAATTCCAAGCCACTTGTGCATTGTTTGGTGCTATTGGTGTGTAATAAGCAGGACTAACATAAACACCTTGCTTATCGCAACCAGAACTTGATCGCTCTGCTTGACTAACAGCTTCGTTAGCAGTGTAATGATTGTAACCATTAGGTTCTAAATACCTAATGTTATTTAATTCTTTGAGTTTTAATAGTGTTTTGTAGTTTTCAATTCTTACATCTACAACATTTATAATCTCGTGCTCAACAATGTTTTGATCGTTTCTTTTATAGTTCTCAGAAGTTTCAACGGTTGCAATTATAGTGCTCAGGTTTTCTAATAGTTTATTGTCTTTAACCTCGCTAAAACTTTGTCCTTTTTCTCCATAACCAATAGTTAAAATATTATCGCCATGATGTATTGCGCTCCATAACGTATGGTCGCTTACCAAATTCCAGTTAAATTCTCCTTTAGTTTTTATAAAGTCGTTTATTTTATCATTGATTTGTTTAATGGTAAGCGGTTTACTAAAATCTTGTTGAGTTTGTGAGAGTTCTTCTTGTGTTGGTACAACATCGTCTTTTGAGCAGGCATTAAATATAAGGAATCCTAATAATAATAGACCAATGGAAAGTTTTTTCATTTTATTATAATCTTTGGTTGTTAATTTTATCCCAATATATTAAATAAAATGAAATTTTTAAGCAAATGTATTGTGTTATTCGCAATTAATGTTGTGTAATATTAATAATTTCACTGTTTACACAGCTTTACACTACATTTAATTTACTTGTAGTTTCGGGTTTAGAAAGGTGTTTGGTAATGGTTTGAAAAAACTCGAAGTTATCGTAAGGTTTAATAATAATATCGTTAAAACCATGACGCATAACTTTGTCTTCAACCTCATCTAAATCGGCAGCTGTTAAAGCTAAAATTGGAATATGCTCATTAAATGCTCTGATTTTTGTAGTAGCTTCTATTCCGCCCATTACAGGCATATTTAAATCCATTAAAACTAAATCGTAAGAGTTTTTCATTACTTCTTGGATGGCAAGCTCGCCATTGTTTACGATATGAGTTTTATAGTTTTCTTTTTCTAAAATATTCTGTGTTACTATTTGGTTTACTTTATTGTCTTCTACAATTAAAATAGTGAAATTGTTTTCGGCAATTTTTTCTAATTCAGATTTTTGTTTTTCTTGTAACTTACTAGTTTCGGTATCTATTTTAAAGTCTAAATCGAAACTAAAAACAGCACCTTCATCCACTTTACTTTTTAAATTAATTTCGCTACCTAATAACTCTACAAGGTTTTTAACAATAGATAAACCAAGTCCTGTGCCTTGATAATCGTTATTGTGCTTTCTTTCTAATTGAGAAAAATTATCGAAGATTCTTTTTTGTTGTTTTAGCGGAATTCCTGGTCCATCGTCTTTTACACTAAACCTTATAGAGCAAGTACCATTTCTGCTTTTTAATGTCTCTAAGCTTACCCAAACATTTCCGTTTCTGGTAAATTTTAAGCCATTTCCTATTAAATTAATTAGGATTTGAGACAATCTAATGTTATCTCCAAATACGTGAGAAGGGACTTCATTATCAATATATAAATGAAGTTTATTGGCATTAGATTCTAATTGATATTCAAAAGAATCTGTGATATTACCGAGAATACGTTTTAAATTAATTGAGGAATTATGAAGCTCTATTTTTTTAGATTCCATTTTACCAATTTGCAACACATCGTTAATAAGGTTTAACAAGTAATCGCCAGAAAATTTAAGAGATTTTAAAAACTTATTATCTCTTTCACTTAAGTCATTATTTTTAAGTAAAATAGAGGTTAATCCAACAACGCCATAAAGTGGTGTTCTTAACTCATGACTGACATTAGAAATAAAATTTGTTTTTAATTGAGACGATTTTACAGCTTCGTTTTTGGCAATTTCAAGTTGTTTATTTCGTGCTTCTAACAAGGCACTTAAGCTTTGTTTGGATTTAAAGTTTTTATATAGCGTTAGTAAGGATATTAAAAGCACAAAAATAGCTGCAATTACAACTATATTAATGTTTCTTGCTTTGTTAGCCAAATGCTCTTGAAGTTCCTTTTCTTTATTGGCTGTTGCAATAGAGTTTTTATAATCTGCTATATCAAATTTTGTTTTAGCTAATTTAGATTGCTTAACTTGTTCTTCATTAATAACTTTTTCTCTATAATTATTATGAGTTAATAAGGCTAAATATGCTTCGTCTATCTTATCTATTTTTTTAAGTGAATTAGCGTATTCTTTATAAATTTTAGATAATGCTAAGTTTGCTTCATTACTATTTATGCTGCTGTTTTTAATGATATTTATTGCTTCAACATATTTAGAAATCGCATTGTAGTGCACATCTTTTTGTTCGTAATAGCGACCTAATAAAAATTCTATATTACTTAATTTTAATGGGTCGTCCGCAATTAAATCGGCACTTTTTTTGGCTTCTAAAATGTAATTAATGGCACTATTAAACTCATTTATGTCTAAGTAGGAGGCGCTTAGGTTTATTAAAGCATTAGATTTTACAGTCTCCCTATCGTTTAAGGTATATTGACCATAAAGTCCTATATTATTAACGTAAGTTAAAGCACTTTTATACTCTTCAATTCCTTTTTGCTTTTGTTTAAATCCTATGGCGTAAACATCGCCTAAATACAAATAAGATTGTGCAATTAAATAATCGTCTTTAATTCTCTCTGAAGCGCTTAAACTTTTTAAGAAGCGTGTTTCGGCATCTTTATTTTCGTTTAGCTTATAGTAAATTTTACCTAAAGTTATATTAGCAATGGCTTTACCATAGTTATCTTCTATAGAGTCTGAAAGTTTTGTAGCAAGGTTAAGAAATTCTATAGATTTTTTTATATCTCCATTATCTAAAAAAGAGACGCCTAAAGTATTTAAACTATCAATTTTATTGATAATATGGCGATCATTTTGTCCATAAGAAAATAGTACACTTACGAGACTAAAAAAAATATAAAAATATTTTTTCATTATAGGTTAGTTCTTGGTTAAATAGCATTTAGGGATTGTCAAATATAATAAAATATTAGAAACCAAAAAACTTTGACCTAACTTAACTCAATAAAAATCAAATTAATAAGAAATTAAAATTTTAAAATTATTGGATTAAAGCTTACGCTTAATAGAGCCTGTAAAATCCTCTAAATCGTCTTTTACTTTTTTAATTTCGTCTTCAACATCTTTAGTTACGCTTGTATCTATACTATGATGCTCTGCGCTTTTAGTGATTTCGCTTTTTATATCGTTAGTGGCATCTTTAAGTGTGCGCATACCTTTACCCAGTCCTTTTGCTATTTCGGGTATTTTATCTGCGCCAAATACCATAATAACGATAAATAGTATAAAAACTATTTCGCCACCACTAATAAACAATAATGTAGTTAACTGTATCACAATGCAAATATAGTGTGTAGTTTATTTAGAATAAAAAAAAAGCCAACTTTTAAGAGTTGGCTTTCAATAATAATTTTTTGGATTATTAATTTTTATTTTTAAAATTATCAAATTCACTTTGTTTCACTTCTCTTGGCCATGAGTTGTTTGAAGTATTAACATCTGCAGTTTCTAAATTAGGATCTACAGTAATTGAAACTATTTCTTTTTGAGATGCTACTGCTCTTTTCACTTCTTTATCATTTAATCTCCAAATTTGAGCAGGATATTTTTCGGTTTTAGAAGTGCCATCTGCATATTTATATTCTACAATTATAGGCATTACTAATCCTCCTGGCTTCTCGAAAGTAATATTATAGAAATATTTTGGTTCTTTAATATTCTGTCTTTCTTCTGGAGTAAAATTATCCATTATATACTCGTTTAACGTTGGGGAATTTTGTGATGGCGAACCGTTTTTAAGTTCTTGTTTAAACTCATCACTACCTTCTTCTACCATATACACTAAAGGAGGCAAATCGCTTAATTTCATACCTCTAGAGGCTGCCATTTGTTTTACTTTTTCGTTAGGCTCGCTAGAAACGTAGAATTTTTTAACGTCTTTAACTCCAATATCTACATAGTCTGTTGTGTAGAACCATCCTCTCCAAAACCAATCTAAATCAAATGCAGAAGCATCTTCCATTGTACGGAAAAAATCTTCTGGTGTTGGGTGTTTAAACATCCAACGTTGAGAGTATTCTCTAAAGGCATAGTCAAATAACTCGCGTCCCATTACTGTTTCTCGCAAAATATTTAAGGCTGTTCCTGGTTTTCCATAAGCATTGTTTCCAAATTGGTAGGTGTTTAAACCTTTAGTCATAATTGGAGCAATATAATCTTGGTCTCCTCCCATATAATTTACAATGTTTGCTGCAGGACCTCTACGAGAAGGATACTTTTTATCGTTTGGCGATAGTGCTGCTGGATACCACTCTCCAAAATCTTGCTCTGCTACATATTGTACAAATGTATTTAAGCCTTCGTCCATCCAAGTCCATTGACGCTCGTCGCTATTTACAATCATAGGGAAAAAGTTATGTCCTATTTCGTGAATAATAACACTCATCATTCCGTATTTTGTTCTATCACTATAATTACCGTCTTCGTCTGGACGACCATAGTTCCAACAAATCATTGGGTACTCCATTCCTTGGTTTTTAGCATGTACAGAAATGGCTTTATGATATGGATAATCGAATGCCATACGAGAATATGTTTTTAGTGTACTCGCTACTGCTTTTGTGGACCAATCTTCCCATAATGGATTACCCTCTTTTGGGTACATAGATACAGCCATTACATTTTTATCTGCAATTTTAACAGCCATCATATCCCAAATAAATTTACGTGAAGTTGCAAATCCAAAGTCACGCACGTTTTCGGCATATAATTTCCAAGTTTTTTTCTTAGTGGTTTTAGATTTTTCTGCTGCCTCAGCTTCAGCTTGTGTTACTATTAAAACAGGTTCATCGAACGACTTTTTTGCTTTGTCGTAACGTTTCATCATGTCTTTAGAAAATACTTCTTTTCTATTCATTAATTTCCCTGTTCCATCTAATATATGATCTGCAGGTACAGTAATATTTACTTCAAAATTTCCAAATGGCAGTGCAAACTCATCTCGTCCCCAAAATTGTGAGTTTTGCCATCCTTCTACATCATTATATACAGCCATTCTGGGATAAAATTGTGCAATTACATACGCTCTGTTGCCATCTTTTGGGAAAAATTCGTATCCAGAACGACCTCTACCGTTTACGTGATCATTAATATTGTACCACCATTTTATTGAAAAAGAAAATTTTTCGCCAGTTGCTAATGGTTTAGGCAATTCTACACGCATCATTGTTCTGTTAATGGTATGTTGTAAATCTCTCCCATTTGTATCTTTTACCTCCTGTATATTAAATCCACCATCAAAGGGTTCTTTTAAATAGGTGTTTGAAAACGAACTTACACGTTGTGCTTCAGAAACTCCAGTACTTTGTATTAGTGGAGATTTAGAGTCTTTAGCTCTAACGTTTTGGTCTAATTGAACCCATAAATATTTTAGAATATCTGGCGAATTGTTGGTATAAGTAATAGTTTCGTTACCATATAGCTTTGTGTTTTCATCATCCAATTCAATATCCATTTTATAATCTGCTTGCTGTTGGTAATAAGCAGGTCCTGGTGCTCCTGAGGCAGATCTAAACATATTTGGTGTTGAAAACTCTTCGTATAATTGTTTAAATTTATTAGTGTTGGTATGGCCTTGTTGTCGCTCTTTAGTTTCGGCCTCTTGAGCGTAACTGTTGGCTGTAATAAAAACAATTGATAGTAGTAGATAGGTAAGTTTTTTCATCATTAAATATTATTTCTTAATATAGCTGATGAAATTAACTCTTTTTTAAGAGTTTACAAAGTTCTTTTTTAGAAGTTTAACAAACCTTTATCATTTTCGAGAATTAGAATAAAACTCTTGTTTTTTGAGTTAATATTAGTTCTTATTACATTTTTTTGCTCAGGAAAGACATCAAAAAGCACCTTGTTTGTTATACTG
The DNA here is from genome assembly GCF_053604675.1 of Lacinutrix salivirga. NCBI lineage: Bacteria > Pseudomonadati > Bacteroidota > Flavobacteriia > Flavobacteriales > Flavobacteriaceae > Lacinutrix > Lacinutrix salivirga. Next base: position 54,597 of record NZ_JBSHNP010000135.1, read on the forward strand.
AAAGATTTTATATTCTCCACATTTGGTATCTCTAAATAACAATATACTAAATCATTATCATATTCCTTGCCTATAAAATTTAAGACTACAGGTTGGTTATTTATATCAATTTCAATTTTAGATTTTAGATATTTAGAAAGGTAAGTGTTTATAACAGTTTCATCTTCTTTTTCTTGAAGCGTAATCGTTTTATCGTAACGAGAACGCAAAAGATTTTCTAGATCGTCTATAAAAATTCTGGTAATAATTTGAACCGTTTTTTTGTCTTTTACATATTCTATTTGTGTGATACTCACATAATATTTATGTGCAGTTGTAAAGGAGAGTGCTGTAAAAAGTAATAAAACAATGCTTAATTTAAAATTTCTCATAAGGGGTTTATGTTAACCAAATTTACTGGTTCAAAAAGCATTCCAAAAAAAACTTAATTTTTACTGTTTGCTAATTTCGCTTTATATTCTATTAGCTTTTGAGTTAGGTAATCAAAAATTTCTAAATCGTTTTGCAATTTACATAATGTTTTAAACTTTTCTGTTTCGGTAGCAAAATAGAAAAATTCCATAACTCTATGCTCTGGCAGAGGATTAGTAGTTAATAAATCTTCAGAAAATAATACTCGGTATTTATTCATACACATCGCATTAGCTTCTATAGCGACCTTATTTTTTAATTTTTTTGTACGACCTGTAATAGCATTAATAATTGGAATTATACCAATAGAGCCTCCAACTCCATTTAACGAACCTCCTAATCGAGGCGTTAGGTCTGAGGCTTCTTGTAATTCGCGTTGTGCGTAGGTTTTTTGTTTTCCTGTATAACCAGGTATTCCTAAATTATAAAAATTTATATCTGGTTTTCCTTCGGTATTATTAATGTCCGATAACAAATCACCTGTAAGAATTCGACCTAATACAACAGTATCTAATGCATTGACATTAGAGACTAATGTTACTTTAAGCTTTCCACTATTTAAGTGAGATTGATTGATTATTACATCTTGTTTTTTAAACTGAATTGAAGAAAACTGGACAACATCGTTTAACGCAACTACAATAGTAAATTCTCCAATGGCATTAGTTATTGTAAATAGGTTTTGGGTTTTATTAATAACATGTATGTTCTCTACATCATCATCGAGTTCACTAACAATTTGGCCTGAAATTTTTACCGATTGGGACCAACCTATAGCAGTAAATAAAACACTTAATACAAACCAATTAATCTTTGCCATTTTGCTTAGCTAAGTATAAAGATTTTTGTTTAAGTATATAATCTATAAATTGAATTTCGTAAGCTTCATTTAGTAACAGAAAATCAAAATCGTTAGCTTCTACAAAAGTCACAAAAGGCTTAACGTCTTTTTTATTAAATTCTAAAACTCGCGCCAAATAGGCAACTGAATATGCTTCTGTTATACTATTATATTTTGGGGTTTCTGCTTCAAATTTAGGTGTGTTAGATTTAAATAATTTTGCAGCTAGCTTAATTATTTCTCCTAAATCTGCCATGTGCTGTATTGGTTGGTTTATAGCAGTATTGACTACACCTGTTTTATTGTCTGGTGGCAATTCTATATCTGCTAAACTTTCTGGCATTGCAAATATAAAAGGCTTAACTACCTTTACGCTTTCTGCATCTACTTTAAGGCTTCCTGTTAAACCATGAGGCAATAAAACAACTTCGTCTAAATTATTTACGCGCTCAACTAAGTACACAAATAATTGCTTGGTTATTAGTGATTCTTTATCAATTTTAAATGTAAATGGCACAAATTGAATTGCTGAAACTTCAATATTATCATTTAACGCTACGTTTAGATAAAACACACCGTTTTCGTCTGTAATTGTTCCTTTATTAGAAGAGGTGTTAAATACTGTTACACCTGCTACGTCTTTAACATCTACAATAATTTTACCTTTAACTCTAACACGATCAGAATCTTGAGCAAAAGAAATTAAGGAGAAAAAAAAGAAAACAAAAAGTAATTTTTTATGCATAATTTATTATTTATAAAGTAAAGAACGGATTTGTATTCTTAATTAAAATATAAGACACCTCTAAACTTTTGTTAAAATATATCTTTACCTAAATTTACAACAAATAATTGTATTGTATTAAAAACTATAAAAATAACTCAACAAATATGAAAAACTTAATAATAGCAAGCACTTCCACTATTTATAAAGGCGACTATTTAGAGTATCTATTACCAGAAATAAAAATACTATTTAACAATACTAAAGAGATACTTTTTATCCCTTATGCAAGACCTGGAGGTATTTCTCATAGCGAATACACCTCTAAGGTTGCTAAAGTGTTTAACAGCATAAATATTAATGTAAAAGGATTACATGAATTTGAAGACACCACTAAAGCTATTAAAAATGCAGAGGGTATTTTTACAGGAGGAGGTAATACGTTTGTATTAGTCAATCAGCTTTATAAAAACAAGAGTTTTGCTGTTTTAAAAGAAGTAATTAATAGTGGAACTCCATATTTAGGAACAAGTGCTGGTAGTAATATTTGCGGATTAACAATGCACACCACTAACGATATGCCAATTGTGTATCCTCCTAGTTTTAAAACTATTGGATTAGTTCCATTTAATATCAATCCACATTATTTAGATCCTCTAACAAATAGTGAGCACATGGGAGAAACACGAGAAACCAGGCTAAAAGAGTTTCATAAATTTAATACACAACCTGTTGTTGGATTAAGAGAAGGTAGCTGGCTAGAAGTAAATAACAATACCATTGTACTTAAAGGAAATCTAAAAGCAAGAATTTTTGAGCACCAAAAACAGCCATACGAACTGGAACCTAATTCTTTTTTAAATGAATTGAAATAAAAAAGCCTCATCGTTTTTAGATGAAGCTTTAGAGCGAGAGACCAGGTTCACTTCGGCTGCGCTCAGCATAAACTTCTCACCTTAACACTATTTAAAATTTAAAAATATAGTACAAAAAAAAAGCCTCATCGTTTTTAGATAAAGCTTTAGAGCGAGAGACCAGGTTCACTTCGGCTGCGCTCAGCATAAACTTCTCACCTTAACACTATAAAAAATTTAAAAATATAGTACAAAAAAAAAGCCTCATCGTTTTTAGATAAAGCTTTAGAGCGAGAGACCAGGTTCGAACTGGCGACATTCAGCTTGGAAGGCTGACGCTCTACCAACTGAGCTACTCTCGCGTTTCCGTTGGCAAACTTAGTAAATAATTAGAAAATCTTCAAGCTTAACTGTTAAAAATAATAGGCCATTTTTCACTACAAACTAAAACCAAAACCCATACTATTGGCTATAAACTCTTTAGCTATAATTTTTTTAAAAAATGATAGCCTAAAATCTCGTAACCTTCATTATAATAAAATTTATGCGAAGGGTAATTTTGCACATACGTATTTAATTCACTCGTTTGGCAACCTTTATGTTTAGCATAATCGTATATCCATTGAAAAAACTGCTTTCCTAGTCCTTTTCCTTGGTATTCTTCTTCAATATAAACGTGATCTACTTCCATGGATTTACCTGCATAATGTCGTGTTTGAAACCACATACCACAAATACCAATTAACTTTTCATCTTCAAAAACACCAGCACATTCATAGTTTTCAGTACTCATTTGTGTAATTCTTTCTTTTAAAACAGCATCGGAATTTGCGTTATTCGATAATTTTTGAATTAAAGGAATAATAGAATGTATTTGAGAGTTTTCAATTATTTTAAACACAAAAGGCATAGTTTGTTTTCATGTAAAATTAAGTAATTTTGAATTATGAGCACAAAGCACTCTAAAATTAATACTCAAAAGGTTAGCATACAATTAATTGCTTCTAAACAAACACACTCTGTAAGGCATCCTGTTTTAAGAGCTGGAAAACCCATTGAGGATTGTGTTTTTGATGGTGATGATCTGGCAAGCACATTTCATTTAGGCCTATTTTTAAATAAAAAACTCATTGGTGTGGCTACGTTTGTAAAACAAAATAGTCCTTTGTTTTATCAAAAAAATCAATACAGACTTAGAGGCATGGCAGTTTTAAAAGAGCATCAAGGTCAACATTTTGGAAAGCAACTTATTAAAGCAGGTGCCTTAGAATTAAAAAAAAGAAAAATAGAATTGCTTTGGTTTAACGCCAGAATTGGAGCATTAAAATTTTACAAAAACAACGGTTTTACAGCTATTGGAAATGCTTTTGAAATAGAAAATATTGGCACGCATTATGTAATGTATAAAGTATTATGACAAAAAAAATAACAACTATAATAATTGCAGTAACAATACTTGTATTTGCAATACCTCAACTAAACTTTTCGCAAGAAAATTTGTCTTATGAAGAGTTAATAGGTAAAGGCTCTCCTCAATTATTTGGAAATGGTTACACGCTTAGAAAAGAAGCACAAACAGCATTCGAAAAAATGAAAACTGCAGCCTTAAAAGAAGGCATAAAGATACATGTTGTCTCTAGTTACAGAGGTTTTGAGCATCAAAAACGCATTTGGAATCGCAAATACAATAGGTATATAAACCAAGGTCTTTCTGAAACAGATGCCATAAAAAAAATAATAGAATACTCTACAATACCTGGCACTTCTCGCCACCATTGGGGAACAGATTTAGATATAATTGATGCTAATGTGAAGCAACCTAGCAATGTATTATCGCCTTCACATTTTAATAATAATGGTGTCTATTGTCCTTTAAAAGAATGGATGGATGCTAATGCAAACACCTATGGTTTTTATTTAGTTTACACCAACACACCAAACAGAAAAGGCTTTAAATACGAACCTTGGCACTATACTTATAAGCCATTATCTAATGGTTATTTAAAACAATATCGAGACCTCGATTTTACCCAACTTTTAAAAAAAGAAAAATTAAAAGGCTATAATGCATTTACTAATGAGTTTATAAATAAGTATCTGAACGAAAATATTTTAGATATTAACCCAGAACTTTTGTAACTTTAAATCAAGAAAACAAGTAACTAAAAATAATGAGAAGAGGTAATTTAAAATTTAGACTATTAATTGGATTAGCTATTGCGGCATATTTCGGTTTTAAATATTTTAATTCACAAGAAATAAATCCATATACAGGAAAAAAACAGGCCATCTCAATGACTGTTGAACAAGAAATCCAAATGGGTTTGCAAAGTCGCGATCAAATGGCTGCACAACATGGTGGTTTGTACCCAAACGAAAGCTACCAAGCTTTAGTAGATAATGTTGGAAATAAATTGGTAAATAATAGTATTGCTAGAGAAACACCTTATAAGTATGAGTTTCATTTATTAGCAGATCCCAATACAGTAAATGCTTTTGCATTGCCTGGAGGTCAAATTTTTATCACTTATGCTTTGTTTCAACAATTGCAAAACGAAGACCAATTAGCAGGAGTTTTAGGACACGAAATTGGTCATGTATTAGGAAAACACTCTGCAGAGCGTATTGCCAATAGCGAACTTTGGCAAGGATTATCTACTGCTGGATCTGTAGGTGCAGATATGGGAGGATTAATTGGTGGAGTTGGACAAAACACATTACTTAAAAATGGTCGTGGAGACGAGCTAGAAAGTGATGATTTAGGTGTGCGATTTATGTTAAGAGCTGGCTATGATCCTGAAGAAATGATTGAGGTAATGAAAATTTTAAAAGCAGCTGCAGGACCAAATAGAACTCCTGAGTTTCAAAGCTCTCATCCTGATCCTGACAATAGAATTGAAAAAATTAGAGAATCAATTAAAAAATATAGAAATCAATAACCTTGTATAATAGACTCATTAAGTCCTGCAAAAGCAGGACTTTTGTGTTTATATTTGTTTTTCAAAATTAATAATATGAATAAAAAAGTCATTTTAATGATTCTTGATGGTTGGGGAATGTCTCCAGACCCAAAAGTATCTGCCATAGATAACGCTAATACACCTTTTATAGATTCACTTTATACCAAATATCCTCATGCTACCTTACGTACAGATGGTTTACATGTTGGTTTGCCAGAAGGTCAAATGGGTAATAGCGAAGTTGGTCACATGAATTTAGGTGCTGGTCGAATTGTATATCAGGATTTGGCTAAAATTAATTTGGCTGTGGACAATAATTCTTTAGCTACAGAACAAACTTTAATTGATGCTTTTACCTACGCTAAAACAAATAATAAAAAAGTACACCTTTTAGGTTTAGTTAGTGATGGAGGTGTCCACTCTCACATCAATCATTTATTTGCTTTACTAGATGCTACACATAATTTTGGATTAGACAACGTGTATGTCCATGCTTTTACAGATGGTCGCGATGTAGATCCTAAATCTGGTTTTGGTTTTATTACAGAGCTCGAGGACAAACTACTTCAAACCAATGCAAAGTTAGCAACAGTTACTGGTAGATATTATGCAATGGATAGAGATAAACGTTGGGAACGCATAAAGCTTGCATACGATGCTTTGGTTAATGGTATTGGAGATTACACCTCTAATGTTACAGATAGTATTAGAAAAAATTATACCAATGATATTACAGATGAGTTTATTAAACCCATAATACATACAACAGCCAATGGAAATCCTGTTGCAACTATTGAAGAAGAAGATGTTGTACTCTTTTTTAACTTTAGAACAGATAGAGGACGTGAATTAACTGAAGCTTTAACACAGCAAGATTTCCACGAGCAAAACATGCATACATTAAACTTATATTATGTAACGCTAACTAACTATGATGAAAACTACAAAGGCATAAATGTTGTATTTAATAAAGATAATCTAACAGAAACTTTAGGCGAAGTCCTAGAAAAAAATAACAAAACACAATTGCGTATTGCAGAAACCGAGAAATATCCTCATGTTACTTTTTTCTTTTCTGGAGGACAAGAAGCACCATTTAAAGGCGAAAACAGGATACTTAAAAATTCTCCAAAAGTAGCCACTTACGACTTAAAACCAGAAATGAGTGCTTATGAGTTAACCGAAGCACTTGTTCCAGAAATAGAAAAAGGAGATATTGATTTTGTGTGTTTAAATTTTGCAAATGGAGATATGGTTGGTCATACTGGCTCTATGGAAGCTGCAATAAAAGCTTGCGAAGTTGTCGATCAATGTGCACAAACCATTATTACAACTGCCTTAGAAAACAATTACACCACATTACTGATTGCAGATCATGGGAATTGCGAAACAATGATTAATCCAGATGGTTCGCCAAATACTGCGCACACTACAAATCCAGTACCTGTAATTTTAATAGATAACCACTTAACTAGCATAAAGGATGGTGTTTTAGGCGATATTGCTCCTACAATTTTAAAATTGATTGGCTTAGACAAACCAGAGGTAATGACTCGCGAGTCATTACTATAATTATTGTATTTTTACACTTAATTATTTTAGTAAATGAATATTTCTAAAGGACTCATAATAGCTGTAGATTTTGATGGTACAATCGTAGAAGATGGGTATCCAGGCATTGGAGACGAGCGATTATTTGCTTTTGAAACTCTTAAACGACTACAAGCAGATGGACATCGTTTAATTTTATGGACTTACAGACATGGTGTTAAATTAGACGAAGCTGTAGAATTCTGTAGAGAAAATGGCATTGAGTTTTATGCTGTAAACAGAAGCTTTCCTGAGGAAGAAAATACAAATGGAGTAAGCCGAAAAATACATGCTGATTTATTTATAGACGACAGAAATATTGGTGGCATATTAGGTTGGGGAGAAGTGTACCAAATGCTCACAAAAGAAACACCTCCACTACCAAAACAAAAAAAGAAAAAAAGCTGGTTTAACTTTTAACCACTTATCAATTTAAAATACGCTTTATCAATAATTTCTCTATGATCTGGATGAGCAATACGCACTAACTCTTTTACGCGCTGTTTAATTGTTTTTCCATACAGATTAGCCACTCCATATTCTGTTACAACATAATGCACATGAGACCTTGTTGTAACAACTCCTGCTCCTGGTTTTAACGTTGGTACAATTCTGCTAATACCAGATTTAGTGGTAGATGGTAAAGCAATAATTGCCTTTCCTCCTTCACTTAAAGAAGCTCCTCTAATAAAATCCATTTGCCCTCCTACTCCAGAATACATATTTGCACCAATAGAATCTGCACAAACCTGTCCTGTTACATCTACTTCTATTGCAGAGTTTATAGCTACCATTTTAGGGTTTTGTTTTATATATGCTGCATTGTTTGTATAATTTGCAGCACGCATTTCTACAAAAGGATTATCATCTACATAATCATATAATCTTTGTGAACCCATTAAAAATGTTGTAAGTGCTCGACCTCTATTTATTTTTTTGTAATTACCATTAATTACATCGTTTAAAATTAAATCAATTACACCATCAGAAAACATTTCGGTATGTAAACCTAAATCTTTATGATTTGTTAATCGAGACAAAACAGCGTTTGGTATGCTACCAATTCCCATTTGTAACGTACTTCTGTCCTCAATTAAATTAGCAACAAAGCCACCAATTTTATTTTCAATTTCTGTAGGTTGTGCTAGGTCATGCGTTGGTAATTTCTCATTAGATTCTACAAATAAATCAATTTCAGAAACATGAATAATTCCAGCGCCATGAGTTCTTGGCATATATTTATTTACTTGAGCAATAACTGTTGTAGCATTGTCAATTGCAGCCAAAGTAGCTTCTACAGAAACACCCAAAGAACAATAACCATGCTTATCAGGTACAGAAACATGAATAAAAGCAACATCCAGATCAACAATATTTCTTTTAAACAATGTTGGCAATTCACTTAAAAAAACTGGAGTGTAGGAACCGTTTCCTGCTTTTAAAGTATGTCTTACATTTTTTCCAATAAAAAAAGAATTTACATGAAAACTATCGTGCAATTCTGGATTTGCATAAGGAGCATCACCTTCTGTATGTAAATGGCAAACCTCAACACTTCTTAATTCTTCATGACGCGCAGTCATTGCTTGTATAAGTGATTGTGGAGCTGCTGCTGCTGCTTGAATATAAACTCTATTATTAGATTTAATAACTTTTACTGCTTCTTCGGCACTAACTGATGAAAACATAATTTTTTAATTTTAGATTGCAAAAATACAACCTATTACTTTTTAAAAACCTGCCAAAAGTCATATTTCTAAAAGAAAAAAGCAGTTTATTTTAAGTATATTTGCACATATTTTTTTAGCATGATTATAGTAAAAACAAGAGAAGAAATAGAGTTAATGCGCGAGGCAGCTTTAGTAGTTTCTAAAACTTTAGGAGAGGTTGCAAAAGCGGTTAAACCTGGAGTAACTACTTTAGAATTAGATAAAATTGCAGAAGCTTGTATTAGAGACCAAGGAGCAATTCCTGGGTTTTTAGGTTTGTATGATTTTCCTAATACATTATGTATGAGTCCAAACTCGCAAGTTGTACATGGTATACCAAACAGTACTCCTTTGGTTGAAGGCGATATAATTTCTATAGATTGTGGCGCAATAAAAAACGACTTCTATGGTGACCATGCCTATACTTTTGCTGTTGGCGAAATTGCTCCTGAAACCGAAAAACTACTACAAGTTACTAAAGAGTCTTTGTATGTTGGTATTAAAGAATTTAAAGTTGGTAATCGTGTTGGTGATGTTGGTTATGCTATTCAAAAATACTGCGAAGATCATGGTTATGGTGTAGTAAGAGAGTTGGTTGGTCATGGTTTAGGTAGAAAAATGCACGAAGATCCAGAAATGCCAAACTATGGTAAACGTGGTCGAGGCAAAAAATTTATTGAAGGTATGGTTGTAGCCATAGAGCCAATGATTAACTTAGGAACAAAACGCATTAAACAACATAGAGATGGTTGGACAATTACCACTTTAGATGGAAAACCTTCTGCACATTTTGAGCATGATGTGGCTATTGTTGATGGTAAACCAGAGTTATTATCAACGTTTGCATATATATACGAAGCTTTAGGTATTGAGAGTGATGAAGAGGATGCGTTTAGACAGAAGGCTTTGATTCTTTAGACACGAATTCCACTAATTTTCACTAATTTACTCACTCAATTTTTAATACTCATTATCTAAAAAAACAAAATTATGTCTAATCTCATATACAAAGAAGAAGCTTATAAAATAGTAGGTATTTGTATGGAGGTTCATAATCAATTAGGCAAAGGTTTTAATGAAGTAGTTTATGCAGATGCTTTAGAGATAGAATTAATGGACAATAATATTTCTTACTCGCGTGAAAAAAAATATGGAATTGTTTACAAAGGAAATTTATTGCCACATAAATATAAAGCAGACTTTATAATTGATAACAAAATAGTACTTGAATTAAAGGCAATTGATTGTTTAGTCTCATCGCATATAAAACAAACACTAAACTATTTAGCTGTTTCAAAATTAAAATTAGGCTTACTAATAAATTTTGGAGAAGATAGTTTAAAATACAAAAGGATTGTACTTTAGCTGTTCGTGAAAATTCGTGAAATTCGTGACTAAACAACTCTTCAAATTAATTCTAAATATCATTCCTAGGCCTATACTAATAAGGTTAAGCTATGTAGCACGTCCTGTTTTAGCCTTTTTTTTAAGAGGAAATACCTATACAGATCCTATTGATGGTAAAAGCTTTAAAAGCTTTTTACCTTATGGCTATGGAAAACAACGTAACAATGTGCTATCTCCATCTACTTTAAGTTTAGAACGTCATAGATTACTTTGGTTGTATTTAAAAAATGAAACCGATTTCTTTACTGCTGAAAAAAAAGTGCTTCACTTTGCTCCAGAGCAATGTTTTTTAAAACGCTTTAAAAAACTAAAAAACATTAACTACACAACAACCGATTTAGAATCTCCAATTGCAGATGTAAAAGCAGATATTTGTAATCTTCCGTTTAAAGATAATAGCTATGATGTGATTTTATGTAATCATGTTTTAGAGCATATACCTGATGACACGAAAGCAATGCAAGAGTTATATCGAGTTTTAAAACCTGGAGGATATGGTGTTTTTCAAATTCCGCAGGACTTGTCAAGAGATATTACTTTTGAAGATAACAGTATTATAGATAAAAAAGAACGTGCAAAAATCTTCGGGCAATATGATCATGTACGAGTGTATGGTCGTGACTATTTTGATAAATTACGAAGCATTGGTTTTAAAGTTGACGAAGTTGATTATACTTCAAATCTTTCCGCGGAAGCGATAGAAAAATATTGCTTGGCTAAAGGTGAAATTATTCCTGTGGTTTATAAATAATTAGCCTGGAAACCCATTTAAACTCAAAGTTTCTAATTCCTGCTTTTCATTTTCAAAAATTAGATAGGCTTTTAAGTCTTGGTGTTGTTCTAAAAATTGTTTTACTTTTTCAATTCCCATAGCTTGAAATGCTGTAGCGTAACCATCTGCCATCATACAAGTTTCTGCAATCACAGAGACGCTCAAAATATTAGTCTTACTAGGATAACCTGTTTTAGTGTTTATAATATGTGCATAGCGATTTCCTTGGTCGTCTATCTTAAATTTTCTATAGGTTCCAGAGGTTGCCATTGCAGCATCTTTTATAACAAGTACTTTATTTAAGCTTTGTGATCCATCAAAATTTGGATTTTCAATACCTACTGTCCAACCGCTTTGTTTTTTAGTATTTATTCCTTTTGCTCTTAGTTCGCCTCCTATTTCTACTAAATAATTTGCACTATTTTTAGACTCTAAAAAATTGGCAATAGCATCTACGCCATATCCTTTTGCTATAGCATTAAAATCTATATAAGCACCTTCGCGCTTTTTAATTTCATTATTTACTAAGCCTAATTTGTTAAAACCTACATAGTGCTTTAAACTGTCTATTTTAAGTGTGTCTAAGGCTGTTTTTTGTTTTTCTGAGCCAAAATCCCAAGCATTAACTAGCTTGCCAATTGTAGGGTCAAAAACACCTTCTGTTTCTCTATAAATTTGTTTAGCAGCTTTAAAAACTGTTACAAAATGGGTATCTACTATTACTTTTTCGTTTCTGTTTATTTTAGAAATATCAGAATTAGCTTCGTAATTAGACATCGATTTATTTATCTCATAAAAAATGCTGTCAAAAGCTTTTTTATAATTCTCCTGTCCATTATAATTAACACTATAATTTGTTCCAAAAACAAACCCTGAAATTGCAAAATTTTGAGGTTCTTTCTTACAAGACACAAAAAGTGTTACTACTACAGTTACAAGTAATAATTTCTTCATTTAAAAAAAGTTATTGTTTTAGTTTAGATTAGTTTCTAATACTTGGATGCCGTTGTATTCTATTAAATACTCTTCATTAAAATAAATTAGTAAATCCTCTCCATTTGGATTTCCTAATCCAACACCAGCATATAATACTTTAGCGTCTTTTTCAAAAGCATGTTTTTTAAAAGATTCCATCCAAACCACATCGTAATTATTAGGATTTTCTGGTAAAATTACTGCACGTACAATTACAAAAAAATACTGACTATTTTTATCTATACACACAAATTGAGGATGTCTTTTAAGTTTACTATTAATAGCTATAAACTCAAAACCACGCGACTCTAAATCTTTGCCTACATGATTCATGGCTAAGTTATGAAGTTCTTGTTTTGTTAGTGCTTTACTCATACTGCAAAAATAAAGTTTATTTCGCTTTCGCGGAAGAAAAGGCAAGTAACAAATTATTTAAACCTTGCAAATTTAGAATCATAGAAAGTATAATTAGAGACAGGAATTACGATGTTATTTTTTAATTGATACCAAGGAGAAATAGCATTATCTTCTAAATTTTTAACTAAATGCACGCTTTGAGCTGGTGTATTTCCTTGGAAGAGTAAGAAAAGTTTTTCGCCTTTAGCATTAACAACCTCATCACAAATCATAACAATATGGCCTGGACTTCCACCTTTTATTAACATATCGCCAATTTTTAAATCACTGTCATTTATAGATTTTAGTTCGTTATATAATGATAAAGTACCAGAATACATATAAATTAGATTTAGATAGTTGTAAAAATTATCTTTAGTATAATTTGCTGTAGCTGTTTTATTAAAGACTACTTTGTTTCCGTTAATTTTAGGTCTAAATCCTTTGGCGTAGTTATTCCAAGAGCAATAATCTCCTGATGTAAAATTAAAGCCTATCTCATCCTTTCTATTATTTTCCCAAAGGTATTCGCTTCTAATTCTAATAAGTGCATCTGCACATTGTTGTAACCCATTTTTAGGCACAGGAATTTCTAAAATCCCAATATGACCTCCTTGCCAAAAGTAAGCAGAGCCATCAAAATTTATAATTTTACTGCCAAATGGTTTTAATGCATAATGTCGTAAGTAATCCTCAAAACTACCTTTAGGATAAATTACGCGTTTATAACCCTCAGGAATATTTACACGTGAGGCAATTGTTACACTATCTTTATTAATTAAACTTGGAGTTACAATACTAGCTTCAACTTTAGTTTCAATTTTTTTTACAGGTTTAAATTGATATGCTAAAACCACTACAGAAAGTAATATAAACACTATTAATACACCTTTTTTCATACTTAAATTAACGCATTATTTTTTGGCTTTCGTATATGCATTATAATTATTTTAAGAAACTTATTTTATTTATGCGCCATTTTTTTAATATCTTAATTGAAACTTTAGCATTATGAAAACCACACTTCGCTTAGAATTGGCTTTAAAAAAACTATATATTTCTTTTCATACTAATGAGTTACATCCTGAGTACTGTAATAGTTGTGCAGTAGGAAATATTTTAGATAGAAACGATAGTTGGAAACATATTACAGATTGTCATGGCTCAACACAATTAAACTATGTTGGACTTGTAAATCAAAATTTTGGGAAGCGCTTTAATGGTTATAGTCCGCAAGAATTACTACAAATTGAAGCAGAATTTTTAAAAGGTTGCGGTTATAGTCTTCCGCTTAACGGGAAGCATAAAAAACCTAAAAACCCAAAAGACAAATCTGTTTTATTTAATGGACTTTGCCAAGCTATTAAATGTCTTTGCGAGTTAGAAGGCGTAAAAAATGTTATGGACTACACAAAATTATTCGAATTTGAAAACGATAAGCCAAAATATGATTTAGTGTATTAAATTACATTTTCGCATACTATAATAAATAAATAAACCAGAACAAGATGTTCTGGTTTTTACTTTATATGATTTTGAATTTTATAGTTTACTTCTATCCTCCAAAATCATCAAATCTTATATTTTCATCTGGAATTCCAAAATCTTCTCCCATTTTTTGAACTGCTTGGTTCATTAATGGAGGTCCACAGAAATACAATTCTATGTCTTCTGGAGAATCATGATGATTTAAGTAATTATCAATTACACAGTTATGTACAAAACCTACAAATCCATCTCCAGGAGCATCTAAACTTTCCTTTACTTTCCAATTATCTTCTTCTAAAGGCTCTGATAATGCTAAGTAAAATTTAAAATTAGGAAAGTCTTTTTCTAATTGATAAAAATGATCTAGATAAAATAATTCGCGTTTAGAACGTCCACCATACCAATAAGTTACTTTTCTACCAGTTTTTAAGGTTTTAAATAAGTGATATAAGTGAGAACGCATTGGTGCCATACCTGCTCCACCACCAACATAAAGCATTTCTGCATCAGATTCGTTGATAAAAAATTCGCCATAAGGTCCAGAAATAATAACTTTATCTCCAGGTTTTTGGTTAAATATGTAAGAAGAGGCAATCCCAGGATTAACATCCATCCAACCACCTTTAGCTCGATCAAAAGGAGGGGTTGCAATACGTACGTTAAGCATAATTTCTCTTCCTTCTGCAGGGTAAGAAGCCATAGAATAAGCTCTTTCTACAGTTTCAGTATTTTTCATTACTAAAGGCCATAACTTAAATTTATCCCATTCTGCCTGAAACTTATCTGGCGAATCATGCTCTTCAGGATGTGCTGTAATGTCCATATCTTCGAACTTAACAGTACATTCCGGAATTTCAATTTGAATATATCCACCAGCTTTGTAACCCATATCTTCAGGGATTTCAACTACAAACTCTTTAATAAAAGAAGCTACATTATAATTACGAACAACGGTTGCTTCCCATTTTTTAATTCCGAAAACTTCTTCTGGAATTGTAATTTCCATGTCTTGCTTTACCTTGACTTGGCAAGATAAACGTGCGCCTTGCGCTAATTCTTTTCTTGAAAAATGAGGCGTTTCTGTTGGTAACGCTTCTCCTCCACCAGATAATACGTGACATTCGCATTGAATACAAGTTCCACCACCTCCACAAGCAGATGGTAAAAATATTTTATTACCACCTAAAGTAGATAATAAAGTATCTCCTGATGCAACTTCAATTTCACGCTCACCATTTATTAATATCTTTACTGGTCCTGATGGTGATAATTTTTGCTTAACAACTAATAATAGACTTATTAGTATTAATGCTATGACTAGAAAGGCTACTACTGTAGTTATTACTGTTCCTAATGTTCCTGCTGCTAAAATCATATTACTCAACTAATTTAGTGGTTTCAGCTAATTTCTTAGCGTCCTCAGTTTGTATTGTTTCTACTTTTGCTGTTGGTTCTGTAGAAGGTTCTCCTTCTTCATCTCCACCTGTTAACATACCTCCAAAACTTAAGAATCCAATTCCCATTAAACCAGTAATGATAAATGTAATACCTAGTCCTCTTAAAGGTGCTGGCACGTTAGAATATCTAATTTTTTCTCTAATTGCTGCAATAGCTAAGATGGCTAAAAACCAACCTATACCAGAAGAAATCCCATAATTTACTGCTAAACCAAAAGTTTCTATTTCTCTAGACTGCATGAATAATGAACCACCTAAAATGGCACAGTTTACAGCAATAAGTGGTAAAAATATTCCAAGAGAATTATATAATGAAGGTGAGAATTTCTCAACTATAATTTCTACTAATTGTACCATTGTTGCAATGGTAGCGATAAACATAATAAAGGAAAGAAACCCTAAATCCATACCAGAAAAACCTTCTCCGTTTGAACTTCCATCTACCCAAGCCAAGGCTCCTGGTTGTAATAAAAATTGATCTAATAACCAGTTTAATGGTACTGTAATTGCAAGTACAAATATTACTGCTGCTCCAAGACCAACAGCAGTTGCTACTTTTTTAGATACGGCTAAGTATGAACACATACCTAAGAAAACCGCAAATACCATATTATCGATAAAAATGGATTTGAAAAATAACTCTAAATGCTCTATCATTTTTTTATTTTTTAAGTTTTATCTTGAATAAACGAATGTTTACTAAAGTCTAAAAGCTGTTTATTGTCTCTTTTAATCTTCGATTAAATCTTTATTTCTACTACGTTGTACCCAAATTATTAGTCCTACAACTATTAAAGCCATTGGAGGCATTAACATAAAACCATTATTCTCGTAACCAAAAGAATATAATCCTGTTGGTCCTGTTTCTGGACTACCTATTGGATCTCCTAATACAGGAATCCCGAAAAGTGTTCCAGAACCTAATAGTTCTCTAAAAAAACCAACAATTACTAATATTACTGCATAGCCTAAAGCATTACCAATCCCATCTAAAAATGATCGCCATGGTTTGTTGGCTAAAGCAAAAGCTTCAAAACGTCCCATAATAATACAGTTAGTAATAATTAAACCAATAAATACTGAAAGTGTTTTACTCAATTCGAAAGCAAAGGCTTTCAATACTTGATCTACAATAATTACTAAAGAAGCTACAACAATTAGTTGTACAATAATTCTAATTTTTGAAGGAATAATATTTCGCATTAAAGAAATAACGACATTTCCAACACCCATAACAAAAAGTACTGCGATACTCATTACAAGTGAAGCTTCAAGCTCTGCAGTAATTGCTAGTGCGGAACATATACCTAATACTTGAATAGTAATTGGGTTATTATCTGCTAATGGATCTGTGATTAACTTTGCGTCCTTTTTTGAAAGTAGTCCCATATTAGTTGTTATTATTTTTTAAATTGGTAAAGTATGGTAAATACAATTTTATATCTTTTTTAATCATTGCTGTTACACCATCTCCTGTAATTGTTGATCCTGCAATTGCATCGACTTTATGATCGTCTTTTCTTTCATTAATAGGGTCATTATTTCCTTTTGCTACAGTGATTCCTTTAAACACACCAGCCTCAGTTAATAAACGCTCTCCATAAAAATCGTCCATAAAATAACGTTGCTTTATGTTGGCTCCTAAACCAGGAGTTTCTCCTGCATGATCAAAAAAGGTTCCTCTAACAACCATATCTTTATCTAAAGCTACATAACCCCAAATGGCATCCCAAAGTCCTTTTCCTCTAATTGGCACAACATAAACTGTTTTTCCGTCTTGCGTACCTTTAAATAATGGTAAAAATCTTGACTCACCATTTTTAGCTTTAGTTTGCTCTTTTTTAATATCTATTAAGTAAGGTTCTTTTCCTGCACCTTGATCTTTAGAATTCATAAACTCATCTCGAGTCATTTCTTTTAAAATCTTTCCGTCTTTTACTTCAAGAACAATCTGCTCAGAAACATTAGTTTTAAACGCATCTGCAACTTTATCTGCAGAGATAAAGGTAATATCTCCAGAACCTTCATTACCATTTATTCCCATTGCATACAGAATATTCTGTTGCTTTTCTTTACGTTCATTTTCTTTAATTTTTGGCTTTAAAGACGAAGCTGTAAATGCTAATAATGAACCTACTACCACAACCATTGCTATGGCAAATAGTATTGTATATGAATTTTTATCTGTGTTAACTGCCATAATTATGCTGTTTTTACTTTTAAACGTTTCATTCTACGTTTTACATTTCCTTGAATCACGTAGTGATCGATAGTTGGTGCAAATACGTTCATTAATAAAATGGCTAAGAATACACCTTCTGGATAAGCTGGATTAAATACTCTAATCATTATAGAGATAAATCCAATTAAAAATCCATATATCCATTTTCCTTTATTGGTTTGCGATGCTGTAACTGGGTCTGTTGCCATATAAACAGCACCAAATAAAATACTACCAATTATAAGATGTTGCCAAAATGGTACGTCCATTAATCCAAAAAACTTACTTGATTCTCCAATCCATCCTGCAGAAACCACTCCATTAAAAATTAATCCCATGGTTAAGGCTCCAATTAATGTAGATACAATAATTCTCCAGCTTCCAACCTTTGAAAAGATTAAAAATAATGCTCCAATAATGATTAATAATTTTGAAGTTTCTCCAACAGATCCTGGCATAAACCCATAGAACATATCCATAAGATCTACATTTGGTAATGAGTTTCCTTGTGCATAGGCTCCAAGTACAGTTTCACCTGAAATAGCATCTGGTGTTCCTGCTAATTCTGTTGCTCCATGTACCCAAACTTTATCTCCAGACATCCATGTTGGATATGCAAAGAATAAAAATGCACGTATTGTTAATGCTGGATTTAGAATATTCATTCCTGTACCTCCAAAAACTTCTTTTCCTATAACTACACCAAAAACAACTGCTACTGCTAGCATCCATAATGGAATATCTACAGGTACAATTAATGGTACTAACATTCCTGTTACTAAATAGCCTTCTTCTACTTCGTGGCCTTTTATCACTGCGAAAATAAACTCGACTAATAAACCAACACCATAAGATACGATGACTAATGGCAACACAGTCCATGCACCAAGTACAAAATTATCCCAAGTAAGGAAGTTACCAAACAAAGAGACTTCTGTTACAATTCCTTTGGCAGCATCGATTGCAGCATAATGTTGATAACCTGCGTTAAAAATACCGAAAATTAAACAAGGTACCAATGCCATAATTACGGTATTCATTGTACGCTTTAAATCGTCGGCTGCTTTAATATGAGTCCCATTATGTGTGGTCTCATTTGGCAAGTATAAAAAGGTATGGATTGCGTTAAACGCAGGAGCCATTTTAGTGCCTTTATACTTTTCTTTTAAATTATGTAAATTACTTTTTAAACCCATGGTGTATTTTTCATTTCGTATGTTTAAAACACTCTATTGTTATTTTTTTGGTTTCATTTTAATCAAAACTATGTTTGTATTTTTGATTTAGAAAATGAATAACTTATCCTATTTCTTTTAGCATTAAATCTAAACCTTCTCTAATAATTTGTTGGTGTGGCTGTTTAGAGACACAAACAAATTCTGTTAAGGCAAAATCTTCTGGTGCAACTTCGTACATACCTAATGCTTCCATCTCGTCTAAATCCTGATACATACATGCCTTTAATACTTGCAATGGGTATATATCTAAAGGAAACACCTCCTCGTAAGTTCCTGTTGTAACAAAAGCACGATGCTCTCCATTTGTATTTGTGTTAAGTGCAAATTCTTTTTTTGGTGTTAACCAAGAGAATGTTAAAGCTCTAGAGGTAGAAATTTTATTAAAAACAGGTTTGTTCCAACCAAAAAATTCATAATCGTCTCCTTCAGGAATTACAGTTATTACAGTATCGTAATAGCCTAAACTTCCATCTGGTTTTACTTGTTTACCAGATAACACATTACCAGAAATAATACGATCGTTAGCGTCTTTATCTACTCCATTATCATAAATTATGGTGGCTACTTCACTTCCTATTTTTGTTTTAAAATATCTTGGCTTTTTCACAGATGAGCCTGCTAAAGCGACAATACGCTCTGCATTAAACTTACCTGTAAGCAATAACTCTCCAATTATAACTAAATCCTGAGCATTTACAGTCCAAACAGTCTCACCTTTATTAACAGGTTCTATTTTATTAATTTGCGTTCCAACGTTTCCTGCTGGATGTGGACCAGACACTTTATGAATTTTAGCATTAGATATATTAGCAAGTGGTGAATTGTTTGACCCAACACTAATATGAACATCTCCTGCTGTTAATTTAGATAATGCCGAAACTGCAGCTTGTAACTCTGCTTCTTTACCTTGTAACACAAAATCTAAATCTGCAGATAAAGGTGCTGTTGAATATCCTGAAACAAAAATTGCTTTTGGCTCTTTTTCAGGGTTCGCAACTACATCATAAGGCCTTTGTTTAATAAAAGACCAACACCCAGACTCTAACAAGTGAGCTTTAATAGTTGCGGAATCGGCATCCATATTAAATTTACCAAAATCTTTATATGATTGCTCTTTGTCTGCCTGAATTTTAATAGCATCAACACGTCTTTTAGGTCCTCTTACTATTTCAACAACAGTTCCGGAAACAGGAGATACATACTTTACGACTTCGTTAGATTTGTCATAAAAAACAACATCTCCTACTTTTAAAGTTGTGCCTTCTTTTGCAATTAATTTTGGAATTACACTATGGAAATCTTCGGGTCTTATGGTACAAAAATTACTTAAAATGGCTTGTTCAACTGTTTTTTCAGCTTCACCTACCAATTTAATATCTAGACCTTTTTTAATCTTAATGTCTTTTGACATACGCTTAAATCTATTTGTTAATAGTTTAGTGATTCAATTTTTAAAGTTTTTTAATGCTCTAAAAAATCGGTGCAAATTTACGAATAAATACGTAATTATCTTTTTAAAAACCTACAGAAAGGCTATTTATAATTGTTCTAAATAACGCAATTCAATTAGGCACAGATTTTGTTTATCTTTACCACACTAAAACCCTTATAAATGAGATTTAACATTAAACACTTTTTGGTTTTCTTTCTTTTTTCATCATTACTGTTTGCGCAAGTGCAAGAAGTTAATCCGCCAGAATATATAAAAACAATAACGTTTAAAGGCAATACACCAGAAAGTCAACTTCCTATTTTAAGACTAGGAGAATATATTATTTTAGAATTTGATGCACTTAATGGCGACGAAGAAGATTTTTATTATGTGATTGAGCATTTTAATTACGACTGGACACCTTCTAACTTAGTTAAAGCTGAATATTTAAACGGTTTCGATAACCAGAGAATTATTAATTATGAAAACTCTTTAAATACCTATCAAATTTATTCGCATTACAAATTAACTATTCCTAATAAAAGAACAAAAGGTTTAAGGGTTTCAGGTAATTATATGATAAAGGTTTACAACGATTACGATGAGCTCGTATTTTCCAGAAAATTTATGGTTTACGAAAACAGAGCAAATGTTGGAGTTGCAATAAAACGCTCACGAGACGTGTCGAACATTGCTACTAAACAATCTGTTGACATCTCAATTACACCTAATGGCAACCCATTTACAAATCCAAAACAAACAATTAAAACCGTTATTGTACAAAATAATAATCTTAACACTGCTATTTCTGGTCTAGAACCTCAATACACATTAGGTAGCGAGTTAATTTACAGATACACTAATAAAACGTCCTTTTGGGCAGGCAATGAATATTTGTTTTTTGAAAATAAGGATTTAAGAGTCGCTAATTCTGGTGTTCAATTTATTGAATTAAAAGAATTATACCATAGTTATTTATTTACAAACGTTGAGCGGTTTGACAAAGCCTATACTTACAACCCAGACATTAATGGTAATTTTTTAGTGACTGTAATAGATGCAGATGACACTGCAATTGAAGCAGATTATGCTTGGGTTCATTTTTCTTTATTAATGGACGAATTACCAATTGATAAATCGGTATATGTTTATGGAAACTATAACAATTATGCCATAGACAACACAAATAAAATGACTTACAGCCATGAACGCGGAGTTTATGAAAACAGTTTATTGCTTAAACAAGGATTTTACAACTACAAATATGTAGTTGTGGACGAAAAAGGAAAGTTAGACGAAGGCTTAATTGGCGGAAATTTTTGGCAAACAGAAAACAATTATAAGGTGCTCGTCTATTACAGAGATTTAGGCACACGCTATGATAAATTAATTGGTGTTGGCGAAGGAAGCTCTGTAAATATTAGTAATTAAAACACAGTTAGATTTAATTTACTATTTTTGTATAATTAAAATATTAAAAAGCAAGCATTTAGCTATGGTGCAACAAGTAACAAGAGGCATTAAAATTTCGGTAGAAACTAATTTTGAAGGTACATTTTATAAAAACTATAAAATTCACTTTGCTTTTGGCTATACAGTTACTATAGAAAACCAAAGCAAAGACTCTGTGCAGCTTAATGCAAGACATTGGACAATTTTAGACGCTCTTAATAATGAAGAAATTGTTACTGGTGAAGGCGTTATTGGTAAAAAACCCGTTTTAAAACCTGGAGAATCGCATACGTATAGTTCTGGTTGTTTACTAACGTCTCCTTTTGGAGCAATGCGAGGTTACTATAGTATGATAAACTTTACAACTACAAAAAAGTTTAATGTTACTATACCTACTTTTAAGTTAAGTGCTCCTTTTGCAATTAACTAATTTTCAATTTTGTCAAACCTAAAAATAGCTTCTCCTTGTTTAATGTGGAAGAATTTACAATTAGAATAATGCACTATTTGGTAAGCATCTTTATAATTAAAACCTGACTCTTTAATAGAAAATACTGCATCAACATCTATATTTCCATAAGGAGAAATACGTCTATAACGATACTCTGAAGCTTTTGAAGTTTCAAACAATTCAAACCAAGCTCCTGCAGCAATACCTGGTAACCATTGCGCTTTTTCATGTAATCCTGAAACAGTTTTAGGCTGCAAAGTTCCTACAAAATTAGGTTGATACCCTTTTAATTTATCTAAAAAACAACGTAGATTCTCACTTTTTTGAGAGCCACTAAATTCGCTAATTTCTCCGGTTTCAGAAACCTCAAAAGGAAACGGGTTGGTATTTGCCAATACAACGTTTCCTACAGTACTTGGTGTAAACCACTTAGAGTGTTTTAGTTTTTTAACCATTGCAGCATCTGTAACCGAAGCGATTAACGCCTCTGTAACAAATCGTGCACAATTACAACCTGATTTCACAAAAGCCGCATAGCGTATAAAACCTCTATTTTGCTGATTGGTTATGTGTTTTCTTGCCTCCTCATAATTCACAACATCACAAACCGATGCTAATAGTTTTCCATCGCCATGTGTTAACTTAGGATGCGTTGCTAAAAATTTTAAAATTGCATTTAAATTGGCAATCTCTCCATTATTAAATTGCGCCTTGAAAGGAATACTTAGTTCGCCATCTGTATCACTACCTCTAACCCTTCCGTTAGGTCTTGGAGTAATATAACGACCAAAGTCATGATATTCTAAAACTCCTGTGTTTTTATTTATTAAAACCAATGCAGCATGACCAGCTCTTACGCTTGTTTTATTACCAATACCTATATATTTTAGTAAAGAAGAATACCATTCTTCTGCGTGCGAAACAATAGTGTCTGGATAGGCTAATGTTAGAATAACACCTGTATTTTGCTTACTATTATCCATTTATAACTTCTGAAAGGTTAAACGTTTTATAATATGTTTCAGAAGTATTTAAATTTTCAAAACGCATAATAACCACAGACCCAGTTTTTTCAATTTGAGTAATGCTTGTGGTTTTTACAAAAGCTCTGTCCATAATTACACCATAATCTAAATTACCTTGTCCTGCAGTATTATGAAACTCTAAAAGCGTTTTAGCATTCAGTTGTTTTTCTTTTTTAAATTTAATAAACCAGTCTTGTCTTTTTTGTTTTTTATCTTCGGTATATAAGGTTGAAGACGACCAGATACGAGATTCTAATCCTAAGGATATAAAATGCACGTTTTCTCCATCCCAAACAATTTCGTAAAAATTCATACTTGTATTCCAATCTACAACTACTATTGTAAAAGGCTCAATATTCGAATAATCATAATTTTGAGCCTCATCAATACTTTGCATAGTTAACAAATTGGTTACTACAACTCCTCTGCTTAGTCTATAATTTTCTTTTCGTTTATGGAGTTTAAACCCACCATTTAATAAACAAACTACTCTGTTTTTATCGCTCACGCCAATCCAGCTTCCACCAGACTGCTCATCTTTTGGCATAAGCAATTCTGTAGTATTAAGCGTGTAAAAATCTGGAGACAAGGCAGCTCTGTTGGGAGCTTCGTCTCTGTTAGACGTTAGCACAAAATCATTATTACCTTTATTAAAAACGGTTACAGTACACATAAGTTTAAATAGTCCAAAAAAGGATTGGCAACTTACAAAAAATAAGTAAATTATAAGAATTGTTTAAGAATTGACTGTCTAAAATGTAGGTAAATATTTTGTACCTTTGCACTCAAATTTTGACAACTAAAAACTAATACATTTCCACTTTCGTGGAAACACAAAAACATTTAATGATGGGAAAAGGATTTTTTAATGTACCAATAGCAGTAAACGAACCTGTAAAAAGTTATGCACCTGGATCTCCAGAGCGCGAAGCAGTTTTAAAAGCTTATAAAAAAATGTATAATGAGACTATAGATGTCCCAATGTATATTAATGGTAAAGATGTTACCACTGGAAACACCAGAACAATGTCTCCTCCTCACGATCATAAACATGTTGTAGGCGCTTACCATTTAGCAGATAAATCTAATGTGGAAGAGGCTATCGCAACAGCTTTAGAGGCTAGAAAAAACTGGGCCGAAACACCTTGGGAGCACAGAGCAGGTATATTTTTAAAAGCTGCTGAGCTAATTGCTGGTCCATATAGAGCAAAAATAAATGCTGCGACTATGATTGCACAGTCTAAAACTATACACCAAGCAGAAATTGATGCAGCTTGCGAGCTCATTGATTTTTTACGTTTTAACGTACAGTTTATGACAGATATTTACCATGAACAACCAGAAAGTACTAGTGATGCATGGAATAGAGTAGAATATAGACCATTAGAAGGATTTACTTATGCTGTAACACCATTTAACTTTACTGCGATTGCTGGTAACTTACCTGCATGTATGGCTATGATGGGAAATGTTGTTGTTTGGAAGCCTAGTAACAACCAAATATATTCTGCAAAAGTAATTATGGATGTATTTGAAGAAGCTGGTGTACCAGCTGGTGTTATTAATGTTGTTTTTGGAAATCCTGGAATGATAACAGATACTGTAATGGCTAATCCTCATTTTTCTGGATTACATTATACAGGTTCTACTCCTGTGTTTCAAAACTTATGGAAACAGATTGGAAACAATATAGAAAACTATAAAACTTACCCAAGAATTGTAGGTGAAACTGGTGGAAAAGATTTTATTGTTGCTCATAAAACAGCAAACCCAAAACAAGTTGCTACTGCAATTTCTAGAGGTGCTTTTGAGTTTCAAGGTCAAAAATGTAGTGCTGCATCTAGAGTGTATGTGGCTTCTAATATTTGGAATGAGGTTAAAAAACATTTAATTGAAGATGTGAAGTCTTTTAAAATGGGTTCTCCAGAAGACATGAGTAATTTTGTAACTGCTGTAATTAACGAAGGCTCTTTCGATAAATTAGCCTCTTACATTGATCAAGCAAAAAAAGATAGTGATGCTGAAGTTATTGTAGGTGGAAATTACGATAAATCTAAAGGATACTTTATTGAGCCAACCGTAATTGTAACCACTAGTCCTAAATACGAAACAATGTGTACTGAGTTATTTGGTCCTGTTGTTACTATTTATGTATATGATGAAGATAAATTTTCTGAAACACTAAAATTAGTTGACGAAACTAGTGATTACGCCTTAACAGGAGCAATAATATCTAAAGACAGATACGCTATAATCGAAGCGACTAAAGCATTACAAAATAGTGCAGGAAACTTTTATATTAACGACAAACCAACAGGAGCTGTTGTTGGCCAACAACCTTTTGGAGGTGCAAGAGCATCTGGAACAAACGATAAAGCTGGTAGTGCTTTAAACCTCTTACGTTGGGTTTCTCCAAGAATGATTAAAGAAACATTTGTAACTCCTGTAGATTACAGATATCCTTTTTTAGGAGAATAACAACCATTAAATAAAAACTTAAGGCTAACTGAAAGTAATTTTTAGTTAGCCTTTTTTTATGTTTTTAACTCGCAGATTTTAACACAATATCTCTTTTCGTAAAAAATTACTACCTTAAACTCCTTAATTAAGGTTTATGTTATCTATGAAAAAACTTCTACTCTTATTAGTCTTACAGGTTGCACTTTTTGCAAATTCTCAAAACAAAAAACATATTTTATCAAAGTTTGATACTTCTGGTATGGAAACCTCTATACTACTTCAAAAGTCTCCTTTAGTGGACCTTAATGCTTATAATGAATCTGCAATTAATAATTATAGGTTTTACCAAGCTTACAAATCGATTTCGCAAAGTGACTTAGCGCAACGCTTACTGCCTTTACAGACTTTAAAAAATTTAGAAAAAGAAAACTATTTATCATCCACTATTCCTTTAGCTATTTTAATTAGTGATTATGAAACTATTAAACCTGAAGCGTTTCAGAATAACACTATCACTCAAGATCATGAAGGTTATCTTTTAAGAACCAATTCAAATGCTTCAGTTTTCAATTTAAATTCTATCGCAATTGCTTCAGCTATAAAAAACAAACACAAAGGATTAAACGCAAACTATACATTATCTACTGAAAATATTTACAATACCACAGGTAAAACCATTCAGAATATAAGTGTAGATTTTAACGATGGATTAGGTTTTAAAACCATAGCATTAAATGAAAATATTGCAATACAGTACAATTTACCTGGAAAAAAAACTTTACAATTTAAAATAGAATTAGATTCTGGCGAACTCTTATTACGCAAATCGACTATAACCATTAAATATTCGAATAGTGACTTACATACTTTATATAACAGAACGATTAACACCATAACCGCTACTACTATTACTGATTTATCGATGTATGGCGAAGCAGTTTCGCATCCAGGAACTGGAGAATACGAGATATTTTTAAGCGACGATAATATACTAGACAAACCTATTTTTTTAGTCGATGGGTTTGATCCAAACGACGGCAGAGATATTACAGGCATTTACGAGTTGCTAAATTTCGAAGACAATGGCACAACGTCTAACCTTGGAGATTTAGTAAGAACAGAAGGTTTTGATGTAATCATTTTAAATTTCCCAGAATACACAAGAGCAGCAGACAATACGTTTGTAGATGGTGGAGTTGATTTTATAGAGCGTAATGCGATGCTACTTGTAGATTTAATTACGCTAATTAATACACAAAAAATTGGTTCTGAACCCAATGTGGTTATTGGACCAAGTATGGGAGGATTAATCTCTCGTTTTGCATTAAATTATATGGAAAGTGAATCGTTAAGTCACGATACACGATTATGGATTTCGTTCGATTCTCCACATCATGGTGCTAATGTTCCTATTGGTTTTCAGCATCAATTTAATTACTTGGCTTATGGTTTAAATGATTTCTTTTTTATAGGTAATCAAAATGTAGAAGAATTACAACCTGTTATTAATGGTATGCTAAAATCTAATGCAGGTCGCCAAATGCTTACCGATCAATTAGAAGCACATTTTGTGAGCAATAACTCTCAAGAAGTTGAGTTTGATTCCAACTTAACACTACCACAAGCGCATCCTTTTAAAAATATATTTTTTTATAAACTTAATACATTAACAGCTTCTGGTTTCCCCGAAGATACCAGAAATGTAGCTATAATAAATGGTAGCGGAATTAATGCTCGTTACCCAGATGTTAATGGTATAAATTTAACGCCAGGTCGCCAAATATTAAATACCACATTTAATGTGGCTACAGGTACAGATGCTACATTAAGAGTTAATTTTACTCCAAGTGCAACTCTCACAGCAGAAGCAAGTTATGTTTACATTGATTTTGCTTGGTATGTTCCAGCATTTGATGTCTCAAGTAGTGCAAACTCAAGAGCGTATAATTATAGTAATGGTATAGATGCTGCTTCTGGTGGATTGTTTGATCTAGAAGCTTTAACCGAAGATTTTGATACCACTGGCTTAGTTGGCGATTTTTTAAACAACTTACAAACCAACTATTTTAATTTTATTCCTAGTGTAAGTGGTATGGCTTTAGATATTACAAACAATCAAATTAACTGGTTTCACACACCAAATAATGTAACCACCAATTCACTAACTACTACAAATACTACACCTTTCGAGAATTGGTATATGCCAGATGATAACGAGCCTCATGTCACTCTAACCCAAGGCAATGTTGCTTTTGCTTTAGCCGAAATTATACCAGAAACATTACATGTAGATGCGTTTTTAGATGAAATTATCTCAATAGAAAAAAATCCAATAAGCGATAATATTACGCTGTTAAGCTCCAATACTTTTGAAGCTGTAAAGATTAATATTATTGATATTACAGGAAAATCTGTGTTTAACAACACTCAAACTTTGCAAAATAGAACACTACTCCCATTAGATTTAGCTTCTGGATTATATATTTTAGGTATTGAAACCAAAAATGGACTGAGTTTAAAAACGAAATTTCTAGTAGAGTAATTACTTTTTAAGTTCTAATTTTTCGGCAAAATAATCGCAAAAATCCTTCATTGTTGCAGTCATTTTTTCGTCTTGCGTAGCTCTATGAAACGTATTAGACATTGCGACAAGAGTTTGGTGAAAAAAGACCTTCATTTCATCTACAGGCATATCTTTTGTCCATAAATCTATACGCAAACTTTCTTGCGCATTGCTATCCCAAACCGAAAGCATTATTGCTTTAGCTTCAGCATTTGTAATGCCACCATCTTCTGCAGTCCAGTTTAATTTTTCTGGAACTCTGTTCTCATCTAGTTCTACATTTAACTGTATTTTAGATTTTATATTTGCCATTATTTACGTGGTTTAAATTTTGATTTATTAAATATATCTTCTGCGCTTTTATTCAGCATGTCTTTAAAAGACACGTCGTTATGCTTCATATAACTCCTAACTATTTGCCAACCAATATATTGACCTATTTTACCAGGAGATTCTGTATCTACATCTTCTAAATAAAATTTAGAAAATGGAGCATTTATAATAAAACGGCTTGGTAATTTAGCATCTGTATCAAAAAGCAGCTCTCTATCTACAAAATAACGCCAAATATAACTTTCGTTAGCTTTTGCCCATTCTAATTGCTCTGAGGTATAGCCTATTTTTTCGGCATCTGTTTTAAAAGGAAGCATAACGTCTTTAAAATACAGCTTTTTTCCTGTTGTAATCATCTCATCTAACAAGGTTTTACTTTGCGTTTTAAAACTGTATTTATTTGCGTAAGCCTCTGCCAAATCAACAACAATCTGCTCCTTTTTCATATCTGCCTTAATATACGCTTGTAGCGTTTCGTAAAACTTATGATCTGTCCCTAAATACGTGTCTAAAGCAATAAATATAATAGAATCTGTTACAATCACTTTATTTCTATAATCTACAGAAGAGGTAGTTGTAACCACACGAGGTGTTTTAAATTCTGGGTAATAATATTTTAAATGCTGAAATAGTTTAGTGATTTCGGTTTTAGTACTTTTAAAATCCTGAAAAGCCTTTTTTGTTTCCGCAGAGAGTTCTTGTTGTAAGGTATCGTTAATTCGTTCTAACCAAAAAGAGTCTGGATATTTAACAGGAAACATAAACGGATAGGCTTCTTTTAAACGCTTTAAACCAGTAGCTTCTGTTTCTGCAAAAGCAATATCAAAACGCTCAACATCAAAATCTATAGGGATTTTGCTTATTTCAGATTCGTTATTTGTGTTATTTTCGCAAGAAAACACTACAACTAGGAGACTAAAAAGAAGAATACATTTTTTCATTTAAACTTAATACAGTTAATTTTTATTACAACACTGTTTGGTTTATTTTTGCTTTGCAAAGGTAGTATTCTTTGTTTAAAATTCATCACATTATGCAAACAGAAAAGGTAGTAAACCACATTGTTAATTGGCTAAAAGATTATGCTACTAACGCAAAAGTTAATGGTTTTGTTGTAGGTATTTCTGGCGGAATAGATTCTGCTGTTACCTCAACCTTATGCGCTAAAACAGGTTTAGATGTGTTTTGTATAGAAATGCCTATTCATCAAGCAGAAAGCCATGTAAGTCGTGGCCAAGAGCATATAAAATGGTTAAAAGCTAATTATAAAAATGTAAACAGTACAGTAACAGACTTAACTCCTGTTTTTGAAGAATTTAAAACCGAAGTCACTTTAGAAGGGAAACAAGCTGTTGTAGATATGGCATTAGCTAACACAAGAGCGAGATTACGAATGACAACTTTGTATTATCATGCAGGTTTACATGGTTTATTAGTTGCAGGAACAGGAAATAAAGTTGAAGATTTTGGTGTTGGTTTTTATACTAAATATGGCGATGGTGGAGTCGATTTAAGTCCGATTGCAGATTTAATGAAATCTGAAGTATATGCTATTGGAGACTTTTTAAATGTACCAAATTCTATAATGAAAGCTGCGCCAAGCGATGGCCTTTTTGGTGACGCAAGAAGTGACGAAGACCAAATTGGTGCTTCATACCCAGAATTAGAATGGGCTATGAAAATGAAGGATTTAGGTAAAAAATCTAGCGATTTTGACGGTCGAAAAAAAGAAGTTTTTGAGATTTTTGAGCGCTATAATCGAAACAATAAACACAAAATGATCCCTATTCCTATTTGTGAAATCCCTAAAGAAATTAAATAAATTGTAAATATATTGCAATAAATAACTATATTTGCAACGCTATTATCAACATTCTTATTACTTTCCTCAGGTAATATCATGACATTTCTAATCAAAAAAAGATTATGATTACACTCTTATTGGTTGACAACCATCCCATTGTCAGAAAGGGTTTAGAATTTGTATTTTCAAATTCCAAGACCATTCAAATCAAAGCAAGTGTAGATAACGGAGAAGATATTTTTAACTATTTAAAAAATTATTCTGTTGACGTTATTCTAACTGAAGTTGATTTGCCGAAACTTAATGGTTTAACCGCATTAAGGCGTTTAAAACGTGAATTCCCAAAAATAAAAGTTATTTTCTTTAGTTCTCAACCCGAAGAAGTTTATGCTATAACCGCAATTAAGCTTGGTGCAGATGGTTATTTAAGCAAAAACTCTAGTGTTATAACCTTAAAAGAAGCGATTGAACAAGTAACTCAAGGAAACACCTATTTAAGCCCTGTAATAACTCAAAACATTAAAAAAAGCGGAACAGGGAAAAAATCTGATGGTTTTTACAAAAAACTTTCTGTTAGAGAAATTGAAGTTCTTAAACTATTATCTTCTGGTAAAAAGAATAAGGAAATTGCAATTGAACTCGATATTAATGAAAAAACAGTTAGTACTTATAAAGCGCGTTTAATGAAAAAACTTAATGTTTCTAATCTGGTAGATTTGGTAGAAAAAGCCAAAACAGCTAGTGGATTACAACACGCGACTTAATTTTCTAGACAATAACATTTTTAAACTAGAGTAATCTTTAACTTCTTGTAAAATAGAACTGTTAACTTCTGTTCTATTGGCTAATGTTTCTTCTTGAAAACCTAAAACTTTTTGGTCTATTAAAAAGCAACGTAAACTAAGAATAGTTTCGTTTACTAATTGCGGAATTGTAGTTTCTTTACTTTTAGGAAAAATATTTTTGCTTTCCCAATTGTCTAAAGTGTAACGCTCATCGTCCATTATTATAGAAGTAATTTCATTGGCAACTTCAATATCTACAGTGTTTACAAATTGTTCTATTGCAAAGTCTGGATTTTGATTTAAAGTATCTATAATTATGTAGTATAAGTTTTTAAACTGTGTGTTGGTAAACTCCATCTCGTCTTCTTGCAAATCCAAGTATATTTTTTCAAATACTTTAGCTTTGTGAACTACAGGCTCTAAGGTTAATTCTCCTTGCTCGTTTTCTTTTAAAACTAAATCTTCAAAATCTTCGGTTTTGTTTCCGTAGAGTAATAAAATTTCAATAATTTTTCGTTCTAAAACATATTGAATATCAACTTTTTTAACAGGTTGTTGATGTTTAATTACCTGAAATGGCTCTTGTCTATTGTCTTTTTTAGAGGCTTCTTTTGCTTCTTTTTTACTTATTTGAGCTAAGGAACTAAACAAAACAGCTTCGCTTATATCCATAATTCTAGCACATTCTTGGATATAAATTTCTTGTTTAATTCTATCTGGTATTTTAGAGATACTTTCTATAATATCTCTAACGGTTTCAGCCTTTTTTATAGGATCGTTTTTAGACTCTTCGTATAATACAGAAGCTTTAAACTGTATAAAATCTTGAGCTTTTTCATTTAAATACAAACTAAGCTCTTGTAATGTGTTTTGTTTTGCAAAACTATCTGGATCTTCACCTTCAGGAAAGGTACAAATTTTTACATTCATACCTTGTTCCAATATTAAATCGATACCTCTTAAAGAGGCTCGCAGTCCTGCAGCATCACCATCAAAAAGCACAGTAATATTTTTTGTTAGCCTGTTAATTAACCGTATTTGATCGCTAGTTAATGCTGTCCCAGAGGAGGACACTACGTTTTTTACTCCTGTTTGATGAAATTGTATAACATCTGTATAGCCCTCAACTAAATAACAGTTATCTTCTTTTGCTATGCTTTGTTTCGCATGATATATACCATAAAGCACCTTACTTTTATGGTATAAATCACTCTCTGGTGAGTTAAGGTATTTGGCTGCTTTTTTATCGTTGGTTAAAATACGACCTCCAAAGCCTAAAACCCGTCCACTCATACTTTGGATTGGGAATAAAACTCGACCTTTAAAACGGTCAAACCGTTTATCGTCTTTGACTATGGTAAGTCCTGTTTCGGCTAAAAACTCTAGTTTATAGCCTTTTTTTAAGGCTTCGTCTGTAAAGGCTTGCCACTCGTCTAAGGCGTAACCTAAATTAAATTTCTTAATCGTTTCTAAAGTAAAACCACGCTCTTTAAAATAGCTTAGCCCAATGGCCTTGCCTTGGTCTGTTTTGTGGAGTATATTCTGAAAATATTGGCTTGCATATTCACTAACCAAATACAAACTTTCGCGTTTACTAGCTTCTAATTTTTGCTCGTTAGATTGCTCTGTTTCTTCAATTTCAATATTGTATTTTTTTGCTAAATATTTTATGGCTTCAGGATAGGTAAAATGTTCGTGCTCCATTAAAAACGCAACAGCATTACCTCCTTTTCCTGTGCTAAAATCCTTCCAGATTTGCTTAACAGGAGATACCATAAAACTTGGTGTACGCTCTTCGCTAAAAGGACTTAAACCTTTAAAACTACTGCCCGACTTTTTTAATTGTACAAAATCGCCAATCACCTCTTCTACTCGAGAGGTTTCAAACACTTGGTCTATTGTAGATTTTGAAATCAAAGTTTTATTTTTTTTGAAGTCTATAAAAGTAAGATAATCTGTAAAGGAATAAAAATAAAAAAGCCTCTCATTTAGTTTATTACAAAACGATTTTGAGACAAAGAAAACAACAGTACTTTAGAGCTGTTTATTGAAGGTTATTATTGAAATTATATGGCATTTTTTATTTATTTCTATCTATAACATAATTAACCATAAGCTCTAAAGCATCTCTATATTCAGATTTTGGGAAAGTAAATAAGATCTCAAATGCTTCTTTTTGAAATGCTTTCATTTTGTTTACAGCATATTCCAAACCTCCATTTTGTTTTACAAAGGCAATCACCTCATTAACTCGTTTTTTATCTTTATTATGATTTTTTATAGAGTTGATTAGCCATTTCTTATCTTTTTTAGACACAGTGTTAAGTACGTAAATTAAAGGCAATGTCATTTTTTGTTCTTTTATATCAATACCTGTTGGTTTGCCTATGCTTTGTGTACCATAATCAAACAAATCATCTTTAATTTGAAATGCCATGCCAATAAGCTCTCCAAAATGCCTCATAGTTTCTACAGTTTCGGTGTTTGGCTTTACAGACGCTGCACCAAGACTACAACAAGCTGCAATTAAAGTCGCTGTTTTTTGTCTTATAATTTCGTAATAAATAGTTTCTGTAATATCTAGTTTTCGAGCTTTTTCAATTTGAAGTAATTCGCCTTCACTCATTTCTCTAACTGCAACCGAAATAATTTTCAGCAAATCAAAATCATTGTTATCTATAGAGAGAAGTAAGCCTTTAGAGAGCAAAAAATCGCCAATGAGTACTGCAATTTTGTTTTTCCATAATGCATTTATTGAGAAAAACCCACGACGCCTGTTACTATCGTCCACAACATCGTCGTGTACCAATGTTGCTGTATGAATTAACTCGATTACAGATGCGCCTCGATAGGTACGCTCAGCAACCTCTCCATTATTAACCATCTTAGCTACTAAAAACACGAACATTGGTCGCATTTGCTTCCCTTTACGATTTACTATATAATGTGTAATCCTGTTGAGCAATGCAACTTTAGAAGACATAGATAATAGAAACTTTTTCTCAAAAAGTTCCATCTCATAGTCTATAGGCTGTTTTATTTTTTCGGTTATTTTCAAAATGGTGTATTGCTACAAAAATATGGAATAATATAGCGTTAGAAAACATAAATAATACCTAAAACTTCTTTAGGACAGCAAATTTTTATTAAATTTAAGTCTATTAATCTATTTAAAACCCTTAATTATGAAAAAAATTACTTTACTAATTACTTGCCTTGCATTTTGTATTGGCACTTATGCGCAGCAAACCTGTGCTACTGCACAAGCTGTCACTGCAGGAACAACTACTGTAGCAATGGTAGATGGCACAGAAGTACCCTTACCAGAATGTGCAGCAAACGAAGCTGAAGTAGAAACAGCTGCAGAGTGGTTCTCTTTTACAGCTACAGTAGATGGTATTGCTAATATTACTACTGATTTAGCAGTTAATGCTGGAGGAGATACACGATTACATGTTTACACAGGAACTTGTGGTGCATTAACCTGTCTTGCAGGTAATGATGATGTTGATCCCTCTGCTGGAGTACAAAATTATTTATCGGAGGTTACATTTGCTGTTGAAACTGGTGTGACTTACATTTTTGCTTTCGATGATACTTGGAGTGATGCTGGATTTGATTTTACTTTAACAGAAACTCCTGTAGATTGTAGCACAACTAGCCCTTACACTTATGACTTTGCCGATATTAACCCTTTAATTGCTTGTTATACAATTGAGGATGCTAATGCAGACGCAACAACTTGGGGCTACAATAATGGTAATGATTTTGATGGCGATTTTACAAATGATGCTGTAGGTCTAATTTTCCCTCAAGCTGCTAACATTGAAAAGGATGACTGGTTATTTTTACCAGTATTTAATGGTGTTACAGGTGGAGAATACACTTTTAATGTGATTTATAATGTTTTTAACAATCCTGCTCCTGCTGCAATGGAATCCTTTGATATTGTTGTTACTGATACTCCATCTGCTGCAGCTGCTTCACAAACTGTATTAGGTACTTATAACAATATAACTCAAAGTGGTGAATTAGCTACTCTTATTCAAAATGCCTATTCTAGTTCTGTAACTTATACTCCAACTACTGATGGAGATTTTTACTTTGCAATACGAGCGACTACTCCTGCTGCAAATAGTGGAATTTTATTATTATTTGAATTAAGTGTGCAAGCTGTATTAAGTGTTGATGAATTTTCTGGAAACTCTATAAAACACTACTATAATTCTAACACTAATTCTTTACACTTAGAATCTACAAGTGTTGCGTTTACTAATATCGAAGTGTATGATATTTTAGGAAAGCAAATTTTAGCGCAAACTTTAAATTCTAATGAAGAATCTGTGAGTTTAGGTGCAATTAATAATGGTGTTTACATTGCAAAGGTGAGTACTGGTAATGGTACAAAAACACTTAAGTTTGTAAAAAACTAATTATAACTTAACTTTAAAAAAAGCGACCAAATGGTCGCTTTTTTTACTTATAATTTTATGAGTACTTTCTGTTATTTTTTGTTTGCTAATTGTCCGCAAGCTGCATCTATATCTTTTCCTCTACTACGTCTTACAGTTACGGTTATATTATTTTTTTCTAATACTGAGACATACATATCTAATGCTTTGGTATTGGCTTGTTGAAATTCGCCATCGTCTATTGGGTTGTATTCTATTAAATTTACCTTACTTGGTGCAAATTTACAAAAGGCTACTAAGGCATCTACATCCTTTTTTTTGTCGTTTATGCCATCCCAAACTACATACTCGTAAGTAATTCTGTTTTTTGTTTTCTCGTACCAATACACCAAAGCCTCTCGCAAATCTGCCAAAGGAAATGTGTCGTTAAATGGCATAATAGAGGTTCTTACCTCATCTATTGCAGAGTGTAATGAGACTGCTAACTTAAACTTTACATTATCGTCTGCCATTTTTTTAATCATTTTAGGCACACCAGAGGTGGAGACTACAATACGTTTTGGTGACATTGCTAAACCTTCTGGCGAAGTTATTTTGTCTATGGCTTTGAGTACGTTATTATAATTCATTAGTGGTTCTCCCATACCCATAAATACAATATTACTTAAGGGTTTATTATGGTATAACTTACTTTGTTTATCGATAGCGACTACTTGATCGTAAATTTCGTCTGGATTAAGGTTGCGCATTCGTTTTAATCTAGATGTTGCACAAAATCTACAGTCTAAACTACAACCTACTTGACTAGACACACAAGCTGTTGTTCTGGTTTTTGTTGGGATTAACACAGATTCTACAATTAAACCATCGTGTAGTTTTATTGCGTTTTTTATAGTGCCATCGTTGCTACGTTGCATAGCATCTACCTCTATATGGTTTATAACGTAATTGGCCTCTAGCATTGTGCGTGTTTGCTTAGAGAGGTTTGTCATATCCTCAAAAGTATGTGCACCTTTGCTCCACAACCATTCGTAAACTTGGTTACCTCTAAAGGCTTTGTCGCCTTCTGCTTCAAAAAACGCTCTAAGTTGCTCTTTGGTTAATGCTCTTATGTCTTTTTTCTTTGTTTCCATTGTTTTTGCAAAAGTATGAAAAAGTGGTTAGGAAATAGGTTTTAACTGTTAGAGAATAGTTTGCTGGTAAGTGCATTAGTGATTGAACGGCTTGTTTGAAATCCTTTTTTGCAGAAAAAGATTGAGTAGTGAAAGCACGACGCAACGTAGCTTAAGCGTAGTTGGGTAATGCCATAAAAAAAAGCCTCTAAAAAAGAGGCTTAGATAACTATTTTAAATGGGAATTAGATAATTAACATCGCATCTCCATAACTGTAAAATTTGTATTTTTCTTTTACTGCTTCTTCGTAGGCTCTTTTAATAAAATCGTGTCCTGCAAAGGCAGAAGCCATCATTAATAACGTTGATTTTGGTGTATGAAAATTAGTAATCATTGCGTTTGCAATACTAAAATCATAAGGAGGAAAAATAAATTTATTTGTCCAACCATCTATTGTATTTAATGTTCCACTAGATGATACAGCGCTTTCTACTGCACGCATTGCAGTGGTTCCTACAGCACAAATTCGCTTTTTATTTTTTAGTGCAAGGTTAATTCTATTGGCTGTATTTTCTTCTATTCTAACCTCTTCACTATCCATTTTGTGTTTAGACAAATCTTCTACTTCTACTGGATTAAAGGTACCTAGTCCAACATGTAGAGTAACTTCTGCAAAATCTACTCCTTTTATTTCTAATCGTTTTAAAAGGTGTTTAGAGAAGTGCATTCCTGCTGTTGGAGCTGCTACTGCACCTTCGTGCTTAGCAAAAATGGTTTGGTAACGTTCTTCGTCTTCTGGCTGTACATCTCTTTTTATATATTTTGGTAATGGTGTTTCGCCAAGTTCTTTTAGTTTGGTTCTAAACTCTTTGTAAGATCCATCGTATAAAAAGCGTAATGTTCTTCCTCTAGATGTTGTATTGTCTATAACTTCTGCCACTAAACTCTCGTCTTCACCAAAGTATAGCTTGTTTCCTATTCTTATTTTACGAGCAGGATCTACGAGTACGTCCCAAAGGCGTTGCTCTTCGTTTAATTCTCTAAGTAAAAACACTTCGATACGTGCTCCTGTTTTTTCTTTGTTTCCGAATAAACGTGCAGGAAATACTTTTGTATTGTTAAGTATCATCACATCGTCCTCATCAAAGTACTCGATTAAGTCTTTAAATTGTTTGTGTTCTATAGTTTGCTCTTTTCGGTTTAAAACCATTAGCCTAGACTCGTCTCTGTTTTCTGATGGAAATTCGGCTAGAAGCTCTTCTGGTAACTCAAATTGGAAGTGTGATAATTTCATATAAAAAATTCTATTTTAGTGTGTGCAAAGTTGCAAATATACAATCTGAAAGTAGGCGTTGTCAAGTAAATAGGCAATTATTATTGTTTATTTATTTTAAAGCCAATGGATATAAGGTCTTCCCAAAATGTTGGGTAGGATTTAGAAACGACTTTTGAATCGTTTATAACTAATGGCACACGTAATGCTAAAGGTGCAAATGCCATTGCCATTCTGTGATCGTTATAGGTATTTATAGCTATATTTTGTTTCATTGTTTTTGAAGCCAAAAGGTGTAAACTGTTATTAGTAATTGTTATTGTACCTCCTAATTTCTGGATTTCGGTTTGTAAGGCCTCTAAACGGTCTGTTTCTTTTATTTTTAAAGTATGTAAACCTGTTAAGTCACAGGCTAGTCCTAATCCAAATGCTGTTACTACAATGGTTTGAGCAATATCTGGTGCGTTTTTTAGATTTAATTGAATCGCTCCATCCTGAAATGTTGTGGTTGTTTTTTTAATTGAAATTGTATGGTTTTTAAACTGTGTTTCGACTCCAAATTGTTTATAAATTTCTGCTAAAACCGAATCGCCTTGGAGGCTTTCTATTTTATAAGAAGATAATGTGATTTGCGATCCAATTGGAGATAACGCTACAATACTGTAATAATAGGAAGCTGATGACCAATCGGATTCTACTACGAGGGTTTTTGTTTTTAAGCCTTTAGTTTCTAATGGTTTTACTGTAATGCAGTTATCTTTAAATGAGGTTTCCGCTCCAATACTTTGTAATAAAGCCAAAGTCATATTTATGTATGGAACAGATGTGATGTCTCCTTGTAAAGTTAATTCTATGCCATTTTTTAATTGTGGAGCTATAAGTAATAATGCCGAAATGTATTGGCTACTCACATTTGCTTTTAAGGCGACTTTATTTTTGGTTAGAGTTTTTCCCTTAATTTTTAATGGCGGAAAGCCTTCATTTTCAATATAACTAATGTCTGCACCTAAATCGCGTAATGCGTTTACTAATATTCCAATAGGTCTTTGTTTCATTCGACTGGAACCAGTTAGCGTAATCTCTTTTTGGTTTTGGGTTGAAAAAAAAGCGGTTAAAAAACGCATTGCTGTTCCTGCATGATGGATATCTATAATCTGATTCTTAGATTGTAATGCCTTTGACATTAGTATTGAATCGTCGGAATTAGAAATATTATTTAACTCAAGCTCTGGATATAACGCTTGGAGTAAAAGCAATCTATTGGACTCACTTTTTGAGCCTGTAATAGTAATAGAAACGTTAGAGCGTTTTATTGAAGTAGTATTAATTTTTATATTACTCATCTTTTCTTTTTCGAGACAAGATTGCGAATAAAATAGCCAAAACTACTCCTGTTACTAAAGCTACTAATAATGAATTATCTTTTGTTCTATAATTAAAAACATGTTTTCCATATTTTGTATAGTTAAATAATACATATAATAAACCTGAGTAGAGTGTTGAATTTATTAATAACTTTTTTAAGTTCGATTTTGTTAACATTACTTATAATTTTGGGTTGCTTTTGTGTCTGTTACGATCGCGTATAGTTTTTAAGTCTAATTTTTTATTAAAAGCCTCTTGAAGATTAATTCCTGTTTGGTTTGCTAAACATAAAACCACAAACACAACATCTGCTAATTCCTCTCCTAAATCTTTATTTTTATCACTTTCTTTTTCGCTTTGTTCTCCATAGCGTCTTGCGATAATTCTTGCGACTTCACCAACTTCTTCCGTTAATTGTGCCATGTTTGTTAGCTCGTTAAAATAGCGTACTCCATGTTCTTTAATCCAATTATCTACTTCTTTTTGAGCGTTTTCTATGTTCATTTTTTTAGTCTTAAAGTTTACAAATTTACCATAAAACTACTTATCCTTCAAGTTAAAGAACTAGTATTACTGTTTGTTTTTAGTATCTATTATTATAGTTACTGGTCCATCGTTAAGTAACTCAACTTTCATATCTGCACCAAACTCTCCTGTTTGTACTTTTTTACCCAAATCAATTTCCATTTGTTTAATAAAACCCTTGTATATTGGAATTGCTTCATCTGGCTTTGCGGCATTAATATAACTTGGTCTATTACCTTTTTTTGTGTTTGCGTGTAATGTAAATTGACTTACAATTATAGCGTCGCCTTTGGATTGCAATAATGATAAATTCATCACTTTGTTTTCATCATTAAAAATACGAAGGTTGGAGATTTTATTTGAGAGCCATTTTACATCATCTTCTGTGTCTTCTGCAACAATACCCAATAAAATTAGTAATCCATTGTTTATAGACGCTACTTTGTGTTCTGTAATTGTTACACTGGCTTTAGAGACTCTTTGGATTACTGCTTTCATAACTACTTTTCTCTACTCTTTATCCCAAATATCTGTTCTATAATGATGGTCGTCTCCTTCTAAAATTTGAAGATAGCTTTTGTATCTAGAAGCTGCAATCTCGTCGTTTTCTAAAGCATTTTTTACTGCACACTTTGGTTCTTCGAGGTGTAAACAGTTATTAAATTTACAGTCTTGTTTTAACTCAAAAAATTCTGGAAAATAATCGCCAATTTCTTCTTTTTCCATATCTACTATTCCAAAACCTTTTATTCCTGGTGTGTCTATAATTTTTGCATTAAAACTAAGATCGAACATTTCGGCAAATGTTGTGGTATGTTGTCCTTGGCTGTGTTGTGTAGAAATTTCTTTTGTTTTTAAATCTAATTGCGGTTCGATAGCATTTACTAATGTAGATTTACCAACACCAGAATGACCAGTAAACATACTCACTTTACCTTCCATTAAGCCTTTAACTTTATTAATATTGTGTCCTGTGATTGCAGAAATCTCTATACACTCATAACCTATTTTACGATATATGTGTGCTAAATATTTTACTTCTAAAATAGTGTCTTCTGTGTAAGTATCTATTTTATTAAATAGTAAAATTGCTTTTATACCGTAAGCTTTTGCTGTAACCAAAAAACGGTCTATAAAACTTGTAAAGGTTGGAGGATTATCTATAGTTACTAGTAAAAAAACAAGATCTATATTAGATGCAATAACATGTGTTTGTTTGGATAGGTTTACCGATTTTCTAACAATATAGTTTTTTCTGTCGTGGATATACTTAATGACACCAACTGGCACTTCGTTATTATCTTCGTCTAGATCAAAATCTACATAATCGCCTACTGCAATAGGATTTGTACTTTTTATACCTTGTAGCCTAAACTTGCCTTTTATACGACACTCGTAGGTTTTACCAGCATTTGTTTTTACTGTGTACCAACTTCCTGTAGATTTATATACTAATCCTGTCATTACTGCAAAGATGAAAAATTTAAAAATGCAATACAACAAAAAAAGACTGCCTTTTAAGACAGTCTTTATTAATACTTATACTATTTTTTTTACTTGTATTTATATCCAATACCTTTTTTGATGTTTTGTGAACCTCCTAAGGCATTAGAACTTGATCCAACAGTGCTTTTATCTGCAGTTAATAAAATAAAAGGACATCCTAATTTTGCAGCAGCAATTTTTAATTTTTTCTCTGCTTTACGATCTCCAGTATTACCAGATTGAAAGTTAATAAGTCCTGTTTTACCTCTAACATTTCCTCCTTTTTTTAAACCAGCAATATATGACTTGTCTTCTAATATAACCACTTTCTCCCAATCTTCTTTAGGATTATTAATCACTATTTTTTCTGAAACTTCTTCCTCACGACCACTAGAGTGAATAATTTTTTCAACGGCATACTTTCCAATTGTATATTCTGCTTCTTCACCTTCATATACAAAAACAACTGTATATTCTTCAACACGCTTTACTGCGCCTTTTACAACTTCTCCGTTGTGTTTAAAAATTTGATCCACTTGTGCACTTGTAACTGAAGTTGTAATAACAGCAATTAATAATAGTAATACTTTTTTCATTTTAGTTAAGAGTTTAGGTTATTAAAATGTCTTCTTTTCAAAAGACGTGCCAAAAATAACCTTTTTATTCTAACTCGCAACTCAAATATTATTGCTTAAGTATTTTCTCTTGATGATTTATAGATTCTTGATGGATTGCCTTAAACAATCTAAGAATAAACTCTTCGCTTAAGCCTTTATCGCTTCCTTCTAATACCATTTTACCCAAAATCTCGTTCCAACGTTTACTTTGTAAAACTGCAACGTTTTTTTGTTTTTTAAGTGCTCCAATACCATCTGCAACCTTCATTCGTTTGCCTAATAAATCAATAATTTGATTATCGACTACATCTATTTGAGCTCTTAAATTATTAAGATTATTATTATATTCTGCTTCAGGATCTGTTTCTTTTCTAATGCGCAAATCTTGCATAATGCGTACTAAAGTTTTTGGCGTTACTTGTTGTGCAGCATCACTCCATGCATTGTCTGGATCTGTATGTGTTTCTATCATTAAACCATCAAAATTAAGATCTAAAGCGGTTTGCGACACATCAAAAACCATATCTCTTTTTCCTGTGATGTGTGAAGGATCGTTAATTAATGGTAAATCTGGAAATTTATTTTGAAACTCAATTGCCAATTGCCATTCCGGAATGTTCCTGTATTTAGATTTTTCGTAAGTAGAAAACCCTCTATGGATGGCTCCTAAATTTTTAACACCTGCAGTATATAACCTCTCTATACCACCTAACCATAAAGCCAAATCTGGATTTACAGGGTTTTTAACTAAAACAATTTTATCGGTTCCTTTTAAAGCATCTGCAATTTCTTGCATAATAAATGGACTTACTGTAGATCGCGCTCCAATCCATAATAAATCGATATCGTGCTCCAAAGATAGCTCTACATGGTTTCTATTAGCGACTTCTGTGCAGGTTTTCATTCCTGTTTCTGCTTTTACTTTTTGCAACCATTTTAAACCTAATGCGCCAACGCCTTCAAAATTTCCTGGTCGTGTTCTTGGTTTCCAAATACCTGCTCTGTAATAATTTACATCTGTATCTTTTAGCTCGTGTGCTATTTTTAATACTTGCTCTTCGGTTTCTGCACTACATGGTCCTGCTATAACTAATGGATGATCTAATTTCATATCGTCCAACCATGTTCTCATTTCTTTTTTATTTTCCATAGTCCTTTTTATATTTCAGACATTTTCCTAAAAGGAAAAATCTATTATTTGTATTAATTATTCTATTCCTTTTAAAATTTCTTTAATGTGGTTGGTATCTTGCATTTCGCTATAAATAGCGTCAAAATCATCCTGTTCCATTAAAGCCTTAAACTGTTTTAAATTAGCAATGTAATCATTTAAGGTTTCTATTACATTCGTTTTATTTTGCTTAAAAATTGGTGTCCACATGGCTGGCGAACTTTTTGCTAATCGCACAGTCGATGCAAATCCACTTCCTGCCATATCAAATATATCGCGTTCGTTTTTTTCTTTTTCAATTACAGTTTTTCCTAACATAAATGCACTTATGTGCGATAAATGCGACATGTATGCAATGTGTTTGTCGTGCGACTCAGGATTCATGTAGCGCATACGCATTCCAATACTCGAAAATAATTTTAATGCGCTTTCTTGTAGTTTAAATGCTGTTTTTTCGACTTCGCAGATAATGTTTGTTTTGTTGTTAAATAAATTATTTGTTGCTGCTTTTGGCCCTGAAAATTCTGTTCCTGCTATTGGATGCATGGCTAAAAAGTTTCTTCTTTTTGGATGATTTTCGACTGCTTTACAAATATCTAATTTTGTTGAACCTACATCTACAACCAAGCCAAAATCTGAAATTTTATCTAATATTTCTGGTAATAATACCACTGCAAAATCTACAGGAATTGCTAAAATTACTAAATCGGCTTTATTGACATCTTCTAAAGTTGCTTTTTCGTCTATAGTATGTAATTCTAATGCTTCAACTAAATGCTGTTCACTAGTATCTATACCATAAACAGTAACATTAGGATGCTTCTGTTTGAGGTCTAAAGCCAAGCTTCCTCCAATTAATCCTACTCCTATTATGTATATATTATTTATTCCCATCTATATATTAAAGATCTTCCCTAAGGGAAGAATTTATTAAACTCTTGCTATTGCTTCTTCTATATCTTCTGTTGAGGC
This sequence comes from Lacinutrix salivirga, assembly GCF_053604675.1. Taxonomy (NCBI): domain Bacteria; kingdom Pseudomonadati; phylum Bacteroidota; class Flavobacteriia; order Flavobacteriales; family Flavobacteriaceae; genus Lacinutrix; species Lacinutrix salivirga. The sequence continues at coordinate 98,878 of NZ_JBSHNP010000135.1, forward strand.
ACATAATGAAAACCTCACATAACCTTCGCCTTGTGATCCAAAAACAGTTCCTGGCGCTATAAATATGCTGTGCTCTTTTAATAACATATCTATAAATTCTTCTGCTTTAAAATAAGCTGGTAATTTTGCCCAAACAAATAATCCTGAAGCATCCTTGTTGTAAGTGCAATTTAAAGCTTCGGCTAATTTCCAAATTAGTTTTCTGCGTTGCTCATACACACTATTTAAACTTAAATACCACATTTTAGAACATTTTAAGGCTTCGATTGCACCTTTTTGAATGCCATAAAACATACCAGAATCCATATTACTTTTCACTTTAATTATGGAATTTATATGCTCTTGCGAACCTAATAAAAACCCAACTCTCCAACCAGCCATATTAAAAGTTTTGCTTAACGAATTAAGCTCTAAACACACGTCTTTTGCGCCTTTAATATTAAAAATACTTAGAGGTTTATTGTTAAGTATAAAGCTGTAAGGATTATCGTTAACTAATAAAATATTATGTTTTTGTGCAAAAGTAATTAGGGTTTTAAACAGCGTTTTATTCCCTAAAGTTCCTGTTGGCATGTGTGGATAATTTAACCACATAATTTTAACTTTAGACAGGTCTAATTGTTCTAATTGCTCAATGTTTGGTTCCCAATTGTTGTTTTCGTCTAAATTGTAAAAAACAGGTTCAGCTCCAACTAATTTTGTTACAGACGTGTATGTTGGATAGCCTGGATTGGGAATTAATACCTGATCGCCTTTATTTAAATATGCCATAGAAATGTGCATAATACCTTCCTTACTTCCCATTAATGGTAGCACTTCTTTATCTGCATTTATATAAGTGTGAAATTGTACTTTATAAAATTCAGAAATCGCTTCTCTTAACTCTGGCAAGCCTTGGTAACTTTGGTATTTGTGTGCATTTGGTGCATTTAAACTTTCGGTAATTGCACGAATAACTTGTGTTGGTGGCTGCAAATCAGGACTCCCAATACCTAGATTAATAATAGGGAAACCATTAGCTTTAAGCACATTAACTTCTTTAAGCTTTTTAGAAAAGTAGTACTCCTCTACACTATGCAATCTGTCTGCTACTTCAATCATAATTTTGCATTTTTATATTCGCCTAAAATTTTAAAATCTGTTGCCATTATTGTCATTAAAGACACTGCTTTTTTATAATCTTCATAATTTAAAAAAGTGACATCCACAAAAAAAGCATATTTCCAAGGGGTTTCTATTTTTGGTAGTGATTGTATTTTGGTTAAATTTAATTGGCAATCGCTCATTACGTTTAAAATAGTGGCTAAACTTCCTCTTTTATGATCTAATTCGAACTTAATAGAGGCTTTATTAATAGTGTTATTTTTTTTATCTGAAGCGTTTTTCCTAACAATAACAAAACGTGTTTCGTTATGTTTTATAGTTTGAATACTTTCTTCTAAAATCGATAATTCGAAAATACTTGCTGCCAATTTACTGGCAATTGCTCCAACATTTTTAAGTTGCTTAGTTTGTATTCTCTGCGCAACTTCTGCTGTATCTTTATCTTCAATTAGCTTAATATGAGAATGTTTTTTAAAAAATTCTTTACACTGCAATAATGCCATAGGATGAGAATATACTTCTTGTATTTCTTCAATATTTTGGTTTGGCAATGCCATTAAATTATGCTGAATATCTAAATAATGCTCTCCAACCACGTGCAAATTATGAGTATCTATTAAGGCATAATTTGGGATTATAGATCCAGCTATGGAGTTTTCGATTGCCATAATACAGGCATCGACTTTGTTAGTTAATAATAGCTCTACAGAAGCATCAAAACTAAGGCACTCGCTAACCTGAATATTTTTATCAAAAAAATGTTGAGACACTATATGGTGAAAAGATCCTTTTACTCCTTGTATGGCTACGGTTTTAATCAAATTCTTGTTTTTAGATTCTCTTTGTCAGGAGAATTATTTTCGCTTTTCTTTAAAGGTTGTAAATAAAAAAGTCTCGATACAAATCGAGACTTAAGTTTAAAATATGTGGTATAAAAATTACATATATAACGTCTCGCTCTTTGTGTTAAAAAAGAAATAGTACCAGTTATAATATGTATTTTTTATTGTTTTCATCTTCTGTTTCCGCTTATGCAGAACATTTAATAAGTTGCTAATGTAAATAAATATTTAACAAATAAAAATAGTAAAGTGTTCTTTTTTACGTTTTTATTAAACTTAACTTGTTTATTTTTGGATTAAATTATTTTTTATATGTCTATAAAGGTTGAAAATATTACAAAAATTTACGGCTCGCAAAAAGCTTTAAATACTATTTCTTTTGAAGTTAAAAAACCAGAAATAGTTGGTTTTTTAGGTCCTAATGGAGCTGGAAAATCTACAATGATGAAAATTTTAACCACTTTTATTACACCATCAGAAGGTGAAGCTAAAGTCAATAATTTTTCAATTTCTACTGAAACTAAACAAGTGCAACAAAGTGTTGGATATTTACCGGAACACAATCCGTTATACTTAGACCAATACGTTAGAGAGTATTTAAGCTTTAATGCTCAAGTATATAATGTTACAAAACAGAGAGTAAACGACGTTATAGAACTTACTGGTTTAACTCCAGAAGCACATAAAAAAATAGGTCAACTCTCTAAAGGCTACAGGCAACGTGTGGGATTGGCAAATGCATTATTGCACGATCCTGAAGTGTTAATTTTAGACGAACCCACTACAGGTTTAGACCCTAACCAATTAGTAGATATTAGACATTTAATAAAACGTATTGGTAAGGAAAAAACAGTGTTTTTATCAACGCACATTATGCAAGAAGTTGAAGCGATGTGTGATCGTGTAATAATAATTAATAAAGGAGAAATTGTTGCTAATAAATCTTTAGCCACTTTAAGAGATGGACAGGAACAGATTGTAATTGTTGAATTTGATTATAGAGTAGAAGATGCTTTTTTATTAAAGTTACCAAACGCAAAACACGTTAAAAATACACACGATTTTATCTATGAAATCACCTTTAAAACATCGGAAGACATGCGTTCTCACGTTTTTGATTTCGCACACGATAATGAGTTAAAAATTCTTCAGCTTAACCAAAAAAATGCAAGTTTAGAGAGTTTGTTTAGAGAATTGACAGCTTAGAATTAATTTGAAGCTTTGCTTACTCTAGCTTTAAAAAATTTGAATCGCTTAAATCTCTTAAAACCCTTGAAGCTGTTTAAGATTTATTTGAAGAGTTTTTTCGCCTAACAGAACTATTACTCAAAAATTACACGACCATTAAATTGCTCTTGGATATTTAAAATTTCTGGAGTATTTGTTGCAATAACATTACCTGTACTTACCAAATTTGCAGTAAGCGATAATTGAGGATTTACAATAATATCATTACTACCACGATGATAAATAATCACATTATTAGCAATTAGGTTTCTACCTTCAAAACGTCCATCTCCAGAGGCATGGTTTACGCGTAAATTATCGGTTTCGCCAGCTATAAAGGTATTTGTTATATTATTAATAACTACTTTTAAGCTGGTTGTGTTTACTTGTAAGTTAAAGTTTCCTACGTTGTAAAATTCTCCAGAATCATCTTCGGATTTTAATTCTAAAGTTTCGAAGTCTAAAACGCCAATACTATGTACATCTAACGTACTACTATTTCTTATTTCGGTTAAATTTGGTGTGGTAACGTAAACTTTGGTTACACCATATTCTCTAGTTAAATTACAGGTGTTATTGTCTTTTAAAAGTAAGCGTCCGTTTTCTACACTAACTTCTATATCATCTAGTAAATATTCTCCTGTTTCTACAATTACTTGTTGTGTTGCGCCTTGTGTTATAAATAATTCTACACCCTTAAAGCTTGTGATTTTTGTAAATGCTGCAACATCAATCTCTTTTTCGATTACATCTCCTGTGTTTTGGAAACAGTCTGGTGCGTTTTCGGAGTTACAACCTAAGAGTGTTATTATTGCTAGTATGTATAGTAGTTTTTTCATGTTATTTACAATCGTATTCCTATCCCAAATTCTACAGCTTCGGCTTTTGCTGCATGTGATTTTAGTGTTAATGCTCCAAACCATTTTTGTCCAAAATAACGTTTTAGACCTACTCTATTATACACACGACCTTCAAAATCGAAAGGATAATACACATAATAGCCTAATTGTGTAATTAATGAGGTTTTACTTATAAATAACTCGTGTCCAACAAATATGCCTACGCGTTTATAATCCTCGTCTCCTGACACATTATCTAATGGAAATGCAACCGATTTATATTTTATTTGTGTTTTTAAAAAGTTAGAGAAAAATACATCTGCTCCTACTTGTATGGCGCTTTTTCGGCTTAAACGTTTATCTGCATAAGCCGAAGCGATATAGAAAGCGTATTGACCAGAGTTAATTAAATCGCTTTCGTTGACTCCTGTTCTAAACACCAAATTGTATTTTACGTTTTCTTTTGTTTTTTCTGGTTCTTTGACAATATATTCTTGCTGACCACTTTCATTAAGTAAATAATTTACACCAATATTAAACGCTATACTATTAATAGAACTGTTTGGTGCTTTTATGTTTGCATTGGAGTAATGTATAAGCGACAGTCCTGTTTGAAAGCCAAAACCATTAAAAATATTTTCAGCTTTATAATTAAGCATCAAATAGGTTGAACTTAGTATGCGTGTACCAAACGCATTGTTTCTAAAGTTTCTAACTTTATCGTAAGGATTGGTATTATAAGCCAAACCTTGTCCTATTCTGAACATTAAATGCCGTTTAAAAAAATAAAAATTATAATGTGCATACACTCCATAATTATCGCCAAGAAACTCATTTTTTAAATCTTGGTATATAAAGGAAGCACCATAATCTGGGAAATTATAGTCACTTTCCCAACCCTCTAAACCAAAGGTTTTTTTATTATAACTTAGTATTACACCTGTTGGGTGTCCTGTTATTAAATGTGAAATATCTTGGTTGTGCTCTGCAATATTTCCGTAGAAAAAATTCGCATCCAAAGTGAATGGATTTTCCTTTTGACCGAAAACAAACAGTGTTCCAAAAAAGAAACAGCAAACAAATAGTAGCCTCATTTAAACATTTAGTTAGGCCACAAAAATAATAGAATTATTAAGACCTTAGTTGTATTGAGTTTTTTATTCTATTGCAACTTGCCTAATGCCTTATGTAATAGCTTAAATATGGTTGAAATATCTTCAGTTTTTGCGGTTCCTACAGATAGCCTAAACCAATTTGTTGTTTGAGAAGTCCCAAAAGCGTAAAATGGTACAATCGCTAGCTTAGCTTCTGTTAAGAGGTAACTAGTCACTTCTTGAATAGTTGATAATTTTTTGCCGTTTGCAGTTGTTTTTCCTATTAAATCAAACTGAACGGTTAAATATAAAGCAGCTTCTGGTTGTATGGCTTTAACTGAAAACCCTTGGTTTTCTAACGATTTAAACCCTTCGTAAAAGGCATTTAAACGTGCACTTAATTCGGATTTAATATCTTTTAAATACTCTAAAACTTTAGCGTCTTGCATTAAAAATTTTGAGGTTGCTATTTGCTCTGGTTTTGGCGACCAAGCTCCAATGTGGCTTAATAAGGCTTTCATTTTATTAATAATAGGTGCTGGTCCAAAAGCCCAACCTACTCGTACACCTGTTGCAGCAAATGCTTTAGAAATACCATCTACAAAAATAGTATAATCACGCATTTCTGGCACTAACTCTACTGGATTGTAGTGTACAGTGTTGCCATAAGTTAATTGCCAATAAATTTGATCGTATAATATATATAGTGGTTTTAAATGTTCTGCTGTTCTTCTTTTATTTTCTTGTACAACTAATTGGGAAATCTCTGTTAAGGTTTGCTTATCGAAAGTGGTTCCTGTTGGGTTTAATGGCGAACATAATGCAATTAAATTTGCTGTTTCGATATGAGGTTTTATGCTTTCTACTGTTGGCATAAATTTATCCTCTGACTTAGTTTCTATTATAATAGATTTGTTTCTTGATAAGTACGTGTAAGCATCATTATTCCAACTTGGGACTGGATACAAAACAGTATCGTCTATATCTAAAATGGTTTGATAAATAGCGTAGATTAAAGGTCTGGCTCCTCCAGAAATTAAAATTTCGTCTTTACTATATTCTAACCCTAAGTTTTTGGATAAATATTGAGACACGCTAGAGCGTAAAACGTCCATTCCATTGGCTTGTGGATAATTAGTTTGGTTGGCATTATAAGCAGCTATAACTTCTTGTTTTAAGGTTTCCGGAATAGGAAAGATAGAAGCATCAAAATCTCCAATAGTTTGGTTATAAATGGTTTCGCCTTGCGCTTTTAAAGCATTGACTTCTCCAGCAATTTTTATAATTTCAGACCCTTTTAATCCTTCGGCTAATTTAGATGTTTTCATAATGCGATACTTGTTTTTGCAAAAGTAAGCTTTATTGTTATATTTAAATAAAAGCTTTTAATTAAAACTTAACAACAAACTAATTGAGGTGTTTTATTACTTTTAAAACATCGCTTAACACGCCTTGCGCTGTCACTACTTTACCTGCTCCAGACCCTTTAATAACAAGCGGTTGCTTATTATAGGAAGCTGTAAAAATTTCAAATATATTATCTGTTCCATTTAGGCTTCCTAAATTTGAGTTCTCTTTTACAGTAATTAATTTTACTGCTAATGTTTTGTTTAAAACATCTAATTCTCCAATGTATCTTAAAACAGATTTTTTAGGTTGAGACTCTTTTTTAAGCTTAAATGGTGCATCTAACTCTTGGATTCGTTTATTAAATTGAAGTAATGTTGTTTTACCATTTAAATGCTTTGGCACTAAAGACTCAATAGCTACATCTTTTAACTCTAGTTTTAATCCAATTTCTCTGGCAAGAATTAACACCTTTCTGGCAACATCATTTCCTGACAAATCTTCTCTTGCATCTGGCTCTGTTAGACCTAATGTTTTGGCTTTTTTTAATACTTCTGAAAATGAAATGTCTTCATTAAAAAAAGTATTAAATATATAGCTTAAAGAGCCTGAAAATACACCTTTAATTTTTTCAATTTTATCGCCAGAATTTTGAATAGAATGTATAGTTTCTATAACAGGTAAAGCTGCTCCAACATTGGTTTCGTATAAAAACTGCTTATTATGTTTTTTTAGTGTTGAACGCAAATTTTTATAAAAGTCATATTGCAAAGTATTCGCTATTTTATTAGCAGTAACAATATGAAACCCATTTTTAATTAAAAGCACATAGTTTTTAACAAATTCTGCACTTGCAGTAGTATCTATAGCCACCAAGTTATTGTATTGTTTTTGTTTTACATGGCTAATAATATCTTCTATTTTAAATGGCACAGAAAAGGTTTTGAAATCACTCTGCCAGCTATTGTTAACACCTTCCTCTTCGTAAAAAGCAAATTTTGAGTTAGTTATAATAACTATTTTAAGAGTAATATTTTGCTGTTTAAAATGTGTTTTGGTGTTTAGTATTTGTTGTATTAATGTACTGCCAACATTACCAATGCCGAACAAGATGATGTGTATTGTTTTCAATGTGTTTCTTTTTAATATTAAAAATTGGCTTTAAGAATTGAGATAATTGTTCGTATTCTATTAAAAAAGCATCATGTCCATGGATGGACTTTATTTCGTAAATGGAGACGTTGTCTTTCACTAGTTTTAAATCCACATACGTTTTCCAGTTTTCTTCAGCTTTAAAAAACAAATCCGAATTAATTGTGATAATATGAATATTAGCTTCAATTTTTGATGCTACCTCCTGAAATGAACCTCTATTATGCGTAATATCTATAGTACGTAATATCTGATTCATCATTTTATAAGCAGAAAGCCTAAAACGTTGATTTAATGCATTTCCATGATAATTCAACCAGCTTTCAATATTAAAGAGATGTACATTTTTTTTGCTTCTGCTAAATTTATGAGTTAGAGATTCTGGTGTTCTGTACAGCGTCATTGCATGCATTCTTGCATCAACAAGAGGTTGACTTGAATGGTTTAAAATCACATCTTGAATGTGGCAATTTGCGATAACCCAATCTATAGATTTCCAGTCTGTTGCAATAGGAATAAGATGCTCTGCTAATTTTGGTTTTAATGCAGCGAGTTCCCAAGAAATACCACCACCAACAGAACCTCCAATTAGTGCAAACAGTGTTTTAATCTGTAATTGTTGCAAGGCTAGAGCAAATAATTTAGCCACATCTCTTGCAGTAAAATCTTTATAATTATGTATTATATTTTTATTTTTAGAATTAAATCCATTACCAGGACTATTAAAAGCCAAAACAGTATAATTGTTGGTATCTATACATTTATCGCTACCAATTAAATCATTCCACCAGCCGCTTTTTCCTGTTACTTCAGAATTACCAGTTAAGGCATGATTTACCATAACAATTGGAGCAGTATGTAAAGGTCTACCAAATAGCTGGTAAGACAACTTTATAGTCGTTGCCTTACCAGATTTAGTGGTATAATTTAAAATTTCTATATCATGTAGTGTTGCCATTTACATCCTTTTTTAATGTTGAAGAACAGTAGTTTTAACCACAGCAAATGCAGATTTTAAATCGGCTTTAAGGTCTTCAATATTTTCTATACCAACAGAGAGCCTAATTAAATCCTGAGAAACTCCAGCACTTTGCTGTTGCGCTTCGTTTAATTGTTGATGTGTTGTACTTGCAGGATGTATTATTAGCGATTTTGTATCTCCAATGTTTGCTAAAAGTGAAAATACTTTAGTTTGGTCTGCAATAGTTTTTGCAGCTTCAAAACCACCTTTAACGCCAAAAGTCAAAATACCACTTTGTCCATTTGGAAGGTATTTATTAGCTAGTGAATGGTATGTATTACTCTCTAAACCAGGATAATTTACCCAAGAGACTTCTTCTTGATTTTCTAACCATTGTGCTAATGCCAATGCGTTTTCAGAATGTTTTTTAATTCTAACCTCTAAAGTTTCTAAACCTTGAATAATATTAAAGGCATTTGTAGGACTTAAAGCACCACCAAAATCTCGTAATCCTTCTAAAATTAATTTAAACGTTAACGAAGCTGCTCCTAAAGTTTCGTAATATTTTAATCCATGATAACCTGCAGATGGCTCTGTAAACTCTGGAAACTTACCGTTAGACCAATCAAAATTTCCGCCATCAATAATTACACCTCCAAGAGAGTTTCCTTGTCCACCAATATATTTTGTAAGTGAATGGATTACAATATTTGCACCATGTTTTATTGGGTTTAACAATGCTGGAGTTGCTACTGTATTATCTACAATAAAAGGTACTCTAGCGGCTTTTGCATGTTTAGAAATTTCTTGTAAATCCAACACATCTAATTTTGGATTTCCTAAAGATTCTACAAAAAAGGCACGTGTATTTTCTTGTACTGCAGTTGCAAAGTTCTCTGGATTAGAAGCATCTACAAAAGTTGTAGTAATGCCTAACCTTGGTAAGGTTACGTTTAATAAATTATAAGTTCCGCCATATAAGCTACTAGACGCAACAATGTGATCTCCAGCTCTTAAAAGGGTTAATAATCCTGTAGAAATTGCAGCTGTACCTGATGCAAAAGCAACAGCTCCAACACCACCTTCTAAAGCTGCTAAACGATCTTGTAGTATTTGATTTGTTGGATTATTTAATCTTGTGTAAATAAAACCTAATTCTTTTAACGAAAAGAGATTTGCTGCATGTTCTGAATCGTTAAAAACATAAGATGTTGTTTGGTAAATAGGAACAGCTCTTGTTCCATTAGTTTGACTAACGTCGTGTCCTGCGTGCAACGCTTTGGTTGCGAATTGTTGTGTACTCATTTTTCTAAGTTTTTGAGTTAATTAATGATTAAACCAAAAGCCAATAAGCCTCGTTAGAAGCATACTTAATAGAAAAATGTTATAAAGAAAATTACTAATTACAGAAAAGTAATTAGTGTTTAGTTATCTATCCAATAATCGATTTATAAATCGAAAATTAAGTAGAATTTAGCACCTTCTTAATTGCTTAAGGGTTGCTAAGGCTTCATAGAGTCTATCTCTCCGCCTTTCTTGATAACATTTCAGTAAGTGTTTGAACTTTGTGAATACAAATATTGCAACAGAAAAAGTTAATATCCAAATAATTACATAAAAAAAGCTAAAAAAATTCTAAATCGATTTAATTTTTTTACTTTTGCCTAACCAAATTTAAGAGGAAAGATTTGACTGATTGCAACCTCTAATGTTAAGACAAATAACATTAAAAAAAATGCTAAAGGCAGTGTAAACTTCCTTGGACGTTTTCGTCAAATCACCTAATTATAAAATATTTTTAAAATGGCGTATTTATTTACCTCAGAAAGTGTTTCTGAAGGACATCCAGATAAAGTAGCAGATCAAATTAGTGATGCTTTAATCGATAATTTTTTAGCTTTCGACAAAGACTCTAAAGTCGCTTGTGAGACACTAGTAACAACAGGTCAAGTAGTATTAGCAGGCGAAGTAAAATCTAATACTTATTTAGATGTTCAAAAAATTGCGAGAGATACTATAAACAAAATTGGTTATACTAAAAGTGCTTATATGTTTGATGGAAATTCGTGTGGTGTTTTTAGTGCAATCCACGAACAGTCTGAAGATATAAATCGTGGTGTAGATAGAGCTACCAAAGAAGAACAAGGTGCTGGTGACCAAGGGATGATGTTTGGCTATGCTACTCGCGAAACCGAAAACTTTATGCCATTAGCCTTAGATTTATCGCATAAAATTTTAATAGAATTAGCAGAATTACGCAGAGAAAATAAGGACATTACGTATTTGCGACCAGACTCTAAAAGCCAAGTAACTATTGAGTATAGTGACGATAATACACCACAACGTATTGATGCTATTGTAGTTTCTACACAGCATGACGATTTTGATGCTGAAGACATAATGCTTGCTAAAATTAGAAAAGATATTGTAGAGGTATTAATACCAAGAGTTGTTGCAAAACTTCCTGAGCAATTACAAGTATTATTTAACAACGATATTACCTACCATATTAATCCAACAGGGAAATTTGTAATTGGTGGACCACATGGAGATACTGGATTAACAGGCCGAAAAATTATTGTAGATACTTATGGAGGTAAAGGTGCTCATGGAGGAGGTGCTTTTTCTGGTAAAGACCCAAGTAAAGTAGATAGAAGTGCTGCTTATGCCACAAGACATATAGCTAAAAACTTAGTTGCAGCAGGTGTTTGCGACGAAATTTTAGTACAAGTAAGTTATGCAATTGGTGTTGTAGAACCAACCTCAATATTTGTGGATACTTATGGTACTTGCCCTTTTAATATGACAGATGGTGAAATTGCAAAACAAGTCTCAAAACTATTCGATATGCGACCAGCTGCTATAGAAAATAGATTAAAATTACGTAACCCAATATATAGTGAAACTGCTGCGTATGGTCACATGGGAAGACAGCCAGAAACTGTAACTAAAACATTTTCTCAGCTTAATGGCGAAGATGTTTCTTTAGAAGTAGAATTATTTACTTGGGAAAAATTAGATTATGTGGAGAAAGTAAAAGAAGCTTTTGGATTATAATATTCAATGAAAATTTGTAGTAAAGCCCTTCATAAATTTGAAGGGTTTTCTATTTTATAACATCATCCTTTTACATCCAAAGCATCTCGTAAGGCATTACCAATAAGCATAAATGCCATTACTAAACTCATTATACATAAGCCAGGAATAATGGCTAAATAAGGTTTTCCTAAAATTATATAATTATAATGGTCTTTAATCATTGCGCCCCAACTTGCCATTGGTGGTTGCGCTCCAATGCCTAAAAAGCTCAAACCGCTTTCTATTAAAATAGCTGCTGCAAAATTAGCGGCACAAATTACAATAACAGGAGCCATAATATTTGGTAAAATATGTTTTGTAATAATCCTGTAGTGTCCAAAACCTAATGCTTTTGCTGCAGTTACATATTGCATCTGCTTTACACTAATAATTTGTCCTCGCACTACTCTAGCAACCTCAACCCACATTGTAAGTCCTACAGCTATAAACACTTGCCAAAACCCTTTTCCTAAAGCTAAAGTAATTGCAATGACTAACAATAATGTTGGAATAGACCAGGTAACATTAATAATCCACATAATAACAGTGTCTATTTTACCACCAAAATAACCTGCTAAGCTTCCCATAAAAACACCAATTATTAGAGATATAAAAACGGCTACAAAGCCTATAAAAAAGGAAATTCGTGCACCTACGAGAATTCTACTTAGTACGTCGCGTCCGTATTTATCTGTACCAAAATGAAATGTTTTTGTTGTAATTAATGCTTCAGCAGAAGTTATATTAATACTATTTAAGTCTAAGGTTTTTTGTATTCCTTCTATTCCTTCTGAAGCATACTCTGTGTAGTGTAACTGGCTACCTTCAACTTTATAATTAGATATAGGAATTTCTGTATCTGTATTTTTTTTACCAAAAAACAGCTTATCGATAAACGATTGTTCGTTTTCTATACTAGAAGGAAGGGTTAAAATAGTAGCTTTAAATCCTGGCTTTTGCGAGTGAATTGACAAATGCATTTGGTTGGCATTCTGTGAATTATCTGGTGCAAATACGTAAGCAAAGACTGAAACTACACCTACAAACACAATAAAACCCAAACTAAAAACGCCCCAAAAATCTTTTTTAAATTTTTGGAGCGCTAATTGCCTTAATGAGTTTGTTTTAGGACTCATTATTAGTTTAATCTTTAACGGTTGCTACTTTTTTTATAGATTCTGCCATTTTAAGATCGTCTAAAACATGTAGAGCTTCTTCCATATAAACATCTTTAGACAAATCTTTATGCCAACGGTCTCGTTTTTGTTTTAACACTGTGTCTTGTTTAAATAAGGTCTCTTCGTAAGGCAGTGAACTAAATGAGAGATTTGTTTTGTAATCTGAAATCGCTTCGAACTGCTTAGCTTCTTCTTCGTTTAATTTTAACTCTGCTTTATAGGTATTATAATTTAAAGAGTATAATTTATCATCCATCTGCGTTTTTACCCATTTTGCATTTTTTTCTATAAGCATAAGCTGTTCGTTTTTGCTCATACGCTCTTTACTATTTGCTATAGTTGTATCGTAATCGTAATAGCTTGTCCATTGATTTATAGCAACAGGACTTATCTTATCCCAAGGTAAAGGATTTTCTTGGTCTTTTTCTCCTATATCTATAAAGCTGTAACGTCCAGGAACTACAACATCACTTTTTACACCTTCTAATTGCGTAGAGCCTCCATTCACTCTATAAAATTTTTGTGTGGTTAGTTTTAATGCGCCTAAATCTTCTTCGTTATTACGCACCATTCGGTTTAAATCCAATACGTTTTGTACTGTTCCTTTTCCGTAGGTTTGCTTACTACCAATTATAATTGCTCGTTTATAATCTTGCATTGCTGCAGCTAAGATTTCTGATGCTGAGGCAGATAATTCGTTAACCATAATTACTAAAGGCCCATCCCAAATTATGGATTTGTCTTTATCTTTTAAAACTTCTTTAGGTTCTCCTGTAGATTTTACTTGTACTATTGGACCATCCTCTATAAATAAACCTGCAATATCTACTACAGTTTGTAGAGAGCCACCTCCATTATTACGTAAGTCTAATACTAAACCATCCATTCCTTCAGCTTTTAATCTTTCGATTTCTAGCTTAATATCTGAGGCTGCATTTCTGTTTTTATAGTCTGTAAAATCAACATAAAACTTAGGTAAGTTAATAATGCCATAAGTTTTTTCGTTTTTCTTTACAATCGATGATTTTGCATAAGTTTCTTCTAATTCAACTATATCTCTTGTAATTATAACATCTTTTGTTGTACCATCTACTTTTTTAACCGTTAGCGTCACTTTAGTTCCTTTTGGTCCTTTAATGAGTTTAATAGCATCGTCTATTCGCATACCAACTATACTCACAGATTCGTCTTCATCTTCTTGTTTTACTTTTTTAATAACATCGTTAACCTCTAACTCTTCGCCTCTCCAAGCTGGTCCTCCAGAAATTAGTTTAACCACTTTTATGTTATCCATTCGTTTTTGGAGTTGTGCACCAATCCCTTCTAATTTACCAGACATTTGTTGATCAAAACGGTCTTTATCTCTTGGTGCTAAGTAAGCAGTATGCGGATCAAATTCTTCGACAATAACATTAACATACATAGCAAACCAATCTTTGCGCTGCATATCGTCTATAAAGTCTGTGTAATATACATCTAAGGATTTTAGAGTTTCTTCTCTTGCTTCTTTTTCAATTTCTGCAAGTGTTTTAATTTTAACTTTTTCTATATCGTTTGTAGTTTCTTCTACTAATTGATTGCCTTTTTTAGCTTCGTTTTGCTCTTTTATTAAATCGTCGTAAGTAGAAATGGTAGAAAACTTAAGTTGTTGTCTCCAACGCTCTTTAAGTTGCTTTTTGTTTTTAGCATACTCTAAATTTTCGTAGTCTGAATTATAATCTTCATCTATAGTATAATCAAAAGGTGTGTTTAAAACCTCTTTATAAATAGCTTTAGATTCTTCTATTCGTTTTATTAAGCGCTCGTGTACTAACTTAAAAAAGGAAATGTCGTATTCCTTAATTTGGTCGTCTATTTTATCTTTATAAACCTCGAAATCTTTTATATCAGATTTCAAAAAATAGCGTTTTAAAGGATCTACTTGTTGTATGTAGTCTTTATATACACCTTCGGAAAACGCATCGTTAACTTCTTTAGGCTCAAAATGCAAACGCTCTAAGGCTAGTGTAATAACGTGTACAAGTAATTTATCTTTATCGGTTTCTCCACCTTCAATCTGGTTATTTGTGGTAAAACTACACGAGGCAAATGCAAACAGTAATACCAATAATAATATATTATTCCTTTTCATATTTTCTAAATTATATAAGATTGCTAAAGATTACAATCTTTAAGTTACTAAATTAAAGAAAAAACCATGCCAATAAAATCTAATGCTACTAATTTTTTGTTAAAGCTAGTAAATTAGCTATTTAACATGAAATTTCATTAATTTTGTGCTTTAAATTTACACTTTAATGTCTAAAAAACCTTTAATACTTGTTACAAACGACGATGGCATTACAGCTCCAGGTCTAAGAACTTTGATTAGCGTGATGAAAACTCTTGGAGATGTTGTTGTTGTTGCACCAGACAAACCGCAAAGTGGAATGGGACATGCCATTACCATAAACTCTACACTGCATTTAGAACGCGTAAGGATTGATGAGGACGATTCGGTTTTAGAGTACACGTGCTCTGGCACACCAGCAGACTGTGTGAAAATTGCCATTAATGAGATTATGGGTCGCAGACCAGACTTATGTGTTTCTGGTATTAACCATGGCTCCAACTCCTCCATAAATGTAATATATTCTGGCACTATGAGTGCAGCTGTAGAAGCTGGTATTGAAGGTATTCCTGCAATTGGTTTCTCTTTGTTGGATTATAAATGGAATGCTAATTTTGAAGCCAGTAAAACGTACGTAAAAATTATTGCGGAAAATGTTTTAAATAATGGTTTAGCTGAAGGTGTTGTACTTAACGTTAACATCCCAAATAAAACAAAAACAGAACTTAAAGGCATAAAAGTGTGCCGACAAGCAAAAGCAAATTGGAAAGAAAAATTTGATAAGCGACAAACACCACAGGGCAAAGACTATTACTGGCTAACAGGAGAATTTTTAAATTTAGACGATGGTGAAGATACCGATGAATTTGCTTTAGCCAACAACTATATTTCTCTAGTTCCTGTACAATTTGATTTAACCGCTCACCATTGTATTCAACAACTAAATTCTTGGACTTTAAACGATGAATAAAAACGTAATAATTGGAATTTTTTTTGGCTTATTATCTACACTAGTAGGAAGCGTATTGTACATTTTAATATTTTCAAGTTATAGCTTTGCAGAGTCTTTTGAGCAAATTATGAGATTTAATTCGCTAAATAAGCTAATTAATCTTGGCGCTTTATTAAATTTAGGTGTCTTTTATTTTTTTCTGAATAAAAATCAAGAAGATAAAGCAAAAGGGGTTTTAATTGCGACTTTTATTATAGCCCTAATTTTTGTGATTAATAAGTTATTTTAAATGAAAGAGTAATAACTAAAACTAGTCATTTTAAAAGATTAAATGAAGAAAAACTAATAAATGAAATATTACATTATTGCTGGCGAAGCCTCTGGAGATTTACATGGCTCCAACTTAATGAAATCCATTTTAAAGGAAGACGTCAATGCTGACTTTAGATTTTGGGGAGGCGATCTTATGCAAAGTGTTGGAGGGACTTTAGTAAAACATTACAAGGAAAGAGCTTTTATGGGTTTTGCCGAAGTTTTATTGAATATAAATACCATTTTTAAAGCCATTTCTTTATGCAAAAGCGATATTAAAACTTACGTACCAGATGTTGTTATTTTAATAGACAACTCTGGGTTTAATTTACGTATTGCGAAATGGGCAAAAGAAAATAATTTTAAAACGCATTATTATATTTCGCCACAAGTTTGGGCATCGAGAGCCAATAGAGTAAAAAAAATTAAACAGAATGTAGATGCCATGTATGTAATCTTACCTTTTGTTAAAGACTTTTATAAACAATACAATTACGATGTTCATTTTGTAGGACATCCATTAATCGATGCTATTTCTAACAGAACGCAAGTCGATGAGTTTGAATTTAGAACCCAATATGGTTTAAGTAATAAACCAATAATTGCGTTATTACCAGGAAGCAGAAAGCAAGAAATTAAAAAAATGTTATCTGTAATGCTTAGTATTACCAAACATTATAACGACTATCAATTTGTAATTGCTGGAGCTCCAAGCCAAGATTATGCGTTTTATAAACAGTTTATAAAGCAATCGCAAGTCCATTTTATAGATAATAAAACTTACGATTTGCTTAGTGTATCTACTGCTGCTTTAGTGACTTCTGGTACTGCAACTTTAGAAACTGCGTTATTTAAAGTGCCACAAGTAGTGTGTTATAAAGGCAGCTGGCTCTCTTACCAAATAGGTAAGCGTATAATTACTTTAAAATACATCTCTTTAGTTAATTTAATTATGGATAAAGAAGTGGTTACCGAGTTAATACAAAACGATTTTAATAGTAAACGTTTAAAAAAAGAACTAGATGCTATTTTAGATCCTTTTGAGCGCACAAAATTTTTTGTGAGTTACTATGAGTTGGAACAAAAACTAGGCGGAAAAGGTGCAAGTGATAACACTGCTAAATTAATTGTTGAGGCTGTGAAGTAGTTACGTGTTAATACCTAAACAAGAAAAATAGTAATTTACTTGTTCTGGTCGTAATGTTTCTACAAATTCATAAAAAGGAGTAACAATTAGCACAATACAAAAACTAAACAAGATTAATTTAGTGAGTTTAGACACTTTTTTCCCTTCAACTCCTTCAGTATTAAAATTAAGTGTGTAGTGATTTAAGTTTTGCGTTTTATTATATTCAAAAATAGAAGCGTCATTTTGTGTTTTTTTCCATTTTTCAACACAGTAATACAACCCAAAAAAACAGCTAATACCTAATAAAAAATAGGAGATATATAAATCGTCTGTAGAAGAATGAAACATTAGTAAGTTAAACATAATTACAATTTACAAAAAGTTTCAAATTTTTTAGTATTTTCGAGATAATGAAAAAAACAACCCTTATCCTACTGTTACTTATTTTTGTTTCTGCATGTAAATCTACAAAAAACAAACGTGTAGTTACAAAAAAAGCGCGTACTAGCAAACGTGTAATTAAAGCACAATCCAAATCAAAAACAACCACAACGTATCCTACAGCTAGTTCGCATGCCATCTCAGATAAAATTATTAAACATGCCAAAAAATTTAAAGGCACACGTTATAAATATGGAGGTACAACCAAGTCTGGTATGGATTGCTCTGGTTTAATTTACACTGCCTTTAAAAAAGAAAACATAATAATGCCTCGCAGTACAACATCGCTTAAAAGTTATGGTGATTGGGTGGATTTAAAAGAAGTACGCGAAGGCGATTTGCTGTTTTTTGCGACTAAAAAAAATAGCCGAAACGTAAACCATGTTGGCATTGTTACTACCTCTAGAACAGGCAAGGTAGAGTTTATACATGCTTCTACCAGTAGAGGTGTTATTATCTCTGATCTCTCTGAAAAATATTGGTACTTTGCCTTTGTACAAGCTCGACGTGTGTTGTAGGAAATATCTAAAATAAATTTGTATCTTCATGGTATGAAGGCACTTAACTTTACCGTTATTAAACTAACACTTTGTTTAATTATAGGAATATTAATTGCCTTTTATTGTTCTATTTCTTGGACAATAAGTCTAATTTTAGTTGTAGCACTATTTTCCTTTTTGCTACTTTTCTTTTTTATAGCCAAAAAACAATTTCATAAAACTATTTGGTTTGGTTTAGTAGCATATTTAACAATGATAATGGTTGGTGTGCTTTGTGTTAACTTTCATAATCAAAAAAACTTTAATAATCATTATAAAAACTATCTCAGTCTAAAATCCAAACAACCAGAAACTATCACTTTTAAGATTAGAGAATTATTAAAACCAAGTGCTTACAGTGATAAATATGTAATTGATATTCTAAAAATTGACAACACAAATGTTCGTGGAAAATCTTTACTCAACGTTTACAAAGATAGCACCTTGATAAAGTTTAAAGTTGATGATATATTGATTACAAAAAAGAGCTTTACTGAAATCAACACCTCTCCAAACCCAAACCAATTTGACTATAAAACGTATTTAGAAAAGCAATACATCTATAATCAACTTTATATGTCTTCCTCAGAATTATATAAAACCAAAATAAAAGTGAATACGCTTATGGGTTATGCTAATAAGTTTAGAGAGCAAATAAACTTTGAACTTAATAACTATAATTTTGAAAAAGAGGAGTTAGCTATAATTAATGCACTAATACTTGGACAACGACAAAATATAAGCAAAGAGGTACAAACCCACTACACAAATGCAGGAGCAATACATATTTTAGCTGTATCTGGTTTACATATTGGTATTGTATTACTAATTCTCAACTTTATTTTAAAACCCATTGAGCAAATTAAAAAAGGAAAAATTATTAAATTAATACTCATTTTATTATTGCTCTGGAGTTATGCACTCATCGCTGGAGCCTCAGCTTCAATTATTAGAGCAACAACTATGTTTAGCGTTGTTGCTGTTGGAATGCATGTAAAAAGACCCTCGAACATTTATAATACATTAGCGTTATCAATATTTATAATATTATTATTTAAACCATTATTTATATTTGATGTTGGCTTTCAATTAAGCTATTTGGCCGTTTTTGCAATAGTATCTATTCAGCCTTTACTCTATAATTTAATCTCTTTTAGAATTTGGGTAATCGATAAATTATGGCAAATATTTACGGTAACTTTGGCTGCTCAATTTGGTGTAATACCAATTAGTTTATATTATTTTCATCAATTCCCAGGTTTATTCTGGTTGTCTAATCTAGTAGTAATTCCGTTTATAGGCATTATACTTGCTTTTGGAATTTTAATCATAAGCTTAGCTTTACTAAAAATACTACCTCAAATTTTAGCTAATATTTTTGGATTCCTTATTAGCTTAATGAATTCCTTTTTTGAGTGGATTTCGAATCAAAGTCAATTTTTAATTCAAAATATATCTTTTGATTTTATTCATGTCATTGCGTCTTATTTATTTATAATAGCACTTGTACGTTTATATGTTAAACGAAATTTCCATACACTAAGAAACTGTCTAATTGCAATACTATTGCTACAAGGTGTTTTTGTTTTTACCAATTATAGTACTAACACTAATTCGTTTGTAATACTGAATAAAAGCAGACACAGTATAATACTTGAAAAGCATAATAACAATCTTATAATTTCTCATAGTGTAGATTCTTTAGAAAACAATAAAATGATTCTTAATTACAAAATCTCTAATCATATTAAAAGAACTTATGAAGATTCTTTAAAAAGCTTATATCTAATAGGTGATAAAAAATTATTAGTTATAGACAGTCTAGGGATATACTCTCTTAAATCTGTTAAGCCAGATTATGTATTATTAAGAAACTCTCCAAAAATAAATTTAAAACGCATGATTGATTCCTTAAAGCCTAGGCTAATAATTGCAGATGCCAGTAATTACAAAACCTATGTAAAGCGATGGAGTACAACTTGTACCAAACAAAAACTCCCTTTTCACTACACGAGCAAAAAGGGAGCGTTTATTATACACTATTAAGCTTACTTTGTATTTTCTACAAACACTGGTGTAAAGGCTTTATAATAGTCGTTAAACTTATTTTGTGTGTCTAAGGCTTTATGGTCGTCGTTTTTAAACATTTTTAAATACAACTCTAACTGCTTAGGTTTTCTGTAGCCACTAATTGGTGCAATAAACTCTGCTTTTTCGTCTAAAAACACTATTGTTGGGTAGGATTTTATTTGAAAATAACGAGACAGTTGGTGAGCAGTATTTCTACGTTTTGCTAATTCTGGCTTATACCCAGGATTATTATAGGTTTGGCCTTTAAATTTTACAACGGCATTCCCTTCGGCATTAAATTTTACAGCGTAGTAATTTTTATTTACATAGTCTGCAACATCTTTATTTTGAAAGGTGTTTTTATCTAATAATTTACAAGGTCCACACCAATTGGTGTACACATCTATCATTATTTTTTTAGGGTTTTTCTTTTGGCGTTTTACAGCTTCTTCTAGCGTAATCCAATTAATGTCTTGCGCTGCAACTGTACCAACAGTAAACGCTGCAAATAATAAAGTAAGTATTAAGTTTTTCATAGTGTATCTCTAACAATTGTTGTACCAAAGTTACAAAAAAAACAAAACGCCTTTAAAAAGGCGTTCTGTTTTATCATGTATTTAACGTTTGTTATTTAATGCCATGCATCATTTTCTTAATTGTACCGTTAAGCAATAACATAATTATACCTGCAGCAATCGGAATTAAAGTAAATATTAAAAAGAAGTATGTTAAACCAGACTCCTCTAAAATAGGGTCCATAAAACTAGCTGTCCAACCTCCAATTACTCCAGCAAGGAAATTAGAGATAAACCATATACCAAACATCATTCCTACTAATTTTGCAGGTGCTAATTTACTAACATAAGATAATCCTACTGGAGATAAACACAGTTCTCCTAAAGTGTGTAATAAGAATGCTAGTATTAACCATATCATACTTACTTGTGCTGTTTTAGCTCCAAGTGGTATATCTAATGAACCATAAGCTAATGCTGCAAAACCAACTCCTACTAATATAAGGCCTAAAGCAAATTTTATAGGTCCAGAAGGATTATATTTACTTTCCCAAATCTTAGAAAACACAGGTGCAAATAGAATTATAAATAATGAATTTAAAACTGAGAACCATGAAGCAGCAACTTCCGTTGAGTCTGATTGAAATTCTCTATAAAGCATCCAAATTACAATTCCCCAAATAATAGCAAAACTAGTTCCTAAAAAAATATTTGATAATGCATATTTTTTAAAGGTTTGTTTAAATAGCATTGCTAAAACCCATGTTAAAACAAACAAAGGAACTAATGTAATTATTGTATTTATAATATTAAAAGTAGTTGCTCCGTCACCAGTTAAGGCTCTGTCTGTGTAATCTGCAGCAAAAATTGTCATAGATGATCCTGCTTGCTCAAAAGCCCACCAAAAGAATACTGTAAACAGTGCAAAAATACCAATTACTGTCAACCTGTCTTTTACAACTTTGGAGTTTTCAGCTTCTTCAACAACATCTTCAATATCTTCCCCTAACTCTTCAAGTGAATCTTCTACAGCGTCATCAAAATCTTTTGTGCCTTGAGGTGTTAATCCTATTCGACCAAATATTTTTTGAGCAAAATAAAATTGAAGCATTCCAAAAAACATAAAAATTCCAGCTAAACCAAAACCATAATGCCATCCTATTTTTTCTCCTATATAGCCACAAAGTAAAATACCTAAAAAGGCTCCAGCATTAATTCCCATATAGAATATAGTATAACCAGCATCTTTTTCTTTACCTTGTCCTTTATATAACTGACCTACAATTGAAGAAATGTTTGGTTTAAACAAACCATTACCTAAAATAAGTAGTACTAATCCTAAATAGAAAAAATATTCTGTAAATATTTCTAAAGCCATAGATGCATGCCCTAAGGTCATAATAAAGGCTCCTAAAACAACTGCTTTTCTAAATCCTAAAAATTTATCTGCAAGATATCCTCCAATTACAGGTGTCAAATAGACTAAACCAATATACCAACCAAAAAGTAAAGTAGCATCAGCACGATCCCAACCCCAACCAGCTGCATAACCATTTTCTGGATCTCCAGTTACTGCAGTAATTAAAAATAATACTAGTAATGCTCGCATTCCATAGTAAGAAAAACGTTCCCACATTTCAGTAAAAAAAAGTATAAACAGTCCTGAGGGATGACTTAAAACAGTCCTTTGGTTAATTTCTGAACCTCCAAATTTAAATTCCATATTTAATTAATTATTAGTTAGTAATTTTTAAAAGTAATAAGTTATAATCATTTTAATTTATCGCCTAGTGTTTTATCGATAAAATTGGTCATTTTTTTATACAAATGCAATCTAGTGTTTCCTCCATAAATACCATGGTTTTTATCAGGATAAATCATCCATTCAAATTGTTTATCGGCTTGGATTAATGCTTCAACCATACGCATGGTGTTTTGTACATGCACGTTATCGTCTGCAGTACCATGTATTAATAAAAAGTCGCCTTTTAATTTATCGACATGGTTTATAGGTGAGTTTTCATCATAACCACTAGCATTTTCTTGCGGTGTTGTCATGTAACGTTCTGTATAAATAGTATCGTAAAAACGCCAGCTTGTAACTGGAGCAACTGCAATTGCCATTTTAAAGACATCGTTGCCTTTAAATAAAGCATTACTACTCATAAATCCTCCATAGCTCCAGCCCCAAATTCCTATTCTTTCTTCATCTATATAATTTCTCTTTGCTAATAATTTTGCAGCTTCAATTTGATCTTCTACTTCGTATTTACCTAGTTCTTTTTGAGTTACTTTTTTAAATTCTGCCCCTTTTAATCCTGTTCCTCTGCCATCTACACAGGCAATAATATATCCTTTTTGTGCAAGATATTGATACCAATAATCGTTGGCTCCATTCCATCTGTTTGCTACTTGTTGCGATCCTGGACCAGAATATTGATACATAAATAATGGATACTTTTTTGATGCATCAAAATTTGCAGGCTTAATCATCCACATATTTAAATCGTTACCATTTACACTAATGGTACTAAATTCTTTTTTAGACAGTTTATAGTCTGAAAGCATTGTGATTAGTGCCTCATTGTTTTTTATATTTTTTATTACTTCGCCTGTTTTAGAATTGTTTAAAGTGTAAGTGTAGGGCGTTGTAGAGCTTGAGTAGGTGTTTATAAAATATGTAAAATCTGCACTAAAAGACGCATTATTAGTTCCTGTTTTGCTAGTTAGCCGTTTTTTATCTGTTCCGTTTAATTTAATAGAATACACGTCTCTGTTTATAGATCCATTTTCTACAGATTGATAATAAATTCTACCTGCTTTTTCATCAAAACCATAATAATCAGTCACTTCCCAATTGCCTTTGGTGATTTGATTTATTAATTTTCCGTTTTTATCATAATGGTAAATATGGTTAAAACCATCTTTTTCGCTAGTCCATATAAAACTGTTATCTTTTAAAAACGTTAAATTATCTGTAACGTCAACATACGCTTTGTCTCTTTCTTCTACTATTAAATCTGTAGAATTTGTTCTGGTATTAATCATCCATAAATCCAATTCGTTTTGGTGTCTATTCATAAATTGAGCACTCAAAACATCAGGATTGTTAGTCCATTTTATTCTTGGAATATAAAAATCGTTGTATGTTTTACTAACATTTATATCTTCTAGCTTCCCTTTACGTAAATCGAAAACATGAAGTGACACTATTGCGTTTTTCTCACCAGCTTTAGGATATTTAAAAACTGTTTGTGTTTGGTATAAATTTTTGCCATACACATCCATTGAAAACTCTGGCACGTGAGTTTCGTCAAATCTAATAAATCCAATTTTATCACTGTCTGCATTCCACTCAAAAGCGCGTACAAAGGCAAATTCTTCTTCATAAACCCAATCTGTAATACCATTAATTATTTTGTTTTTAACACCATCGGTTGTTAACTGCGTAACTTTATTTGTGTTTAAATCTTTTACATACAAATTATTATTGTAACCATAAGCTACTTTATTGCCATCTGGCGAGAATGTTGGTTCTTGGATTTTATGATTGGCAATGCTGTGAATAGAGTTTTCGGCAGTATTATAAACATAATATTTCCCTAAAGAAGAACGTCTAAAAATGGACTCCTCTTCTGTCGCTAAAAGAATTTTATTTTCGTCTGCACTAAATGTGTAATTTGTAAAATAAGGTAAATCTTGTAAATCCGTAGAGTTCACTAACGTTTTTACTTTTTGAAGTGTTTTATAATCGTAAACATCTATACTTGTAGAACCAGAAACTCTATCAAAATTTAAAACAGAATATTGTTGTCCGTTTTTCATAGAATGCAAGGCATCCATGCCTTGTGTTCTAAAAGTGCCATTCCAAATTTCTTCGAGAGTAATCTCTTTGTTTTGTGCTGTTGTTAAAGTAGTTACTAAAAAACAAACAACTGCAAGCGATTTTATTAATTTCATAAAGAATACATTATAGACAAAATGATGTCAAGTTTACTAAAAATTATGCAAAAAAACGTAAATATTAACAGTTAAATAGCCATTATTAAAAGTTGAGGCACAATTTCTATACCAAGAATAGTATCTTTGCTAACTTTAAAACAACTGGTATGCAAAACATGGTTTCTGGCTTTTCCAAACTTTCTAAATCCGAAAAAATAGACTGGATTGTAAAAACACACTTAAATAATTCTGAAACTTCTAAAGCCACCATTACTCAATATTGGAATTCGAACGCAAAGCTTCAAAAGTTACACGATGAGTTTATTGAAAACACAATAACCAACTATTATTTACCACTTGGAGTAGCTCCAAATTTTATGATTAACAATAAAATTTACACTATTCCTATGGCTATTGAAGAGAGTTCTGTAGTAGCAGCAGCAAGTAAAGCTGCTAAATTTTGGATGGAGCGAGGAGGTTTTAAAGCCGAAGTGATTTCAACTGAAAAAATAGGACAAGTACATTTTATGTTTCATGGAAATGTTGACGCATTAAACACCTATTTTACGACCATAAAACCAAAATTAATAGACGCTACAAAACCCATAACTAAAAATATGGAAAAACGTGGTGGAGGGATTTTAGATATACAATTAGTAGATAAAACCGAACGTATTAAAGGATACTACCAGCTACACGCTACTTTTGAAACCTTGGATGCAATGGGAGCAAATTTTATAAACTCGTGTTTAGAACAGTTTGCAAAAACGTTTAAAGCTGAAGCTGAAGAACACCTTAACAATCCTATTGAAATAGTAATGAGTATTCTCTCTAATTATGTACCAAACTGCCTTGTAAAAGCAGAAGTAAGTTGTGCTATCGAAGAGTTACCAACTAACGATTTTAATGCCGAAAAGTTTGTACAAGCAGTACATATTGCAAAAGCAGAGCCTTACAGAGCTGTCACTCATAATAAAGGGATTATGAATGGAATAGATGCTGTTGTACTCGCTACAGGAAATGATTTTAGAGCTGTTGAAGCAGGAATACATGCTTATGCATCGCGAAACGGAGAATACAGTAGTTTAACGCATGCCGAAATTAAAGATGGTATGTTTAGGTTTTGGATAGAAATCCCTTTAGCCTTAGGCACTGTTGGTGGATTAACCAGTTTACACCCTTTAGTAAAATTAGCGTTAGAAGTTTTAGAAAAACCATCTGCAAAACAACTTATGCAAATTGTTGCTGTAGCAGGTTTAGCACAAAATTTTGCCGCTTTACGCTCACTAACAACCACAGGAATACAAGAAGGACACATGAAAATGCACCTAATGAATATTCTCAATCAGTTTGAAGCGACTACAGAAGAAAAACAAAAAATAGTTGAGCATTTTAAAACCAATACAGTAACACATAGTGCTGTTGTTGAAGCCATAAATAATTTAAGAAATTAATGTCTAAAATTAACAGCATAAAAGAGACTAATACCTCTTCGTTTTATAGTAGCGGAAAACTACTACTAACAGGAGAATATGTTGTGCTTGATGGTGCTTTGTCGCTTGCCGTACCTACTCAATTTGGACAAAGTTTACAAGTTGAACCTATTGAAGACAATCTGCTAATTTGGAAAAGTTTAGATCAACAAGGAGCTGTTTGGTTTCAATGCACGTTTAATTTAGCAACTAATGAAATCCTTAATCAAGTTGAAAATAACCATGAGGTTTCTCAAAGACTTTTACAAATACTACAAGCTGTAAAGCGGCTTAATCCAGAGTTTTTAAAAAACACTCAAGGCTACAAGGTTACTACTGCTTTAGAATTCCCAAAAAATTGGGGACTTGGCACATCCTCTACACTTATAAATAATATTGCCAATTGGGCAAACGTAGATGCTTACCAATTACTTAATTTAACCTTTGGAGGAAGTGGTTATGATATTGCTTGTGCTAAAAATGCTTCAGCAATTACCTACCAATTAAAAACACCTTTTGACTGTGATCAAAATTACAAACGATTAATTCATCAAGTAAATTTTAATCCTTCGTTTAAAAAACAGCTGTATTTTGTGCATTTGAATAAAAAACAAAATAGTAGAGAAGGCATCTCACAATACAAAAAAAACACGATTAATAAAGCTGAAATTATTTCAGAAATAAATAGCATTACGCAACAAGTTATTGCTTGTAAAACGTTGGACGAGTTTAGTGTTTTAATTGAAAAGCATGAGCAAGTCATTTCTAGTATAATTAAGCAGGAGCCTATTAAAAATAAACTTTTTAGTGATTTTGAAGGTGCTATTAAAAGTCTTGGTGCTTGGGGCGGAGATTTTGTTTTAGCGACTTCTAAAAGTAATCCTGAAGCCTATTTTACACAAAAAGGATACACTACCATTTTAAACTATAGCGAAATGGTTATTTAACACTAATTATACAAAACAAAAAAGTCCTTTTGAGTTTTCAAAAGGACTTTTTTTATTATTGTGAGTTTACAGTTTCTTATTGAACTGTATTTGCTCTATTATCTTCAATTTCTGCAGATTCTTTTAAAGCTGCAAATAACTTAGCATTTACTGCATTAGATTTTTGCTGCGATACTTGATTAGCAAAAGCTTGGTAATTATCTAATTCTGGTGCTGGTGTAATTTTAGTTGTTTCTACCATATATACTCCATTGTTACCAGTTATTAAACCAGAAGTTGCTCCTTCTTTTAATCCAAATGCTGTACCAACAACCATTGGCTCTCGTCCTGCTCCAGATACTGTTGGGTTTTTCATATTAACTGCTAAAGCTGTTTTAATAGTTTGCTTTTCAGCATTGGCTAAATCTTGTAAGTTGGTAGCACTTACTCTATCTTTAATTAGCTTTGCTTTTTTCTGCTTACGAATTTCTGGTAATGCTGTTACTGAAGCATCTTCCACATTCATTAAGCCTTTATTGTTTTTTGCTGTCAATTGCACTATTGCATAACCTCCAGGTACATTAAAACGTTTAACATCTCCAACCTTACTATCTTCTTCAAAAGTCCAACGAACAATCGCTCTTTGGTTACCAAGTCCTGGTATATTTTCGTCTAAAGCTTTAATACTTTTTAATGGTCGTGCAGTATAGTTGTTTTCTTTAGCTGTTTCTAAGAAATCTTTTTCAGACACAGCCAATTCAAAATTAGAAGCATCTCTAAATATTTTATCGTTAGTAGCATCGCTAGGTTCTATTTTTCTTGCTATTGTACCAACTTTAATAACTCTTTGTTTGTTTTTTTGATCTTCAATATCAATAATATGATAACCAAATGCAGTTTCTACTACACCTAAATCTCCAGTGTTATTTTCGAAAGAGAAGTTATTAAATTCTGGAACCATTGCTCCATAAGTAAAGTATCCTAAATCTCCTCCTTTTGCTCCACTTCCTTTATCAGACGACATTGTTTTAGCGACATCTGCAAATGTAGATTTGCTTCTTTTAAACACTGCTAGTAAGCTATCTGCCTGTTGTTTTGCGGCTTCTTTTGTTAACGCGCCTTCTGTTGCAGAACGAGACCCTTCAAAAGGAATTAAAATGTGTCTTGCTTTTACAGAGTCTGGCATTTTAGATTCTGCAATTACTTTAGATATTTTGTAATAACCATTATCTTTATATGGTCCAAAAGTTTCACCAACATTTAAACTGTATAGTTTGTCTGCAACGTCCTTTGGTAATTGATTTTTGTTTACAAATCGATCTTCAAATTTTAAATCTGAATTAGCATTTATAAATGCTTCGTTATCTGTTATTTTAGAGAATGGTTTAACTGAATCTGTTAATTTGGTGTTTTCATTATACTCTGTTGTACCATTTAAAAACCCATTTAATTCAGCTTTTATAGCGTTTTCATCTTCTACAGAAGCTACTTCTTTAAATTCTACAAAGTTTATGCTTCTTGATGCTTCTACCTCGTATTGGCTTTTATGATCTTCGATATAGGCTTTAATTTCTGATTTAGACACAGTAATTGTACTATCTGGTATAGAAGAAAAAGGAATTTGTACGTATTTAAAATCTACTTTATCGTTGGCTAATTTATAATCCATTTCACCTTCTGCAATAGTAGCAGTTGTTCCTGCCTTAACCATATTAAGGTAGTTTTGTCTTAAGTAATTTGCTGCAACAGAGTTTTCGTAATTTACCCAAGCTTGGTAGTTAATTGGTTGCCCATTTAAAAATCCAAATTCTGGAGAGATTGCTTTTAAATTAGCAATAAACTCGTTTAATTTATTTTCATCGAACACACCAGCTTCGTTTAAAAAATCTGGCATTGTTGCTAAACTTTGTTTTAAGATATCTCGCATTTGATCTTGCTCTACAGATAATCCTAAGGCTTCGTATTGATCGTTTAAAATAATGCTTTGAACTTCTTGCTCAAATACAGAGTTCATTACTTGTGTATTAGTAGCTCTACCTTGCTGTTGTCTTTGCATGTTTTCTACTCTATTCATAAAGTCCACTCTATTAATATCTTTACCATTTACAGTGGCAACAATATCTTGAGATTTGTTAAATAGTGCATCTTTATTATCAAAAAGACTTGATAAAATAAAAGCAAATAATGCTAAAGCAATTACTAGTATTAAGACAACTGTTTTTTGTCTAATTTTGTTTAATATAGCCATTTATGTTATGTTTTTGGTGCAATTAAGTCCGCGAAAATACCATTTTCTATTTAATAATAAAAGGGATATTTAGTATTTTGTTTGTAGTCTCCTTAAAGTCTTTAGGATTTTATTTACAGGAAGTGAGTTTTTAATAATTTTTAATCCTCCTCAATACGTTTTAACTCTACCAAATCTATTTTTGTATTAGAGACTTCTATAATCTTAAATTGGTAGCCATCTATAGTTACAACATCCTTTTGTTGTGGGATTTCCTGCGTGTTATCTACGATTAAACCTCCTAAGGTTTCATAGTTTTCGCCTTCTGGCAGATTTAGTTTATAGGTTTCGTTTAAATAATCGACTTCTAAGCGAGCGGAAAATAAATAGGTGTTGTCTTCTTTTTTTTCTTCTATTAAGTCTATAGTATCGTGTTCGTCTTCAATTTCGCCAAAAAGTTCTTCTACAATATCTTCAACAGTAATAATACCTGAAGTTCCTCCATATTCATCTAACACAACAGCTATACTTTTTCGTTTTTTAATTAAAACGTTTAAAATATCGTTAATTAGCATAGTTTCTGGCACAAACTCTACAGGCATTAACATGGCCTTAATTGTTTTAGGTTTTTTAAATAAGTCGAAAGAATGCACATAACCCACAATATCGTCTATGGTCTCTTTAAAAACTAACATTTTTGAGAGACCCGTTTCTGTAAATACTGAATTTATTGATTTTACCGAATCTGAAATTTCTACAGCAATAATTTCGGTTCTAGGCACCATAACTTCTCTGGCTTTAACTTCTGCAAATTCTAATGCGTTTTGAAATATTTGTATTTCGGAATCTATATCGTCGTGCTCTTCTACAGATTGCATTTGTTCACTAATATAGTTTCCTAATTCTACTTTAGTAAAGGCTAATTGCACTTGGTCGCCTTCTGTTTTAAAAAAGCGTTTTAATACAAAATCTGTGATCCAAATCACAAACCAAGAAATAAACCAAAAC
Organism: Lacinutrix salivirga; assembly: GCF_053604675.1. Taxonomy (NCBI): domain Bacteria; kingdom Pseudomonadati; phylum Bacteroidota; class Flavobacteriia; order Flavobacteriales; family Flavobacteriaceae; genus Lacinutrix; species Lacinutrix salivirga. The sequence goes on from NZ_JBSHNP010000135.1 coordinate 129,343, forward strand.
AATAAATAAAAAATATAAGCAGGCAATGCCAACACTTTTAATAATGTATTTGAGTAAATCTGAAAAAACACTTTAGGCAAAAACTCTGCAGTAAAAAGAATTAATAGTGTAGAGATTATGGTTTGGGTTAATAAATTAAAATCGACTAATAAATAATTTAAAACAGCGTTATCGGTTGGTAAAAAACTGCTAAACCATTGCATGAGCAAATCTCCCATAAAATAGGCATAAACCACTAATGCAATATTGTTACCAATAAGCATTGTTGCAATAAATTTTGAAGGTTTTGCGGTTAACCTAGATAGTATTTTTGCTAAAAGACCATCTTGCTTTTTTTCAATTTCAATATGTATTTTGTTAGAAGATACATACGCTATTTCCATGCCTGAAAAGAAAGCAGACAGTAATAATGAAACTACAATAATGGTGACGTATAATGCCATTTACTTGGAATTATTATCCTTTGGGTCTTCGTATTTTTTATCAAATTTTCTTCTAAATAGAAACATAAATACTGCCAATGCAAATAAAAACAAGCTCATGTACGAGCGATTTTTATCTGTACTCCAATTTTTAATTACATCGTAAATTAAAAATGCTGCAAGACCTAAGTATAAAAATTTTGAAAATTTAAGATATTTCATAATACTGTAATTTATACAAATATAGTTTTAAATAAGAAATAAAGGCTTTTATTGTTTAACTGAAATATCTCCAGAAAACCCTAAAACTTCTGTTTTTTTAAAGTTTTTGTCAGAGTCAAAACTTTGGCCTTCTATAATATCGTAACCTGTTTTATACTTTACAGGAAGGTTTGTGAATAACCATTCTTTTTTTTGATCATAAAACAGTTGATCTGCATACAAGGTATCGCCTTTATGCGAAGTTAATATAACATTGCCTTGTAAATCTATTAAATCGGTTTTTGGGTAAGAAATAGCGTAATCGGAAATGACTGTGCTTTTGTTATTAAAGTCATCGTAAATATGTAAAATAATACCATCCGGAAACTCTGTATAAGGGTAGCTTTTATTACTAAAATCAACCATTTTAGCACTTATTAAGTGCGCAACCACTCGTCCAGAGTCTGTTCGTTTTAAATTAATTCCTTTGGCTACTCCAACAGGCTCGTTTTGGGATATTCCTATTTTTTGAACTTCTTTAAAGTTATTTTTACAAGAAAAAAACAAAGTCACAGCAATTGCTGTGACTAAGTTTAGTTTACTATTTATTTGTTTAATTATCATTATAGGCTTGGTACTGTTACGCTACTTCCAATCCAACAACCTATTTTAATTGTTTGTCCTGCATTACCTGCAGCAAAAATCTCTTGTTTTGTTGGTGCTTTTGCCATATAACTATTAACAGATTGAGAAGATGCTCCACTTAATGTTGGATCTTTACGTCCTGCTTTTCTAGCTTCATTAGCTGCTAACCAGAATACTGCTCTTTTGTTAAAGTTAGAGTCTCCACAGTTTTTAGCGCTAGATGCATACATAGATGCAATTGCTAAGTGTGGTCTTCCGTTAGATGGATTTAAGTCTAAAGCTTTATTAAAGTAAGACCTCGCTTTACCAAAGCTTCCAGCTGACTTTAATTTTAATCCAATCTTATAATATAACTTAGACTTTTTAAAGTTATCTGTTTGTAAGCTAATTGCTTGCTCATAGTAAGTAATTGCTTCTGAACTTTTCCCTTCTTTATCCTTTAATATCCCTAAGTAATATGCAGAGTTTGCAGATGGACTAATATTATGGTAAGCATTTACTAACTTAAAAAATAATGGATCGCTTGTACAGTCTTTTTCAGACATTTTACCTGCTGCTCTTTGTAACCACAATGCATTTGTTTTATTAGCTTCAAAATCTCTTTCGTATAATGGTACTAAATTAGAACAGTTAGCTCTATCACCTAATTTTTGATCTATACTACCAGAAATTAAATCGTAATTCTTTAAATAGCTTTCGTAGTATTTTTTATACTTTAAGTCTTTACTCGTTAACGCTGTACCAGAGTTTTCTTTAGCTATTTTTTCGTTTAATTTAGTTGAAAATGCAGCCACTTCTGTTTCTACTTTTTCAGTAACATCATCATACTTATTAAATAACTCCTGAGCTTGTTTTTTACCTGCATCATACAAATCTACCATTAAAGAGAAATACGTATATAAGGCTTTAGGGTTTTTAAAGTTTTCTTTATCTGTAGTATATGCTTTATCAAACATGTTGTACAATTCTTCGTCAGTTTTATTTAACTCGGTTTTATACTCATACATTAATTGTGCTTGGTCAGACATAATATCTCCTTTTTTAGATTTTTCAGGAAAATTCATCATTTTCTCATCCCAAACTTTAATTAGATCTTTTACATACACTAATTTATCTGCACCTTGAGTCTTTTCAATTTTATCTTTTAAAATCTTTTCTCCATCTACGTAAATAGCGTTGTTTAATTTTGGACATTGTGTTCTTACTTCCATCCAAGGTTTGTATGCTGCTTCGTAATTTTTAGCTTTCACATACTCATGGAAAATAGACAATTTAGTATCACAATCATTTTGTGCAAAACCTACAGTTACTCCTAAGAATAAAAATGTAAGTAATAGTGTAATTTTAGTTTTCATAATTTTAAGTTTAATTATATTTTCTTTTTTGGAACCATCTATCATTCAAAGATAAACTTAATTGGAAATTAATAAAATTCTCTTTTATAAGATTATTGTTTGTTGTTCCTCTATGTCCAAATTCTAACCCTAAATTTGCATTAGAGAGAAAATCGTTTCCAACTGGTAAACCTAATCCAAAAGACATGCCAAACTCGTCAATAGACTCATTATTTATTTTTAAACCCGTATTTTCCACTCGCATTCCTGCTCTATAAACTACACGTTTCCAATAACTTGAAAACGAATTATACTGCGGAATATAAAATCCTCCTAAAGAAAATGATGTTCCATCTTCGTAGGTAGAACCTGAATTCGCGTATAGTGGATTAAAAAAGTTACTTGTTTTTGTTGTGGTATGCTCTACACCAGCAAACCATTTTCTTGGCTCTCCAACTCCTACTCCAAAAGAAAATCGGGATGGTAAGGTTAAATTTGTTTCTTTTAACCCAATAGACTCTAAATCGGCCTCGATTGTATTTACTGGAAATTCTGCACCTGTACTGGTACTAATTCTAATAGTTGAAAACGACCTTTCGTTTTTAGAGGTTAAATCTGCTTGAGGCGTAAAAGTAGCGCTCGTCATCAGCTCTAACTTTGGTGTTACCATAGTATTATAAAGTACTCCTATATTAAAATTTAACCCACTTAAATCAGACCTGTTAGTTTCTCTAGATTGGTACTGAATAATTTCGTCGTCGTCGTTATACAAGAAATTTATACTACTGTTTTGGATGTTTCCAAAATCATAATCTGCTTCTAAACCAATGCTAAACCCTTCAAAAACCTGATATCCAACAGCTAAAAACGCTTTGTTTAATCCTCCATTACCTTTAAAACGGTCTGTAATATTTCCTAATTCATTTCTATTTTCTAATTTATAACCTACAGAGGTATATGGCAGCAAACCAATACCTACTCCAAATCTTCCTACAGGAATTGAGATTCCAATATAATCAAAAGTTGTAGAGTTTACTCTATCTTCTCCAGAGTTACTAGACAGTTTTGTACTGCTATGAGAACCACCAACGGTAAATTTTACAGGCCTGCTCTCATTATTAAACATTGCTATATTATTACCTGCAAAAGATGCTGGGTTTTTAAAGTTAACATGTACACTATCTGTATATACACTTAATCCACCCATACTTCTATTTTCTACGCTTCCTTTAAACTTTAAACTTCCTATACCATAAAAAGAATATGGTGAAGCTGTTCCTTCTTGAGCGTAACTTTTAATTGCAAATAATGCAAGAAAAACCAAAACCAGTTTTTTTATCATCGTTTTTTATTAAATTCTAAAATATAATTTAATCCTTCGAGGAGAAAATTTTGATTGGCAAATATGCTACTTTTTAATTGCTTTGACAAGAAATTAGCGTCTCCTCCTGTTAAAATTACTGTTAAATCTGTATATTTTTCGGTATAACTTCCTATAACACCATCAATTTCGTTTAAAACACCATAAATAACGCCAGAATGTATAGAATTATTGGTGGAGTCTCCAATTAAACTAACAGGCTGGTTCGTTTCTAGTAAAGGCAAATTAGCTGTTTGGTTATGTAATGCGTTGTATCTCATTTTAATTCCTGGAGAAATTGCTCCTCCTAAATAGTCATTATTTGTAGTCACAAAATCATAAGTAATACAAGTGCCTGCATCTATAATCAAAGCATTGGTGTTATTAAATTGATCAACAGATGCGCAAACAAGAGCAATCCTATCTATTCCTAAGGTTTTGGGTGTTGCATATAAATTTTGAAAAGGTACTTTAGTTTTTGAACTTAATTCCAAAACAGTATGTTCTTCTTTTAAATACTGAACGTCTTCTGTATTTAATTTTCCAACTGAAGAAATTATAATATCATTAATCTCTTGGTTTTTTTTAAGACTCTTTTTTGCTTCTTTTAAAAAATCTTTTGCTTTACATACTTTTTTATACCGAATAGTATCACTCTCAAAAACAGCTAGTTTCACAAAAGAATTACCGACATCTACTATTAAATTCATACTTATATTTAAGATTGCTAATTTACAAAACGATTTTTTATAAATTTTCCTTTGCGGATTATAAAAATGAATATATATTTGCACTCGCATTTATGCAATTGGTGCCTTAGCTCAGTTGGTAGAGCAAAGGACTGAAAATCCTTGTGTCCCTGGTTCGATTCCTGGAGGCACCACCACTAAAAACCCGAACTATATGTTCGGGTTTTTTGGTTTTATCCCATTTTTATTTTTTAAATTAATCCTTTTACCCTAATCGCTTAATGCCTCTAAAAACTGCATTTATTAAAGTTTTAGTTTTACTAAACATTAATAAAGCTTAAAATTTAACAAAATATATAGTTTTATTAAACAGAATATAAACACTCCTATTGCAATATTGCTGTAATTTTGTTGCCACAAACACTAATTGTATTGAATAAAGACAACTTAAATAAAAAAACGAACGTTAAAAAAAAGAAAAAACACCGGATTTTAAGAATTTTTGGTAAAACGTTTCTTATTCTTTTTGTTGTGCTCTTTCTGATTGTGCTCTTTATTCGCAGTCCTTTCGGACAAAATTATATTATAAATAAAGCCACATCTTACATTTCTAATAAAACCAAAACAAAAGTTGAAATCGAAAAACTGTTTGTTACTTTTAATGGCGATGTTCAATTAAATGGTTTATATCTTGAAGATAAAACTGGCGATACTTTAGTGTATTCTAAATCTTTAGAGGCAAACGTACCGTTATGGAAAATGATTAATGGCGAAGGTATTGGTGTAGAATCACTAGATTGGGAAGGACTTCGTGCAAATATTATTAGAAAAGACTCCATAAATGGTTTTAATTTTCAGTTTTTAATAGATGCTTTTGCAACCGAAACTGAAACAGTCGCAGATACTACTGCTACAAAACCATTAGATATTGTTTTAGGTAAACTGAATTTAAAAGACATAGATATTGTTTATAACGATGTTGTTTCTGGTATAGATAGTCGTTTTGATGTTGGAACTCTTCAAATGGAAATGGAACGAGTAAATCTTGAAGCTATGGATTTTAAAGCTTCAGAAATAGAATTAGCCAACGCCAAAATTAAATTCTTTCAAAGTGATATTCCTGTTGACACAAATAGTGAAGCCACAGCATTGCCAAAACTTTCCGTAGAAAAAATAACGCTTAAAAACATAGTCGCAAATTACAAGTCAGAAACCGATAGAATGGCCGCAACTATTAACATTGCAAATTTTTACACCGAAATTCCCAATGCTAATTTAGCAGATAATACCATCGAAATTAATACACTAGATTTAAAAAACTCTGTCATTGCAATTTATACTGAAACCGAAAATAATGCCATAACAGATAAAGCGGAAGACGTCACTAATGACATAAAACAAGACGTTAAAAACTTTGAATGGCCAGATTTAAGAGTTTCCATTAAAAGGATTAATCTTGAAAATGATAACATTAGCTATTTTGTTGGTAACGCAAAAGCGATAAAAAATCAATTTAATCCAAATGCGTTAGTTTTTAACAACTTAAATTTAAAAGGACATTCTATTTTTTTAAAAGATAAAAAAGGCAGATTAGATTTAGAATTCTTAAATTTCAAAGAAGCTTCAGGTTTAAACTTGAAGAATTTAGCTCTAAACTTTAGTGTTTCCGATAAAGCATTATTGATTGATGATTTAAAATTTCAGCTAAATAACAATGCAATTAATGGCGATTTACAATTGGATTACACTTCATTAGCGTCATTAATCCAAAAACCTGAAAGCTCAAAAATTGCTCTAAATCTTCCTGATTTTAAAGTGGATTTAAATGAAGTTTTAAAGTTTCAGCCAGAGCTAAAAAACAATGAATATTTTAAAACGCTCAGCAATCGACCACTTACTGGAACTTTAAATGCAAATGGATATATTTCTAATATTAATTTACAAAATGCACTAATTAATTGGGGAAATACCACAAGAATCTCTGCTACTGGGAATATTTTAAACGCAACAGATGTAGATAATTTACAATTAGTTATTCCAAATTATTCTGCAGAAACCACAAAATCTGATCTCTTACAATTTGTTAACGAGAATGACTTAGGTGTTTCACTACCGCAAAACATTGAAATTGCAGGTACTATAAATGGAAGTTTAGACAACATTTTTACAAACTCAAAAATTACTACTTCTCAAGGTATTGCTAGTATTAATGGTAATTTTAAAAACACAAACACAATAGCTTTTGATGCTAAAATTAATATTGAAGATTATAAACTAAGCCAATTACTACAAAATGAAACTATTGGTAATTTAAGCCTAACGTTAGATGCCTCAGGAAAAGGAAAAACCATAAATACTTTAGATGCTAACCTAAATGCCATAATTTCTGATTTTGGATACAATAATTATGCTATTAAAAACCTTAAACTTAACGGAAACATTAAGGACGGAAAAGGAAATATACGCTCTAATTATAAAGACGACAATCTTAATTTAGACCTCAATGCTGCAGTAGTTTTAGACTCTGTTGCGCCAGAAGCTAAAATAAACTTAAATGTTATTGGAGCTAATTTACAAGGCTTGGGTGTTATGAGTCGCGATATAAGAGCTGGTTTAAATCTAAAAGGCACTTTTAAAGGTAATGCCGAAAAATATAAATTCGATGCCAATATTGAAGATGGTGTTATTATTTACGACAATAAAACCTACTTATTAGGTAATATCGATGCAACTGGTTTTGTTAGAAAAGACACCACATCCATAACATTAAATAATAAGCTTGTGGATTTAGAATTACAATCTAATACAGATCCGCAACGTTTTAGTACTGCATTAACAAAGCATTTATACAGTTATTTTTATCGCGATATTGAGGTTAAAGACACCATTTTAAGTCCTGTAAATTTAAAATTAAAAGGCCACATTGCACAATCGCCTTTACTAAACGATGTGCTTTTAGTTAATGCTAAAGAACTAGATACCATTTCTATTAATGTGGATTTTAAACAAGCAGAACGCAAACTATTGGCAGAGATTACTGCGCCTCATATAAATTACAGTGGTTTAGAATTAGACAGTTTGGCTTTTAAATTAAATGCAAATAAAACCGATTTAAATTTCGATTTTGGTTTTAAAGCTTTTAAAGCAGGAGCAATAGATATACAGCGTACACAAATTTCTGCTGACCAGAAAAATAACCAAATGCTATTAAGTATTACTGCCTATAATGAAGAGGAAAAACTAATTAACGTCTTATCTCAAATTACTGGTAATAGAGAAAGATTATCTTTTAAAGTGTTGCAAGACAATTTAACTTTTAATCAAGAGCCTTGGACTATTCCAAACGATAATGAAATGAGTATTGGCGAAAACCGTTTAGAATTCAATAACTTTAAAATTAGTAATGGCAACCAATCGGTTGAACTTACGGACGATCTTCCAAATAGTAGCAAACAACATGTTGCTCTAGATTTTAAAAACTTTAATCTAAATGACTTTTTAAGCTATTTTAATGCTGAAAAATCTTTAGCTTCTGGTATTATTAATGGCGATTTTATTCTGGAAGAACCCTTTAAAGACACTGGTATTTTAGCAGATCTTGAAATAGGTAAATTTGAAGTTTTAGAAGCTCCTTTAGGCAAGCTTTCCATTATCGGAAGATCATTAGACAGCGACAGTTATGCGTTTAACACATCGCTTAAAGGTGGTGATATAGATTTAGACTTAATAGGCGATTATATTGCAAATAAAACTGGTGCAAACCTCGATTTAAACCTAAGTATAAATTCGTTTAAAATGAAGGCTTTAGAGCAATTCTCTCAAGGCTACCTAAAAGATACAGATGGCGATTTTTCAGGACAATTTAAAGTTAGCGGAACAAGCACAAATCCTAAATACAATGGACAATTAAACTTTAATAATGCCAAATTAAATGTTGCAATGCTTAATGCTGCTTTTTTATTAGAGGACGAAGCCATTTCTATTAATAACGAAGGCATACAACTATCCAACTTTACAATAAAAGACAAAGACAATAATAGCTTAGTATTTACAGGCAATATTGGCACAAAAAGTTTTATCAATCCAACGTTTGACTTAGGCATAAAAGCCAAAGATTTTCAATTTATAAATGCAACTAAAGAGGATAACGATGTTCTTTACGGCAAAGCTAGTTTTGATGCTAATGGAAGACTTACTGGCGATTTACAAATCCCTAAACTCAGCGCAGATGTTAATATAAGTTCTAGTACAGATATTACCTATGTAATGCCTTCTGCAACTGTAAATGTTGAAAAACGAGATGGTGTTGTGGTGTTCGTAAACAGAGATAATCCAGATGCTATTTTAACACAAACCGAAGAAAAAACAGCCAAAATTAAAGGCATAGATATAAAAACCCTATTAAACATTAGCGATAAAGCAACAGTAACTGTTATTATAGATGAAGAGACTGGAGATTATTTTAAAGTTTCTGGTAATGGTGAGTTTACATTTTTAATGAAACCTAACGGTCGCATGGATTTGGTAGGTACTTATAATGTAGATTCTGGAGTGTACGAAATGAACCTCTATAATATCGTTAATCGAAAATTCCATTTAGCACCTGGAAGTAAAGTCAGCTGGTCTGGCGATCCTTTTGATGCAAAATTAGATGTTCGTGCTATTTACGACCTAAAAGCTTCAGCCTCTCCACTTATGGCTCCGCAACTTTCTGGTGCAGATCCATCTATTAAAAGTAAATTTAGACAAGTATTACCTTTTTATGTGTATTTAAATATCGATGGTGAATTAATGGCTCCAAAAATTTCGTTCAAATTAGATATGCCAGAGGACGAACAAGGCGCAATTGGTGGTCAAGTTTATGGTCGTGTGCAACAGGTTAACCAACAAGATGGTGAGTTAAATCGTCAGGTATTTTCACTCTTAGTTTTAAACCGTTTTTATCCAGAACCAGGAAGCGATGGTAGCACAGGAGGTTTTGCAACAGTAGCTAGAGACAATTTAAACGATGCCGTTTCAGATCAATTAAACATGTTTTCTAATAAATTATTAGGCAATTCTGGCTTCGAACTCGATTTTGGTTTGGATAGCTATACAGACTATCAAGGTAATGCACCACAAGACAGAACACAGTTAAATATTGCGGCACAAAAACGCTTATTTAACGATCGCTTAGTAGTACGTGTTGGTAGTGAAGTCGATTTACAAGGCAGTAGCTCTACAGGAGAAGAAACACCTTTAATTGGCAACGTTAGTTTAGAGTATTTACTCACTAAAAATGGTCGTTATAAATTAAAAGGCTTTCGAAGAAATGAGTTTGAAAACGTAATCGACGGACAAACTATTGTTAGTGGTATTGGTCTTATTTTTACACAAGAATTTAATCAATTTAGCGAGCTTTGGGATGCTATTATTAAAAATGAAACTGATGAAGAGAAAATTGAAAGAGAGAAAATAGAACAAAACCAAAAGTCAAAAACTGAAGAAAAAACAGATTCAATTAACGAAGAATTAAATAAGAATTAGTGGCTAAATTAGGACTACATAAGAAGGATTTTTTATTGAAATGTTGCAAACAAGCATCTTTAATAGTGCTGTTAGCTCTACTATTTCAATCGTGTGCTGTAAAAAAATACATTCCAGAGGACGAGCTATTGTACAAAGGTGCAACTCTCGAAATAAAAGCCGATAGCCTAGTTAAAAATCCTGAAGATTTAAAAACAGTATTAGAAGCTGCTATTACTCCAAAGCCAAATACAAAGTTTTTAGGCATGCACTTAGGCTTGCATTATTACTATAAAAACCAAAAAGAACATCCTGGATTTATAAACCGATGGTTCTATAAAAAATTCGGACAAAAACCTGTATATAAAAGTGATGTAGAGCCTTTTGAAGTTAAAGAAGTGTTGTTAAATAAACTAGAAAATAATGGCTTCTTTTACAGTGCTGCAAGCTCTAAGTTTACAGACAATGAAGATGCAAAGGAAGCAACAATAAAGTACACTGTAACAGTTCCAAAACCCTATACAATTGAAACCTATCAGGTAGATTCTTTACCATCTCCTCTTTATGAAGAATTACAAGCTAGTGCTAAAATTTCAAAATTTAAAAAAGGAATTCGCTTTAGTTTACAAAATATGAAATTAGAGCGTGAGCGTTTAGATGCTGTTTTAAAGAAAAAAGGCTACTACAATTTTAATCCAGATTTTTTAATTTTTGAAGCAGATAGCACAAGGTACAAAGACAAGAAAATTGATTTGTATTTAACGCTAAAAAAAGATGTACCTAAAAAAGCCACAATACCATATAAAATTAAGAGGGTTAATGTTTATCCAAACTACGAACTTTCTACAGACACTAAGATTTCAGGCAAAGAACGTTTTAACGATAAAAACTATTTTCAAGATCAAGAGTTTTTTCAACCTAAACGCTTAGATCCATTTATTACTTTAAAAGAAGGACAACTCTATAATCCAGAGACTTCAAAAAATACTGCACGTCGTTTATCGTCTATTGGAGCGTATAAATTTGTAAATATTCAATACAAAGAAACCGACTCTATAACAGAAGACGGTTTGGCATTTCTGGAAGCAAACATCTATTTATCGCCATTAAACAAAAGAGCACTTAGAGCAGAGCTACAAGCGGTTACTAAATCTAATAGTTTTGCAGGACCAGGTTTGGTATTAACGTATAGCAATCGTAACTTTTTTAATGGAGGAGAAACATTAAACATGAGTTTAAAAGCGGCTTACGAAACCCAAATTGCTGGTGGAAACCAAGCTGGATTAAGCAGTTTAGAATTGGGTTCTAAAACAGAACTTATTTTTCCACGAGTTTTATTTCCTATAAAAATTAGTAGTAATTATTTTGAATATTCTATACCCAAAACAAGAATGTCAATTGGTTTCGATTATTTAAACCGAAACAAGCTATACACGCTACTATCTGCCAATGCTAGATTTGGCTATGTTTGGGATGCAAACCGTTTTGTTACACATGCTATAAATCCAATCTCAACAAATTACACAAGGCTTTCTAATACTACAGATGCCTTTCAAATGATATTAGATAATAATCCGTTCTTAAAACGCAGTTTCGATCAAGAGTTTATCTCAGGACTCACCTATTCCATTACTTATAATGGCTTGGTAGATACTAATAAAACACATCAATTTTATGCTAATTTTAACTTTGATATTGCAGGAAATACTATCAGTCTTTTTGGAAAAGAAAAGCAACCCAATACGCCAAAACAAATTTTTGGTTTAGAATACGCACAATACGCAAAAGCAGATATCGATTTACACTACCATTATAATTTTGGAAATGATCAAAAAATAGCCACTCGCCTATTTGCAGGTTATGGTTTGGCTTATGGCAATTCCGATATTATTCCATTTACGAAACAATATTTTTCTGGAGGACCTTACAGTGTTCGTGCCTTTAGGATTCGATCTTTAGGACCTGGTACTTACGACGAATTAGGCACAGACGAAGGCACTTTTTTCGATCAAACAGGTAACATTCGTTTAGAGGCAAATGTAGAATACCGCTTTCCACTTTTCAGCTATCTTAAAGGAGCACTTTTTGCAGATGCAGGAAACGTTTGGAATTCAAAATCCAATCCCGCTTTTGGAACAGAAAACAAAGATAAATTTACAAGTAACTTTTTAAGCGAATTAGGTATGGGAGCAGGTTTTGGTGTACGTGTAGATGTGCAAGGTTTTGTAATTCGATTAGATTTGGCAGCTCCTTTTCATGATCCTTCACTACCAAAAGGACAACGCTTAGATTTTAAAGTGGACGAACCCATTCTAAACTTTGCGATTGGTTATCCATTTTAATGCCAATTACATAATTAGCACTTTGGTAACGTGTAGGTAAATTAAGAGTTCTATAATTTACTTTTCTTTACGCATTTATTTTGCTTGAAATTGATATCTTTATTGAAACTTAAATTTCTAAAAAACAGATACCTATTATAATATGACAGATAAAGAACAATTTATGAAAGAAGCTGTAAACGCAGCTATAAAAGGAATGAATAATAACGAAGGTGGACCATTTGGTTGCGTTGTTGTTAAAGATGGAAAAATTGTAGGACGAGGCAACAACAAAGTCACCTCAACAAACGACCCAACAGCACATGCAGAAGTGACAGCCATTAGAGATGCGTGTAAAAATCTAGACTCTTTTCAGTTAGAGGGTTGCGAAATTTATACCTCTTGCGAACCTTGTCCAATGTGTTTAGGTGCTATTTACTGGGCTCGACCAGACAAAGTGTATTATGGAAGTAACCAAGTAGATGCTGCTAACATTGGTTTTGATGATGAGTTTATTTATAAAGAAATCCCTTTGCCTTATGAAAAAAGAAGTATTCCTTTTGAGCAATTGGCGAGAGAAATTGCTTTAGAAGCTTTTAAGCAATGGAGTATAAAAGAAGATAAAACTGAGTATTAAAATATAAATGACGTCAGTTCGAGTGTTTCGAGTGCGCAAAAAACGTACTGAGAATCCTCATCGTCAGTTCGAGTGATTTGCGAGGTACGAGCAAATTGTATCGAGAACCTTTGTTACCATTAAAGCTTCTCGATACAAAATTCCAAAAAAGGAATTTCACTCGGAGTGACGACATAAATATAAAATATGTTAGGAAAAATAAATTATAATAATAAAAAGTTCAACCGTCAGTTCGAGTATTTTGAGTGCGCGAAAAACGCACTGAGAATCCTCATCGTCAGTTCGAGTGATTTGTGAGGTACGAGCAAATTGTATCGAGAACCTTTGTTAACTTTAAAACTTCTCGATACAAAATTCTAAAAAAAGAAATTTCACTCGAAGTGACGAACTGGCAAATTTTAAAACAAAAATAATTGATAACCTTCAACCTAAATAACAAAACCATTAAAACACCAGAAAATTCTGGAATGACTTTATTGGATTTTGTACGTTACCAACAACGTCTCACAGGAACCAAAATTGGTTGTCGTGAAGGCGATTGTGGTGCTTGTACGCTATTGGTTGGCACACTAAAAAACAACACCATAGAATACCAAAGTATTACCTCTTGTATTTCACCTTTAGGAAATGCGCACGGCAAACATATTGTAACGGTTGAAGGCACAAATCTTAAAGACCAATTAACCACAGCTCAAGACGCTATGAAAGCAAATTACGCTACACAATGCGGATTTTGCACACCAGGATTCGTGGTTGCTTTAACAGGTTTTGCTTTATCTAAATCAGATAAAAATTACAGCAATGCTTTAGATGCTATTAGTGGAAATATTTGCAGATGCACAGGTTACAAAGCCATCGAGAAAGCAGCTCATCAGGTTGTTGAAAAACTTCAAAACAAAACAGAAACAACTTTTAGTTGGTTGATCGATAATGGATTTATCCCAGATTATTTTGAGAGTATTCCAAATCGATTAAAAGAATTAGAAGCAAACGACATTAACCAACCAAAAGGAAAATATGTTTCTGGCGGAACAGATTTATATGTGCAACAAGCCGATAATTTAATAGATGACGCTGTACATTTAATTGCAGAAAAAGACTATTTAAAAGGAATTAAAATTGAAGATGATAGTTGTACAATTGGGACAAACTCAACGGTTTCAGATTTATGGAATCACACGGAATTGAATACCATTTTACCCAATTTAAAAAAGCACTTAAAGTTAGTCTCTTCAGAGCAAATTAGAAATATGGCTTCCTTTGGTGGCAACTTGGTTAACGCATCACCAATTGGAGATATGACTATTTTCTTTTTAGCCTTAAATAGTGATATTACAATCACAAATGAAGACCAAAAAGAACGAACTATTGCACTTAAAAATTTCTATCAAGGATATAAAACTTATGATTTAAAGGAAGGCGAACTGCTTAAACAAATCAGCTTTAAGCTGCCAACAGAACAATCGTATTTTAATTTTGAAAAAGTTTGTAAACGAACACATTTAGATATTGCGAGTGTAAATTCGGCAATCTATCTTTCTATTGAAAATGAAACTATTTCAGAAGCACACGTTTCTATAGGTGGAGTTGCTGCAATACCAAAGTATTTGCATGACACTTCCCAATTTTTAAAAGGAAAACCTCTGACTTCTGAAACTATTCTTGAAGCCAACGAAATGCTTCAAAAGGAAATTTCACCAATTAACGATGTTCGTGGCACAAGTGATTATAAACGTTTGTTAGCAAGACAATTATTTTTCGCTCATTTTACGGAGTTATTTCCAAAGCAATTCATCTTAAACGATTTTGTTCAATATGCATAAAAACAAATCAAATAAAAACTTAGATTCTAAATTAGATGCTGTTTCTATTGCTTTAAAAAAGAGCATTAAAAACTTGGATTCTTACACGCACGTTCGTGGAGAATCACTTTATGTAGATGATGTAAATGTGAGACAAGGCACGTTTCACGCAGTTGTTTTCGATTCGCCTAAAGCGCACGGAAAAATTAAAAATATCGATTATTCTAAAGCAGAAGCTTTGGAAGGTGTAGAACGTATTTTTACTTATAAAGATATTCCTGGACAAAATGAAATTGGAGGAATCATAGCAGATGAGCCATTATTCGCAGAAGATGAAGTCCATTTTTGGGGAATGCCAATCGCGTTAATTGTCGCAGAAACCGAATTTATTGCCAGACAAGCAAGACGATTAATAGACATTGAAATAGAAGAGTTACCAGTTATTACCACTGCAAAAGAAGCGAAAGCAAAAGGCAGTTTCATCAATGCACCTAGATCATTTAGTTTAGGAGATACGGAAAAAGCATTTGCAGATTGCGACTATGTTTTTGAAGGCGAAACGTTTTCTAACGGTCAAGAACATTTATATATTGAAGCTCAAGGCGCTTATGCAGAACCCTTAGAAAATGGCAATATAAAAATCACCTCATCAACACAAGGACCAACTGCAGTGCAAGCAACTACAGCAAGAGTTTTAGGGATTGCGATGCATAAAATTGAAATAGATGTTACACGTCTTGGTGGTGGTTTTGGAGGAAAAGAAGACCAAGCTACACCTTGGGCTGTTATGGCAGCTTTGGCAACGTTTCATTTAAACCAATCGGTAAAATTAGTATTGAATCGTCATGACGATTTACGAATGACAGGTAAACGTCATCCTTACGAAAGCACATATAAAATTGGTTTATCTAAAGACTTAAAAATACTTGCTTATCAAGCTGAATTTCTTCAAAATTCTGGTGCAGCAGCAGATTTATCACCAGCAATTGCTGAGCGTACATTATTTCACGCCACCAATAGTTATTATGTTCCAAACGTGACTACAACCGTTTTAAGTTGTAAAACCAACTTGCCACCAAATACAGCATTTAGAGGTTTTGGAGGTCCACAAGGCATGTTTGTTATTGAGTCTGCAATCGCAAAAGCGGCACATGAGATTGGTGTGAATTCTAAACAAATTCAGGAAGCAAATTTGCTAGATGAAAATGACACGTTTTCTTATGGACAAATTGCGAAAAAAGTAGTAGCTAAAAACACTTGGCATTCTGCTAAATCATTATTCAATAGTGATGCATTAGAAAAAGAGGTCGAAGAATTTAATAAAAACAATTCTAGCTTTAAAAAGGGAATTGCTTTTATGCCAATTACGTTTGGCATTTCATTTACTAACACGCCTATGAATCACGCACGTGCATTGGTTCATATTTATTTAGATGGAAGTGTCGGAATTAGTACAGCAGCTGTAGAAATGGGACAAGGTGTAAATACCAAAATGATGCAAATTGCTGCTGATGTATTTTCTATTCCGATCGAAAAAATTAAAATTGAAACCACCAATACAACTAGAGTCGCCAACACCTCTCCTTCTGCTGCGAGTTCTACGGCAGATTTAAACGGAAAAGCAACGTTAATGGCTTGTAATTCGCTATTAGAACGATTGAAAATTGTCGCTTCTGAAGAATTGAATTCTTCGGAAACAGACATTGAATTGCAAGATGAATCCGTTTATTTAAATAATAAAAAGACTGATTTATCTTGGACAGCTCTCATTAGTAAAGCGATGCTAAAACGTGTCGCTTTAACTGAAAACGCACATTACGCAACTCCAGAAATTCACTTCGATAAAACCAAAGAAAAAGGACATCCATTTGCGTATCACGTTTACGGAACCGCAATTATTACCACAACTGTGGATTGTACGCGTGGCATTTACGAATTTGATTCAGTAAAAATCGTTCACGACTACGGAAAAAGTATGAGTGAAGGTATCGATTTAGGTCAAGTAGAAGGTGCATTAATACAAGGTATTGGTTGGATGACGATGGAAGAAATTGCCTATAATGATGAAGGCAAATTGTTATCTAATGCATTATCGACTTATAAAATCCCAGATATCTTTTCAGTACCAAAAATCGTAGAAGTAATACCTGTAGAAACCGAAGGAAATGATATGGCTATTTTAAAATCTAAAGCAGTTGGTGAGCCACCTTTAATGTACGGAATTGGTGCTTATTTTGCGCTTCAGAATGCTATAAAAGCTTTTAATCCCAAGTATGATTTAGAGTTTGATGCACCTATGACTCCAGAGAAGGTTTTGATGGGATTGTATAAAAAATGACCTCAATTATTATGGTAAATATCCAGCAAGGTTTTTTTTGACCTTGTAGGTATAAATAGAAATTTGAAACCTTTCAGAAAAATAACAAAAACAATACCTACAAGGTTTTTGAAACCTTGCAGGAAAACTAACTAACAGTAATTATCGCACTGCATTTCAAAAAACAAAACATAATAAAAGGCGCACTTATTTGGGTTTGTATGAGAAAAAGACATAAGACCGCTTTGCTTTTAGAACAAAGAACAAAGACTTCATTGGACCTAAATTTTTGTCGTAACATATCCTGCAAGGTCTTTTTTTTGACCTTGTAGGTATAAAAATAAAATTAATACCTAAGCGTTTTTAATTTCCGATCACTTTAACTTAGCTCAGCGAACAACAATCAGCCACTTTAAAACCTATCGGGAAAATAAAAATATACCTACACGATTTTGGAAACCTTTCTGGATTAATAAAACAAAAGTTATATTACAAAATAAAATTTATCAAATTAACCTAAACAAAAAAATGACACCTAAATTTGCTAATTATTGTCGTAACATATCCTGCAAGGTCTTTTTTTAACCTTGTAGGTATAAAAGCCAATTAAAAAAAATAATACCTACACGATTTTGGAAACCTTGCAGGATTAACAAAACAAAAGTTATATTATAAATATCCTGCAAGGTCTTTTTTTTGACCTTGTAGGTATAAAAATAAAATTAATACCTAAGCGTTTTTAATTTCCGCTCACTTTAACTTAGCTCAGCGAACAACAGTCAGCCACTTTAAAACCTTTCGGGAAAATAAAAATATACCTACACGATTTTGGAAACCTCGCAGGATTAATAAAACAAAAGTTATATTATAAAATAAAATTTATCAAATTAACCTAAACAAAAAAATGACACCTAAATTTGCTAATTATTGTCGTAACATATCCTGCAAGGTCTTTTTTTGACCTTGTAGGTATAAAAGCCAATTAAAAAAAATAATACCTACAAGGTTTTGGAAACCTTGCAGGATAAAAAACAACCAGCTCATCGCACTACACTATAAAAAACAGAACATAATAAAAGGCGCACTTATTTACAGTGCTGGTGATACTATTGCTGCAGTATTGTTAGATGAATTTTCAATTTATCGATTAATAGGAATGATGTTGGTTGGTGCAACTTTCTACGCTTTTGAAATCCCAAATTATTTTGATTGGATTGTTAAAAAAACATTGCTTTTAAAAGGTGTAAAAGCAACATTAACTAAAACCATTTTAGCTATAATTTATTTTAATCCTTTGTGGATTGCTAGACACTTACTATTTATAAAGCTGTTTTCTGGTCAGATCCAGGATATAAATCTCGGCTTGTTAGAAATTGCCTTTTGGTCGTTTCTGGTAAATATTCCTATTTCGTTTCTGGCAAATTATATTATTCAGAATCGTTTTAAAATAAAATGGCGTTTTATAGGAAGTGCAATTTTTTCGGCAATAATGGCTATTTATTATGCATTGAGTGAGACGCTTTTTAGCTCATAATTCTTGCGCAAACAGAAATCTCTTAGACATATTCCAAACCAAAACATAAAACGAAAACATTACTTATTATAATGCACTTTTAGCAATTGTGCAACAACACTTATCGCTATTTCTTTAGGTGTATAGCCTCCAATATCTAAACCTATTAGACAAACTACATTCTGCATACCTTCAGCAATATTCATTTCATTAACAAGCATATTATTAAAACGCACTTTCTTGGTCTTACTACCTATTAATCCTAGGAACTTCGTTTCATTTTGTAATGCCATTGCTATAATATCAAAATCAATAGCATGATTATGCGTTAACACCAAAACATAACAGTTTTCTCCCCATTTTACAGCATCTTTAAAGGTCTTAAAATCGGTTTCGTTAGTTTGGTGAGTAGTAATGCTTTCGTCTAATTCTAGGTTAGTAAACCAATTGGTTCGGGAGTCTATAAGATGCACTTTAAAAGGCGTATCTATTAAAAGCTTAACGATTTCGATTCCAATATGTCCTGCTCCAAATAAAAATAATTCTGGCGATTGATTCATAGGTTCTATAATAAATTCTACTTTTCCACCACAGCATTGTTCAAATTCTGGACCGAGTGTGTAAGTAGATTCAATGATCTTATTTTCTGCAATAGCAATTATCGCTTCATCTATAGCTTTAAATTCTAGCTTTCCTCCACCTATGGTTCCAAAAATTTCTTTGTCTTTAGTTACTATCATTCGAGATCCAACAACACATGGTGTAGATCCCAAACATTTAGTCACTGTAACTAAAGCAATAGGTTGTTGCTCTGTAGAGAATTTTAATAAAAGGTTAAGCCAGTTTTTCATATCTAAATTATTTCACTTTAAACCCATTTTAAAACAGTTAGTCTTTAAGCTAAATTCGTAAATACAAAACCGAACATCTCTATATTTTTAATTACAAAAACACATCTAAAGACAGCATAACTTGCTAATAATTAAGTAAAATGAAAAAAGAATTATTTAATACAAACTCTTATTTTATCGTAAAAATAAAGATCACAAGCGATTTACAAGCGCTAAAACTTTAAAATTTTAGAAGATTATTCCTTATTTTAGAAAAATAAAAGATAAAAATGAAACCCACTTACATAGATTTACATTGTCATCCAGCACTAAAACCCTATAGTAAGAGTTTTAAATACAAGCCACAAAAACAAAATGTACTAGATGCTAACCGAAAAAATTCTATTTGGCATTATAGTCCTCCAAATTTTTTAGAACGCCAAGTTAACAGATTACTTACCCTTACTAAATTCACACAAGTAGATTTAACTGCATTAGCAAAAGCCAATTGCGATGTTGTGGTGGTGTCTTTGTATCCTTTCGAAAAACATTTTTTAAACAAAAGGCTTATTGGTTTTAAATTTGTTTCAGACATTTTAGTAAATCTAGCCGCTGGAGTTAGCCAAAAAAGAATTGATTATGTTAGAAACCACAATAGTTATTTTGAAGATCTAAACGATGAATACAACTACTATTTACAACTCCATAATTTTGCTCAAAAAATAGATAATATTCATTTTACCTATAGATTAACAAAAAACTATAATGATATTATTACTAACAGAGCACAATCTTCTGAAACACGAAGAGTCATTAGCCTCATTCCTACTATCGAAGGCGCTCATGCTTTTGAAACAGGCTTAGATAAAGACAAAAATACTGCTAATAGTGCAATTGTGCTTCAAAATATAAATACTGTAAAACAATGGGAATATCCTCCCTTATTTATAACACTTGCTCACCATTTTTATAACGAAATTTGTGGTCATGCACGAAGCATAACCATAGGTTTAATTAAAAAAAATCAAAACAGAGGATTAAATACAGACATTACAGAATTAGGCTGGAATGTTATAAAAAATCTTCTCGATAAAAATAATGGAAAGCGCATACTTATAGACATCAAACACATGAGTACTGCTGCCAGAACATCCTATTACAACTACTTAAACAGTGAATTTGCAAACCATAATATACCAATAATAGTAAGCCATGGTGCAGTTAATGGTAAACGCTCCATTGCAGAACCAGATAGCTCTGATTATGAATACAGCAGTGCTTTTATGAGTGCTGATATTAATTTCTATGATTCTGAAATTATAAAAATTGCTAAATCAAAAGGATTATTTGGTATTCAATTAGACGAAAGACGTATAGGAAGCAAAAAAGCCATAGCGCGATCCAAAGTCTATTTCCCAAGTAAAAAAAGACGATTAAAACGCAAAACACTTCTAATTTGGAGGCAAGTAAAACATTGCGCTTTAGTTATTAATGCAGAAAATCTATTCTGTTGGGACACCGTTGCAATAGGCTCGGATTTCGATGGTATTATAAATCCCATGAAAGGCTTATGGACATCAGAAAACTTAAAAGACGTTAAAGAACATCTTGTTTTTCACGCCAATAATTTCTTAACAGATTACTCAAATCAACTGCTTGAAATCAATAAAATTTCAGCTAAAGAAATTGTGGAACGCCTATTATTTATTAACGTCACACAATTCCTTGAAAAAAATTATCACTAATAAGCGTTAGCTAAATTGGTTCTTTACGACTGAAACATTTAGATTTATAGTTTTAAATAAAACACTATGCAAAAAACATATTACGATCCAGCAGATTTAAGAAAATTTGGAAAAATCACCGAATGGAGTGAAGAATTAGGCAACAAATTTTTTGAATACTACGGAAAAGTCTTTGAAGAAGGCGCACTTACAGCAAGAGAAAAATCATTAATTGCCTTGGCTGTTGCTCACACAGAACAATGTCCATATTGTATTGATGCTTACACAAAAGACGGTTTGCAAAAAGGGGTTACAAAAGAAGAAATGATGGAAGCCATACACGTTGGTGCTGCTATAAAAAGTGGAGCAACCTTAGTACATGGCGTACAAATGATGAATAAAGTAAATAAACTAGACGGTTAATTTTTTGGCGTTACCACAAGGGTCAGGCTCTCGGCAGTCGCTCTCTTTGAGGAGCTCCAACAAAGCCTCCATCCTTAACGCAAATTGTAACAAATAAAAACCTTTTGCTTAAAATTAATACACTTTTAAAGTAAAACCAAAAATTAATTATTTACGTAAGCATATAAAACCTTTACCTATTAATGGCAACAAAGTCCCTTAAAAAGCTAGGAAGTGATTTAGCACAAAGCAATAAACAGTTAGAAATTTTATCCAATGGCATTTTCCAAAACGGAGAATTACCAACATTTAAAACTAAGATTTCTGAGACAAGCCAATTTCCGCTAAAAGCTAAAAAATTAGAAATTCTCCAAATTAATGTTGGTTACATGTGTAATCAAGTTTGTGAGCATTGCCATGTTGATGCTGGTCCAGATCGTAAAGAAATCATGACAAGAGAAACGATGAGACAGTGTTTAGAAGTGATTAAAACTTCTGGTGCTCATACTTTAGATTTAACAGGAGGTGCTCCAGAAATGAATCCAGATTTTAGATGGTTTGTTGAAGAAGCTGCCAAAGTAGGCATTAAAGACTTCATTGTACGTTCTAATTTAACGATTATTCGTGCCAACAAAAAATATTACGATTTACCAGAGTTTTTTAAAAAGCATAATGTACATGTCGTGAGTTCAATGCCACACTGGACCAAAGGCAAAACAGATAAACAACGTGGAGATGGTGTGTTTGCCAAATCTATAAAAGCCTTACAAGAATTAAATAGAGTTGGCTACGGAATACCAGATAGTGAGTTGCGATTAGATTTAGTGTACAATCCCTCTGGTGCGTTCTTACCTGGAGATCAAGCTGCTATGGAAAAAGATTTCAAAAAGGCGTTGATGGAAGATTTCAATATTCAATTTCACAACCTTTTTGCTATTACTAATTTACCAATAGCACGTTTTCTGGATTATTTAATTGCATCAGAAAATTATGAGGATTATATGTATCAATTAGTAGAAGCTTACAATCCTGCAGCTGTTGCCAATGTAATGTGTACCAACACATTATCAATTAGTTGGGATGGCTATTTATTTGATTGCGATTTTAATCAAATGTTAGAATTACCAGTAAATAGTAAATCCAAACATATTTCAGAATTTAACGAAGAATTGTTAGAAGGACGAAACATCGTAATTTCACAACATTGTTATGGTTGCACTGCAGGCGCAGGAAGTAGCTGTCAAGGTGTTGTTGCTTAAAAATTCTTGCGAAAACAGGAATCTATAACAAGAGTAAACAAGATTATAGCAAAAATAGACCTAAAACGAGAACAAAACATACCTACAAGGTTTTAAAAACCTTGCAGGATAATTTAAAAACTTGAATAACAAAACAGCCATATTAATTTTTGCACACTCTGCTGAGTTTGAAGCGACTCAAAAACCGTTTCAATCATCACAAATGCTATTTAATGCACTTAACGCACAAACATTAAAGGTTGTTGAAAAAACAGGCTTGCCTTATTTTTTATCTTCGGAAAAAAATCAAACAGGTTCAACATTTGGTGAACGCTTTACTAATGCCATTCAATCGGTTTACAACAAAGGCTTCGACAATGTAATTTCTATTGGTAACGACACACCACATTTACAAACTAATCATATTTTAAAGGCGCTTCATCAATTAGCGCAAAATGATATTGTTTTAGGACCATCAAAAGATGGTGGTTTCTATTTAATGGGATTAAAAAAATCGTATTTTAACGTTGAGACCTTTTTAAAATTACCTTGGCAAACCACAGCTTTACGACAAAGAATCTCCAAAATAGTAACGTCCCAAAATATCAACGTATTGTATTTGGAAATGCTTTCGGATATTGATACGCTTTCAGATGTAAAAACAATTATTGATAGTTTTAGACTCATTTCAAAAAACATTGCAAAACTTTTACAACTTTGCCTTTGCTTAAAGAAAAAAATTATAAAATATTTTAATATCTCTATTAAAATATCTCCTCAAACGCTTCTTTTTAATAAAGGTTCTCCTTTCTTGCATCAATATTTATAAGTAATTAAACTGCAAGGTACACTCTAAAAATAAAAGTCTCTTTTAAGTTTACATCTCAACTTATTAAATAAAATTCCAATTCAATACCTACATGGTTTTAAAAAATTTGTAGGAAAACTAAATTTTCAATTAAAAGCACCCATTTTATGGGCATTATATGAAGCAAATTTATGTTTGCATAATGCTATTATTTTCAGGAATTAGCTATGCACAAATTACGATAACAGGCACTATAACAAGTAAACTTGATAATGAACCACTAGCCTATGTGAATATCACCACAGTATCTGGTAATGGAACTATTTCTGATGAAAACGGAAAATATTCTATTGAAGCATCATCACCAGACGATCAAATTAGATACTCATATTTAGGATATAATTTGACAATTGCTGTCGTTGGAACACAAACAGTAATTGACATTGAATTAACAGAAGATACCTCATCCCTAGACGAAGTTGTTATCACAGCTTTAGGTCTTAAACGCGAAACAAAAGAATTGGGTTATGTGGTTCAAGAACTGGACTCTAAGGCTTTAACCGAAGTCAAAACTGTAAATTTTCTTGACAATATTGCAGGAAAATTAGCAGGTGTAACCATATCTCAAGGTGCAACAGGTGTTGGATCTTCCTCTAAAATAACCATTCGTGGTGAATCATCGTTCTCAAATAATAATCCATTATTTATTGTTGATGGCACACCAATTAATAACGAAACTGTGTTTAATTTTACTAATGAAGCTGCTGCTGGATTTCAAGAAATTGATTTTGGCAATGGTGCCATGGAGGTTAATCCAGACGACATAGAGTCTGTAACTGTTTTAAAAGGTGCTAATGCTGCTGCATTGTATGGCACACGAGCTTCTAATGGAGTTATTGTTATAAAAACAAAAGATGGACGTAACAAAAAAGGTTTTGGTGTGAGTTTTAACACCTCGCTTTTTGTAGATTCTGCATTTCGTTTGCCAGACTTTCAAAATCAGTATGGACAAGGACAATCTGGAGCGTTTGAATATGTTGACGGATTGGGTGGCGGAATTAGTGATAATATCACTTATTCTTGGGGACCACGATTGGATGCTGGGATTTACATTCCGCAATTTGATAGTCCTGTAGATTTAGGAAATGGTAATTTTGTTCGTGGTGGTGACACGTCATTATATTCTGGAATACCAATTACTGCAACCGAGTTTAGATCAAACCCAGACAACCTAAAAGAGTTCTACGAAACTGGTGTGACGACTATTAATAATTTATCGGTTTCTAACGGATTTGACACTGGTAATTACCGATTATCATTTACAGATTTACGAAGTGAATCTATCATTCCTGGCGTAAATCTCGATAGGCAAACGCTTGCTACAAAACTAAATTTTCAGCCTTCAGAAAAAACCGAAATCAACACCTCAATAAGTTATGTGAATTCTAGTAGTGACAACAGACCTTCTAATGGTTATGGTAGTGAAAATGTCAATTATTCACTCGTTGCTTGGGGACCACGTTCGCTAAACATTAATAGCTTAAGAAACTACTGGCAACCTGGTTTGGAAGGAGTGCAACAGTACTCCTTTAACTATACTTTTTTTGATAATCCGTTCTTTATTCTTGAAGAGAATAGAAACTCATTTGAGCGAGATCGTATCTTCGGAAACATTAGAGTTCACCATAAAATCACAGATAATTTAAGTGTTTCGCTTCGTTCAGGAATGGATTATAGTAGTGAAACCAGACAACTGAGACGTAGTTTTAGTAGCAACCGTTTTCAAAATGGTGGTTACGCAGAGCATGATGTAAAATTTAGAGAAGTCAATACCGATGTTCTCATTAATTATAACAATCAATTTGGTAACGTGTCTTTTGATGTGTCTTTTGGCGGAAATCGTCTCGACCAAAATGCCTCAACAAAACAATTACAAACAGTTAACTTAGCGCAACCAGGAATTTTCAGTTTAAATAATGCTGCATCTCCAATTGAAGCCTTTCAGTTTGAAAGTAGAAAACGTATTAATTCGCTCTACGGAATTGCAAAATTTGGTTATAAAGACTTTTTGTTTTTAGATATCACAGGTCGTAACGATTGGTCTAGCGCTTTGGCAACACCATTTTCGGTAGATGGAACTTCGTTTTTCTATCCTTCAGTATCCACAAGTTTTGTACTCTCAAATTTTACCAAGTTACCAAAAACGATTTCATTTGCTAAACTACGAGCAAGTATTGCACAGGTTGGAAATGATACTGGAGCCTACCAAACCTCTGGAGCTTTTATGTCTCAAACGCCTTTTAATGGCCAGCCAACATTTAGTGACCAAAATTTTATTCCAAACTCCAACTTAAAACCAGAACAAACTACTTCTTTTGAGATTGGAACAGATGTACGTTTCTTTAAAGATCGTTTAACCTTAGATGCCACTTATTATAATGCAACAACAAAAGATCAAATCATCTCTTTGCCTATTGCGATTTCATCGGGTTACAATCAACAAGTGGTTAATGGTGGAAAAGTCAATACACAAGGTGTAGAACTTATTTTAGGGGCAACACCAGTAAGAAATCAAAACTTTAGATGGAATACACTTTTTAATTTCGCTACAAGTCGCGCGACTATTAAAGAATTACCTCAAAACAATGGTCGTTTAACATTAGCTTACAGCAGAATCTATAATAGCGCCAACCAAACGGTTTGGTTTCAAGTGGAAGAAGGTGGACGCATTGGTGATATTTACGGAACTGGTTATTTAAAAACCGATACTGGTGATTTTTTAATTGATGATAACGGACGATTTATCGCAGACAATAACCTTCAAAAAATAGGAAATTATAATCCAGATTTCACCTTAGGATGGAATAATAACTTGAGCTATAAAAACTGGAATTTGAGTGTCTTATTTGATTGGCGTCAAGGTGGAGAAATCGTCTCCAGAACACGTGCTTTAGGTAATGTTGGTGGTCAATTAGCAGAGACTGCATACAGACCAGAAGCAGGAATAATTGCTCAAGGTGTGAACCAAAATACAGGCTTACCAAATATAGTTGCAGTTTCTGCAGAAAGCTATTATAGACAATTTTACGATAGAAACCATGAAGAAAATAACGTTTATGATGCGTCGTTTTTAAAACTTCGTCAGTTTTCAATAGGTTATGATTTTCAATTAAAAGATGGCTTTTTAGGATTAAAAGAAGGTGCAGATTTAAGCCTATCACTTATTGGAAACAATTTATTTGTAATTACCGAAAACCCACATTTTGATCCAGAACAACTCGCTGTGCAAGGCAATGGCTTTGTAAGTGGTGTTGAAGATATGAGTTATGCAACAACACGAAGTATTGGATTTAAAGCTGGATTTAAGTTTTAATCTCAACCTGCAAGGTATTTACAAGGAACGAGGACTTCTTGTAGGTTTGAAAAGATTAAAAAAAATATAAAACTTAAAATACCTACAAGGTTTTGAAAACCTGCAAGGTGTTTCCGAAGAATGAGGACTCCTTGTAAGTTTAAAAAGATTAAAAATAATATAAAACTTAAAAATACCTACAAGGTTTTGAAAGCCTGCAAGGTGTTTCCGAGGAAAGAGGACTCCTTATAGGTTTGAAAAGATTAAAAATAATATAAAACTTAAAATACCTACAAGGTTTTGAAAACCTTGCAGGATAAAATAAAAATAATGAAAAAAATACTATACATATTTACTGTTATAGGTCTTTTAGCAACGGCAAGTTGTACCAAAGACTTCGAAGAAATTAATACAAACCCAAATTCGCCTGTAAGCGTTCAACCTAGTTTATTATTGCGTCAAGTCATTTATGATTTTGGAGAAAATATGAGCTACGAAGGCTTTGTTGCTGGCGATTTATTATCACAACACAGAACCGCTTTAGATTTTAACCTCTTTGATCGTCATGCCTTAAAATCACCACAATTGGGAGGGAACCCTTGGCCAGTATTTTATACGAATCTTCGTGATAATGAGATTATTTTAAATCAGTCGAGAACTGTTGAAACCTTTTCTGTTTATGAAGGTCCTGCTTTAATTTTAAAAGCATACATGGCTGCTGGATTAACAGATTTGTTTGGTGATGTTCCGTATTTTGAAGCCTTTAATGGCGTTAACGGAACTGTAACGCCAGCTTACGATTTACAACAAGATATTTATTTAAACGATAATGGAATTTTAGATAACCTCAACAAAGGAATTGCTGCAATTGAAACTTATAATGATGTGATTCCATTAGAAGGTGATATTTTGTTTAATGGTGATTTAAACGCTTGGATACGTTTTGCAAATTCCCTTAAAATTAAACATTTGCTTCGTATTTCTAATCAAGTTGATGTTTCCGCAGAACTTCAAACCCTTTTTAATGAAAGCAATTATATTACTACAAACACGCAAAATGCGATTTTTAATTTTACTAATACAGATCCTAACAGTTTTAGATTAGCACAATTACGCGTAGGAGATTTTAATAATTTTGTCTTATCTGAAACGATGGAAGACATTTTAACCGATTTAAATGATACTAGAATTGGCACTTTATTTAGACCTTTTTCTGAATCAACAACAGGAGAATTCAACGGATTATTAAACGGAATTGATCCTTCGGAAACCTCTGTTGCCTTAGCAGATTATTCGTTGGCAGGAACCTCATTTAGAGAAGACACGGCAACGCTTGACGCCAATTTTATCACAGCTTGGGAAGTCCAATTTGCACTAGCGGAAGCTGCAGCAAGAAATTTGATTACTGCAGATGCTCAGAATTTATATGAAACTGGTGTAGCGTTCGCTTTTGAATATTGGAATACAGCTTTACCTACAGATTATTTGTCTGGAAATGCAGCATTTAATGCAGCTGGAACAACACCTATCCAACAAATTATAACTCAAAAATGGATTGCGAACGTAATAAATGGCTACGAAGGTTGGATTGAATATCGAAGAACTGGATTTCCTGAGTTACGAACCATTTCAGCAAGTTTTAATAACGATTTAATCCCTGTTCGTATGCCTTATCCTGCAGAAGAAGAAGCTTTAAATAATGAGAATTATACGCAAGCTGCAATAGCTACAAATGACAATAGTATTAATGTGAAGGTTTGGTGGGATGAGTAAAACCCTCCCTTAATCCCTCCAAAGGAGGAAAACTGTTGTAGAGGCTGGATAAACAATAAATAATAAGTAATGAAGCCTCACAGGTTTTAAAAACCTGTGAGGTCTATAAAAAAATAGAATTACAACCGAGTAAAACCACTTTCCTCTGGGAAGGTTAGGATAAAATTATGGAAACAATACATTGGCAATGGACACTAATTATCGGATCAAGTTTGATACTATTTTTAGTGTCGCCTTTAGCAAAAACAAAAGATCAGTTTTTTAAAGCTGTAAGTAACCGCAAAGCACCAAGCACTTTGGTGTTAACTGGTAGCTTAATTATCTCATGGATTTTTGCAAAAAGTATCACTAACGCTGCAAATCTCGGACTCGATTTTGGTATTGTAGGTGGTGTTGCTTATGCTGGTTATTATTTATCATTTGCAGTAGCAGGTGTTTTAATTTATCAAATGCGAACCAAAGGAGGCTTTAATAGCATCCATGAATTTTTAACCTCAAAATTTGGAAAAGGTGCCATGGCCATTTTCTCCGTCTTAATTGCTATTCGTTTATTTAATGAGGTTTGGAGCAACACGATGGTTATAGGAAGTTATTTTGGCGACAGAGAAAGCAATCCATACTATTTAGCTATTATCGTCTTTACAGTTTTAACTTTAGCGTATGCTATAAAAGGAGGTTTGAGCAGCTCTATATTTACAGATGTAATTCAAATGGTACTATTTTCAGTATTATTAATAGTCATTTTAGGAACTATTTTTTCTACGGAAAATTTCGAAGTTTCAGATATTACAACTTCAGGAACTTGGAGTTTTGAGTTAGGATTAAACTTGTTTTTTGCTGCGATTATACAATCGTTTAGTTATCCATTTCATGATCCTGTATTAACAGATCGTGCCTTTATAACCTCGCCAAAAGTGACGAGACGTAGTTTTTTATTAGCTAGTGTTTTAGGAGCAATTTGCATTATCCTGTTCAGTTTTATTGGTGTTTATGCGCAAACACAAGGTATGAAAGGTCAAGCAGCTGTAGAAGTTGGAAAAGCTTTTGGTGTAATCATTTTATTGGTCATTAATTTTATTATGATTACCTCTGCGGCTTCAACATTAGATTCCACGTTTTCATCATTTTCTAAGTTATTAGCTGTCGATTTAAAACTAGGAAAAAACCTTACTTTTGGTCGTGCTTCTATGGCAATAATAGCTATTTTAGGAACACTTCCTGTGTTTTTAGATGCCGAAATATTATCTGCCACAACCATTTCTGGGACTATGGTTATTGGTTTAACTCCAGTATTTGTATTCTGGAATATGGACGTCCCAAAAATAAGTTTTTACTTGAGTATTATTTGTGGACTGATTTTTGGTTTTATATTAGTTTTCGGAGTATTTCCTGAGTCCTTAATTTTTACAGACGGCAAATATGCCGATTTGCTTTGGGTAAATGTTTGGGGAATTTTAAGTTGTTGTTTGTTGTATATAATGCCGATGGTATTAAAAAAAAAGTAGAGATTCATACCTACAAGGTTCTATAAACCTTGCAGGATATGTAAAAAGTATAAATAGAATATTTAATTCTACTCAAAGGCAAAGTATTGCTTTTTGATAGTGCCTGTAGTTATTTGCAAGCTTTGGAAGCTTACAAAAAAGAATAGAGATTCATACCTACAAGGTTCTATAAACCTTGCAGGATATGTAAAAAGTATAAATAAAATATTTAATTCTACTCAAAGGCTTACTATTGCTTTTTGATAGTGTTTGTAGTTATTTGCAAGCTTTGGAAGCTTACAAAAAAGAGTAGAGATTCATACCTACGAGGTTCTATAAACCTTGCAGGATATGTAAAAAGTATAAATAGAATATTTAATTCTACTCAAAGGCTTAATATTGCTTTTTGATAGTGTTTGTAGTTATCTGCAAGCTTTGGAAGCTTACAAAAAAGAGTAGAGATTCATACCTACGAGGTTCTAAAAACCTTGCAGGATGAGTAAAAAGTATAAATAAATTAGAACATTTAATTCTACTCAAAGGCTTAATATTGCTTTTTGATAGTGCCTGTAGTTATTTGCAAGCTTTGGAAGCCTACAAAAAAGAGTAGAGATTCATACCTACAAGGTTCTAAAAACCTTGCAGGATAAATAAAAAATATGAATAAAAAAATAGAACATTTAGGCCTGCTCAAAGGCAAAGTATTGCTTTTTGGTGGTGTCTATAGCAATTTGCAAGCGCTAGAAGCGTTGAAGCAAGTGACTGAACGTGAACAAATTTCTGCTAAAAATTGTATCTGCACAGGAGATATTATTGGGTATTGTGCACAGCCCGAAGAAACTGTTCAATTGTTTAAACTATGGAACGCCAAGAGTATTGCTGGAAATGTGGAAATCCAATTGCGCGAAGGTGCTGAGGATTGTGGTTGTGATTTTAGAAAAGGCTCTCGTTGCGACGGTTTTTCGCAACAATGGTATCCTTTTGCACAAAGTAAATTATCGAAAAACGCAATAGCGTTTATAAAAACTATTCCTGATCATATCACATTTGATTATGCAGGTAAGCGTATAACTATAGTTCATGGCACTTATAATAATACTTCAGAATTTATTTTTAAATCTACACCTTGGGAACGTAAGCAACCTGACTTTGAAACGACTAAAAGCGATATAATTGTAGGTGGACATTGCGGCTTACCTTTTTATGATGAACATGATAATAAACTATGGCTAAATCCTGGTGTAATTGGAATGCCTGCAAATGATGGCAAACCAAGTGTATGGTATGCCATTTTGGACGATATAAATGAAAGTTTTACCTTTAAGCATCATACCTTAGAGTACAATTATAAATTAACTAGTAAATTAATGAATAACGGATTATTACCTCAAGAATATGCTAGAACGATTAAAACAGGAATTTGGGACAACACAGAGATTTTACCAGAAGTTGAAAGTGCTTTGCAAGGGTTTGAAATTCAATTATAAAATTTTAAATAAATACCATTCGGAAGCATCTCAATAATTATCGGGAGACTGAAGAGTCTCTTTCATAAACAGAATTATAAACAAATGAAATTAGTTTTTTTTATTTTCTTCGGAATAGTTTCGCTTTCACTTCAAGCACAATCATCGCTTGACGATTTATTAAAGCAATATAATAATAATGAAGTGCCTTATATTTCGGTTCAAGAATTAGCTATGCCTAAAACCGAAGTTATTGTTTTAGATGCTCGTGAAATATCAGAATACAAAGTTAGCCATCTTAAAAATGCTATTTTTGTTGGCTATAATCATTTTAATCTCCAAGAAACCATTCTAAAACTAAAAGACAAAAACCAACCAATTGTAGTGTATTGTTCATTAGGTATTAGGTCTGAAACGATTGCAAATAGACTTCAAAAAGCTGGCTATACCAATGTTAAAAATTTATATGGTGGAATTTTTGAGTGGAAAAACAATGACTTCGACGTGTATAATTCCGAACACAAAAAAACCGATAGTATTCATGCGTTTTCCAAAGCGTGGAGCAAATGGTTAACTAACGGAACTAAAGTTTATCCTAAAGCTATAAAAAAAAGCAATTAAGTTTTGTCATTCCAACAGAGAGAAGAATGAACGACGAGGAATCTCATTTCAATTAGAGATTCATCGTTTCACTCTGAATGACAGAAAAAATAATATTAACTTGAATTAAATTATTGAAAACCGCATTAATCATCTTCACAAGGAATCCAGAATTAGGCAAATGCAAAACACGTTTGGCTAAAACTTTGGGAGATCAATCTGCTTTAAATATTTACAGATATTTATTGCAACATACAGCTAATGTTGCTCAACAAGTAGAAGCTGATCGCTATGTGTTTTATTCCGAAGAAATTAATACTAATGATATTTGGAGTGCAGTGTATTTCAAAAAAAATCTACAAAAAGGTAATGATTTAGGCGAACGCATGCACAATGCTTTTGAAGAATTATTAAATTCAGGTTACCAAAAAGTAATCATTATTGGTAGTGATTTACTAGATTTAAATAAAGACATTATTGAAGAAGCTTTTATAAAATTAGAAGGCAATGATGTGGTAATTGGTCCTGCCTTAGATGGAGGCTACTACCTTTTAGGTATGAAAAACCTGCATCCAGCTATTTTTAAAAATAAAGCTTGGGGAACCGAAACGGTTAGAGAAACTACTTTAGCAGATTTAAAAAACAAGGTCGTATCTTTGTTAAAACCACTTAATGATATCGATACATTTAACGATATGAAACATTATGACGTTTTAAAACAATTTTATAACCTCTAAAACATATTTCCGTTTTTGCGGATAATGATTATGATTAAATTTATAACAGAAACTGCTAACTATTTAAAATCTAAAGGTTTTAAAAACCCTGAAATAGGTATTATTTTAGGTACAGGTTTAGGACAATTAACAAATGAAATCGAAGTAATTGCAGAAGTGAGTTATAACCACATTCCTAACTTCCCAACGGCAACTGTAGAGTTTCATAAAGGAAAATTAATTTATGGAACCTTAGCTGGTAAAAAAGTAATTGTCATGCAAGGTCGTTTTCATATTTACGAAGGCTATTCATTACAAGATGTAACATATCCTGTTCGTGTTATGGAAAAATTAGGCGTTTCAACATTATTGGTTTCTAACGCTTCTGGAGCTGTAAATTTAAACTTCAAAAAAGGAGAATTAATGCTTATTGACGACCACATCAATTTACAAGGTGGCTCTCCTCTAGCGTTTAAAGGTGTTGAAGCTTTAGGCGAGCGTTTTACAGATATGAGTGCGCCATACAATCTTAAAATCAATGCTAAATTTAAAGCCATTGCTAAGGCAAACAATATTAAATTACACCAAGGTGTTTACGCTAGTGTTGTTGGACCACAATTAGAAACTAGAGCAGAATATCGTATGTTAAAAACTATTGGAGCAGACGCTGTTGGCATGAGTACAGTACCAGAAATAATTGTTGCTAACCACCTAAATTTAAAGGCTGCTGCAATTTCTGTATTAACAGATGAATGTGATCCAGACAACCTTAAGCCAGTAAATATTAGCGAAATTATTGCTATGGCTGCCAAAGCAGAACCCAATATGATTACACTATTTAAAGAGTTAATTAAAAGCTTATAAATTTTGGAAAAATATATAGACATAATAAAAAACTCCTATTCCGAATATTGGAATTATCTTAAACAAGAACTTTTGTTTCAAAATAATTGGGATAATTATTTTTATGGTTTAATTGCTATTTCTTTAATTGTTTGGTTGTTAGAAATTATTTTCCCTTGGCGTAAAAATCAAGGTGTTTTTAGAAAAGATTTTTGGTTAGATACTTTTTATATGTTCTTCAATTTTTTTCTATTAAATTTAATTGTACTCATTGCTTTATCTAATACTGCTGCTGCTTTTTTCGATGATATTTTAGGGGTTGTTGGCTTAAGTTTAAAAAGCTTCCAACTTTTTGATTCTACAGATTTACCAAAATGGTTAGGCCTACTTATTTTCTTTTTAGTAAACGATTTTGTACAATGGAACACGCATCGTTTACTCCATCGTGTGCCTTGGCTATGGAATTTCCACAAAGTACACCATAGCGTTAAAGAAATGGGATTTGCTGCGCACTTACGTTACCATTGGATGGAGCCAGTAGTTTACAACTCCATTCGTTATATTCCATTAGCTATAATTGCAAATTACAGTGCGCAAGATGTTGCTATTGTTTATTTCTTTGCCATTACAATAGGCCATTTAAACCATGCTAATTTAGGCTGGGATTATGGTGTTTTTAAATACATTTTTAATAATCCAAAAATGCACATTTGGCATCATGCAAAAGAATTACCAAAACATGTTAGGTATGGTGTAAATTACGGACTAACACTAAGTATTTGGGATTATATTTTTAAAACAGACTACGTTCCGCATAACGGAAGAGATATAGAACTTGGTTTTGAAGGTGACGAAACATTTCCAAAAGATTTTTTAAGTCAGGAATTATATGTGTTTCCGAAAAAAAAGGAAGCGCACCAATAAAATAATTTTTATATGAAATATGTATGTGTAATTGTATTCACTTTTTTAATTACATCGTGTTGCAGTACAAAACAAGCGGTTATAAATGGGGAAAAAGCAACCGCTTCAACTGAAGCAACAACAGTTGAAGAAAATGTAGCTTTAGAAAAAAACGAAGAAGAAACCATTATTACGCAAACAGTAGAAGTTGTAGATAATAATGGAAATACAATTGCGGAAGTTGATAAAGTAGATGAAGCTGAAGACATTCTCAAAGAATCAAAACAAGATTCAATACCATATAAATCTTTAAAAAAACTCGACTTTGATCATTCAAAATTTGACGACTTATTAAAAAAATACGTGTCAAAAGAAGGCGCAGTAAACTATAAAGGCATAAAAACGGAACGCTCAACTTTAACAAATTACATTAAATCGCTAGGAAAAAATTTACCAGAAAACCATTGGAGTAAAGAAGAAAAATTAGCCTATTGGATAAACGCTTACAATGCGTTAACAATAGATTTAATACTACGTAATTATCCAACAAAAAGCATTAAAGACATAAAAGACCCTTGGGAACAACGCTTATG
Organism: Lacinutrix salivirga; assembly: GCF_053604675.1. NCBI lineage: Bacteria > Pseudomonadati > Bacteroidota > Flavobacteriia > Flavobacteriales > Flavobacteriaceae > Lacinutrix > Lacinutrix salivirga. Next base: position 164,821 of record NZ_JBSHNP010000135.1, read on the forward strand.
GAAACTTGGCGATAAATGGTATAATTTAGACCAAATAGAACACCAAATTATTCGTAAAATGAATGAGCCTCGTATTCATTTTGCCTTAGTTTGTGCAGCAAAATCCTGTCCGAAACTTAACAACAACGCTTTTACTGCGAGTAATTTAGATACCGAATTAACAAGATTGACTAAAGAGTTTTTGAGTGACCCAACAAAAAACTCCATTTCTAAAAACAAACTAGAACTTTCAAAAATCTTTAAATGGTTTTCAAAAGATTTTAAAACAGAGGGTTCTGTGATCGATTTTATAAATAAATATACAGATATTACTATTTCTGAAGATGCCAAAAAGAGTTTCAAAGATTATAATTGGGAATTAAATAATTAAAACCAATCTTTTAAAATTGTCGTAAGTTAAATATGATAAGCATTATAATTCCCGTTTTAAATGAAGAAAAAAATATTAAAGAGCTCCTCTATCATTTAATAGATAATGCATCGCTTACTACCATTTCAGAACTAATTATTGTTGATGGCGGAAGCACAGATAATACAATTGAACGCGTTAAAAATTTAGACCTTAACATTAAAGTTTTAAATTCTCAAAAAGGACGTGCTAAACAAATGAATGTTGGTGCAAAAGCTGCAAAAGGTAATATTTTTTACTTTCTTCATGCCGATTCTTTTCCTCCAAACAGATACGATGAGCTTATTTTAAACGAAATAAAAAAAGGAAATAATGCAGGTTGTTTTAGATTACAATTTGATAATAACCATTGGTGGTTACGTTTAGCAAGTTGGCTTACTCAATTCTCATGGAGAGCATGTAGAGGAGGCGATCAAAGTCAATTTATTACAAAAGCATTATTTGATGATATTGGAGGTTACGACGAAAGTTTTTCTATTTATGAAGACAATATTTTAATTAACGAATTATATAAACGTAAAGAATTTGTAGTTATAAATAAGAAACTCAAAACCTCGGCAAGACGATACGAAAAACGTGGCATTTGGAGACTACAATATCACTTTTGGACAATATATGTTAAAAAATGGTTTGGAGCTAGTGCAGACGATTTGTATGCGTATTATAAAAAGCATATTGCTTAAAAATATTGCCCAATACCAAAAACTAATCCCTGTGTGGCATCTGGAGTAATACCAATACCATAATCTATTCTAAAAATTGCATTAAATATTTTTTTATGGATAAAACGCAATCCAAAACCAGGATATACTCTTAAATTTTGTGACTCTGCAAAATCACCAAAATCACCTCCTGGATTTCGCCAGCTTCCTGCATCAATAAAAGCATTACCTTGAAGAGAAAACCAATTTTTTTCGTATAACGTATAACGATATTCCGTATTTAAAACTATTGCTGCAGTGCCTCTGTCAATAGTATTACCAACACCTCTAATATTTAAATTATTATCTACTGAAAAAGGTGCAAATGGTGTGTCATTATTTGTGGCAACACCTAAACGTAATCTGTTTGCCCAATTGCCTTTTTTACCAAACCGCTTAAAATATTGAAAATCATTCCAACCAATTAAAAAAGCAGGTAATTGAGTTTGATCTCTAGAGGTTACATATTGAAAGTTAAAAATACTTCTAAATCCTTCTACATATTGATAATCGTAATCTAAATTATTGTACTCGTAAATAAATTTATAAAGTATTTTATTCACTTTTAAATTTTGAGGCACGGCAGGACTTGTAGCTCCTGATTTATACTTGTAATCCTCAGTAAAATAATTAACACCTAACTCAAAACGGTTTTTAAGGTTAAGTTGGTACAGTCCTAAAACCTCGTAAGAATTATTATTATACTTATAATCTGCGATACTATTATCAAAAAATACTGGTTCTTGTGTTGTTAAATTTTGATGGTTTAGAGCAAGGCCTAAATGTCTAGAAAACAAATAAGGTGCTCTAAAATTTATAGCATAAGAGCTGTAAATATCTTTTTGATAAAAGCCTCCAAAAGCAATATTTTGTCCAAATAAATTAAACTCGTAGAGTCCTAAACGGTAAGCAAACTCATCGTCGTTAGTAGTATAAACGTTTGCAGATGGTATAATTGTAAAATTTTCTTCAATAGTATAAACCACATTATAGGTGTAATCTCCAACAGGAAATACTTGATATGAGGCGTGTGCTATAGAAGGTAAACGTTTTAAAACTTTTATGTCTTCTTCAATTTTTGTTGAATCTAAAACGCTTCGAGCTTTAACTAATGCTATTTTTTTTACAAAAGACGATTTAAGCTTTTTATTGCCTTGAACTTTTAAATCTAAAACAGTAAAATCTTGAGCCTGAGAAAACAGACCAAACAATAAAATTAGGTAAACTATATTTTTCATTTTTTTAAATAAAAGGTTTTAATAACGTGCTCCACAGGTTTATTTTGAGGTGTAAATTGGTTGTCATTTGCTCCACCAACCTTATTATGCGCATGAAACCATTTCCAAACAAAACCGCCTGCAAACCACTCTTGCTCCCAAAACTCTTCAAATAAGGCTTGAGTTGCATTTGTTTGTCCTTCAAAATTTAACGATTGTAAGGTGTGATCGCTTTGCCATGGTTCTTTTGCTGTAAAATCCACACTACGATATCCAAATTCGGTAAACAAAATGGGTTTATTATGAGTTTGATAAAGGGATTCAATTACTGGTTTGTGTTTTTGCCATCCTACTTTACAAGCTTCTATTGTTGGTGTTTTCATTTCGCTTAAAGGGAAATAAGCATCTACTCCAATATAATCTAATTCGCTCCAAAATGGTGTACGCTTAAACTCATCCCAATTAGCTGCATACGTTAATTTGCCTTTATAGATTTCTTTAATTTTCTTTATTAAATTATGCCAATATTCTGGTCTTTCTGTTACAAAACCTTCTAACTCTGTTCCTATACAAAACAATTCTGCTTTGGTTTCTTTTGCTAGACTTGCATACTCTAAAATAAAACTAGTATAGGTATCTTCTAATGCTTTCCAATCTGCTTCACTATTCATTTTAATATAGCCAGTAAACTCACCATTCCAAACCCAAATTTGGGGTTTTATCATTATTTTAATGTTCTGCTTTTTTAGTTCTTGTATATATTGTTTTGCTCCTGCTCTTGTTTCTCCAAACCATTGTCGCTCTGTATTGTGTATAATTTTAGGAGTATCTATAGCTTTCATAAACCCAAAAGGCATAATTGCTGCATAATTAGCATTTACATTAACTACAGGTTTTGTATGTAATTTGCTAATTTTTTCTGGAGAAGCCACAAAACTCACACCATTAATTTTTTCGTCTTGTGCTGTACAAGATTGAAAAAGAAAGACCAAAATTACAATTACAAATAGACGCATAAATTATATAAAGCTTAAATATAAAAATATCCCATTACAAAAATGGGATACTTACAAACATACCTAATTATAAACAGAAGTCTGTTAAAATAAAGCTCGTAACCCAATATTAAAGGATTGACCTAAACCTGTATTACTTCCTCTTACAAATTTGCTGTACAAGGCTTCTAAATTTAATGTTTTTGTTAATTGGTATTTTCCACCAAAACCTAAAGCGGTAAAATCTTGTTCGAAATCACCAAAGCGTTGTTGGTGTTGCACAAAACCTAATACTGTGGACTTATCGCCTGGAAAATAACTCATAAAAACGCCAGGTGCTACTACAAATGTTTTGTTTGCAAAGCTGTTTTCTTCGCCAAAATTATACTCTGTATTTAACTCTGTAAACAATTGCCAATCTCCACTTGGCAGAGTATAATCGTAAAAAAAACGGTTTTGAAAGGTGTAAGCGGTTTGGTCTAAAAATACACCTTGCTCAACTTCATTATCTAACAACGGAATATGAAAAGCGGTTTGAATAGTAAAATTACTAACGCTCTTTAAAGGGTTAAATTTAATTACAGGTGCAAAAGACGTAAAACCAGAACGTGCAGTACCAGTTTCACCATCAAATGAAAAAACATCAGTTGCATTTCTATCGTTAATAACATTGGATCTAATTTCTGCTAACACACCAACATTAACTCTATTGCTATTAGAAATTCCTGTAAACACATCTATACTAGAGGTAAAATACGTTTCTCGCGCTTTATCTGCTTTGTTACCATTAAAAGTCCCTTTGGTTTCTGTATATAAATTATTAAACCATTTAATGTCCCATTGTCCTTTACTTAATAATTTTGAAGGCGTATAGGTTTGGATATTACTTGAAGCAGTATCATCTTCTTGCGAAAAACCTGTAAAGGTAAAGGCTATTATTACTAGTAATGTAAGTGATTTTTTCATAAAATTTGGTATAATACTCTTTTAGTTGAGCGTTTTTAGTTTGTATTTATTTTTTATTTAAGTTCCAGTTATAGGTGTAGTAAGTAACTTTTGCATTAGACTCCAATTTATTTTCTCTAAATTGATTGATATAGTTTATTTCGTTTCCGTTTTTTATAAAGTCCGCTTTATACCATTTAAAAATTTCAGACAATTGTACTTTCCCTTTTTTAACTTTTATAAAATTAGGATTGTTTAAAGCTAGCTCTGTTTGTTGTTGTAATTGTTGCTCTAACGTGTCTGGTGTATAAGCTTCGCTAATTAAAGGAGGACAACCTATTGCACCACAAACTAAAACAAAATGAACACGAGCATCGTTAAATTGCGCTCTTAGTAATTTGTTTTCTATGTCGTTTAATGTAATGGATTTTCCTGCCAAACTATGTGTTTTTTTATCGAAAAAACCAGCTTTATCCAATGGAGATTTAATTGGGTAATTATCTATTATCCCTTTTATTACTGAAAGATTATAGGCATTAATCCAAAACGCCTGATAGTTTTTAGCATCTGTTTTTGCCACCTGAATCCCTTCAGCTAGTTTTAAAACTTTATGCAATTGTTCTGGGTTTTTAGCTATGGCATCGTAATCTACTTTTCCGTTAGCAACATTTGCTTTCATAAAAACAGAGGTGTCGCTAAAAAAGGTATTAATATCTTGTGCTGAAACAGAGAAGCTTCCTATAAAAACAAGTATTAAAAAGAATATGTTTTTCATCTTGATTATAAATTGATTATTGCTTCAGTCTTTATCACTTCAAAAAACTTTCAAAAAAAACAAAAAATTTTCGCGTCTTATTTATCTGCTAAAACTTACACACTCTTTTTAATTTATATCCATTCTAAATGTTTAATCATTAATTAAGTTATTATATTTAGTTTCGACTATAAGAGCGCAACAAGCAAAACAAATGGAACACATTGTTATAATAGGAAACGGAATTTCTGGTGTTACACTAGCCAGACACGTAAGAAAATCATCCAACAAAAAAATCACAATCGTCTCTGCCGAAACTGATTATTTTTTCTCTCGCACTGCATTAATGTACGTGTATATGGGACACATGAAGTTTGAGCACACGCAACCTTATGAGAATTGGTTTTGGAAAAAAAACAGAATTGAACTTAAAAAAGGGTTTGTTAAGCATGTTGAAACAGAGACAAAAACACTGCATTTTGCTGAAGGTGACACACTTAATTACGATAAGTTAGTTATTGCAACAGGTAGCAAACCTAATAAATTTGGGTGGCTAGGACAAGATTTAGATGGTGTGCAAGGATTATATAGTAAACAAGATTTGGATACTTTAGAAGAAAACGCACCTAATAAAGAGGTCTGTAAACGTGCTGTAATTGTTGGTGGAGGATTAATAGGTATTGAATTTGCCGAAATGCTTGTAAGCCGGAAAATCCCTGTTACATTTTTAGTTAGAGAAAGTAGTTTTTGGAATGGTGTGTTGCCAGAAGGTGAAAGCGCAATGATTAGTGAACATATTAAAAGTCATCACATAGATTTACGTTTATCTACCAATTTAAAAGAAATTAAAGCTGATGATAATGGACGTGTAAAATCAATTATTATTGAAGAAACAGGAGAAGAAATTACTTGTAATGTTGTGGGTTTAACAGCTGGTGTTAGTCCAAATATAGACTTTTTAAATACATCTAATATTGAAATAGGACGTGGTGTTTTGGTTAATAGACTATTAGAAACAAACGTTAAAGATGTGTACGCTATTGGCGATTGTGCAGAGCAACGTAACGCTATTGGAAACCGCAGAGCCATTGAAGCTGTTTGGTACACAGGACGTATGATGGGAGAAACTTTAGCGCAAACTATTTGTGATAATCCTACGGAATATAGACCTGGACATTGGTTTAACTCGGCTAAATTTTTAGACATAGAGTACCAAACCTATGGTTGGGTATTTGGGGAAAAAGGACGACCAGATTACGAAACACATTTTCATTGGAGACACCATAAAGAGGATATTTGTATTACAGTTGCTTTTAATAAAAATACCAAAGAGTTTTTAGGCATAAATACCTTTGGAATACGCATGCGACATCACATTTTTGATAAATGGCTAACTGAAAAACGAGATGTGGATTATGTAATGAGTTATTTAAAAGATGCCAATTTTGATCCCGAATTTTATAAAGCTTACGAAAGTGATATTATAAACCAATACAATACACAATATAATACTAATCTTACAGCACAAAAAAAGAGTTGGAAACGCATTTTTAGCAAAGCCTAATTTAAACTTACTCTTAAACTGCAAGGTTTTAAAAACCTTGTAGTTTTAAATAATTAAACATGCCTACAAGGTTGTTGAGACCTTGCAGGAGATATAAAAAGAATAAAAACGCATGAAATTAATAAAAAATATAGGATTGGTCATTTTCTTAATTGGATTAGCCATTTTTACTGCATTACCTCTTTTAGGTACTTTTAAATTAGAAGCACCAGAACTAAAAGGAATTGTTGGAGATAACCAATTTAAAAGTGAGGTTTTTATTCAAAGCTTAAAGGATGATGTTTATAATAAGACCTTTAATGGAATGCAAAATCTATCTCCAGTAATCTCAAAGGCATTAAAAAATGCTAACGAAATCCATAAAAACAACAAGGAATGGGATAAAATTATTTATACAAAGTCCAGTGACTTAGCTGCTGCAATTGGTAAAAAATCTGCGAATGGATTTATTGTTAACAATAAAGGGTTAATGTGGCTTTTAACCTTTGGATTAGGTAGTATTGGAGCGCTTATGTTTATTCTTCCTAACGCTATTTTATTGGGTAAAAAAGGCATAAAAAATGATGGTATTTATCATAACAGTGCTACAAATCGAGGTTGGATTGGTTGGATGGTGTTTATTTTTTTAGTCTCATTTTATTTAGTCCTTTATTTTGCCTCAGAATATGCCACAAATTGGACATTTTTAGTAGATCCAATAAGTGAGTTTTTAAGTGGAAATCCTGCTGGACAATGGTTTGTTTACGGGTTTATGTATTGTGTGGTAATGACAGTTATGGCAGTAAGAATGTACATAAAATACCGTCATAATATTTACCAAGTCTTTAGAACGACTTCTGTTTTATTTTTTCAAATTGTGTTTGCGTTTATTATTCCAGAAATTATGGTAAGACTACAAATGCCATATTATGATTTTAAAAATGCATTCCCTTTAGACTACGATTTCTTTTTTCAATGGAATTTAAAAGAGTTAATAAATAATGGTGGAATAGGAATTTTTATTCTGGTTTGGGGTATTATACTTACCTTAGTTATTGTACCAATAATGGTCTATTTTTTTGGTAAACGTTGGTATTGTTCTTGGGTTTGCGGCTGTGGTGGTTTAGCCGAAACACTTGGTGATCCTTATAGGCAACACTCCGATAAATCATTATTTGCATGGAAAGTAGAACGTTATTTAGTACATGCTGTTCTGGTTTTTGTTGTAGTAATGACAGTGATGACTCTATATAGCTTTTTTAGTGATACAGGAACCGTTTTAGGTATTCAAACATCGACTGTACAAAGTATTTACAGTTTAGTGATTGGGTCTATTTTTGCTGGAGTTATTGGTACAGGTTTCTACCCAATTTTTGGAAATAGAGTGTGGTGTCGTTTTGGTTGTCCTTTAGCTGCGTATTTAGGGTTTGTACAACGTTTTAAATCGCGTTTTAGAATTACAACCAATGGTGGACAATGTATCTCTTGCGGAAATTGCTCTACCTATTGCGAGCAAGGTATTGATGTAAGAGCTTATGCACAAAAGGGCGAAAACATAATTCGTTCTAGCTGTGTTGGTTGTGGTGTTTGTAGTGCTGTTTGTCCGCGTGGTGTATTAAAATTAGAAAATGGACCTGAAGCAGGACGCATAAATCCAACCGAAATTTTATTAGGTAACGATGTAAATTTAATGGATTTATTAAACCAAAAATAATGCGTTTATTTATTCTGTTTTTAGTTTTTACTTTTACTATTTCTGCTCAAGAAAAGTACGAAAAGCTTTATTTTAATACAGGTGTTTTAGAATCTGAAGGTTGGATAAAAAACACAGAACAAACAGGATTCTGGAAATTCTACTACACTAATGGTAAGTTAAAAAAAGAAGGTCATTTTAAATATGGTAAAGAAACAAAGTATTGGTATTTTTATCGCAAAAATGGCACTATAGAAAAAGAAGGCCATTATTTAAATGGAGCAAAAATCGATTGGTGGTTATTTTACGACAAAAAAGAACACATTAACCACAAGTGCCAACTAAAAAACAATCAAAAAAATGGCTACTGTTTACAATACAAAAATAAAAAGCTAATCTCTGCCAAAAAATTTAAAGCAGGAAAACTACTAAAAGAATGGACCGATTTTAAGTCCTTTAAAAAAGAAAATAATTTAAGAGATTTAAAATGACCCAAATAAAAGTGATCATTCCTGCCTATAATGAACAAGATTCCATTGCGAATGTTATACATGACATTCCAAAAATTGTAGATGAAATTATTGTAGTCAATAACAACTCCACAGATGCTACAGAAACTAATGCAAAACAAGCAGGTGCAACCGTTTTAACTGAGAACAGAAAAGGCTATGGTTATGCCTGTTTAAAAGGCATGGATTATATTGCTTTACAAACTCAAAAACCAGACATCGTAGTGTTTTTGGATGGCGATTATAGTGATTTCCCCGAAGAACTCACCAAAATAATAGCTCCAATACTAAATAAAGACGTAGATTTTGTAATTGGTGCCAGAGTAAAACGACTTAGAGAGGAAGGTTCCATGACACCTCAACAAATTTTTGGCAATTGGTTAGCCACAAGTTTAATGCGTTTGTTTTTTAAGTCAACCTTTACAGATTTAGGCCCTTTTAGAGCCATAAAATACACTACACTATTAGGCTTAAATATGGAAGACAAAACCTATGGTTGGACAGTAGAAATGCAACTAAAAGTATTAAAGCAAAATATAAAATATAAAGAAATTCCTGTAAACTACAGAAACAGGATAGGAGTCTCTAAAGTTTCAGGAACCGTAAAAGGTAGTATATTTGCAGGCATCAAAATCCTTGGTTGGATTTTTAAGTATAGTTTTAAAAAATGATAATTGAAAGCATAATAATTGTAATTTATTCCATAGCACTATTGCTTATATTTATGTATGCTTTAGCGCAACTCAACTTGCTTTTTAATTATCTAACAGCACAAAAAAACAAAGAAAAATTACCAGAATTAGATTTTTCTAATCCTAATAAAGTCCCTTTTGTTACTATACAATTGCCAGTATTTAACGAGTTGTATGTTATGGAGCGTTTGCTAGATAATATTGCGCTTATTGATTATCCAAGAGAAAAACTAGAAATCCAAGTTTTAGACGATTCTACAGACGAAACTGTACAAACCACAGCAGCACAAATAGCAAAAATAAAAGCCTCAGGTTTAGACATTACTCATATTTGCAGAGCCAATCGACAAGGCTTTAAAGCAGGCGCATTAAAAGAAGGGTTAAAAATTGCAAAAGGAGAATTTATAGCAATTTTTGATGCCGATTTTCTGCCAAAAAAAAACTGGCTAAAACAAACCATTCCTTATTTTGAAACTGAAGACATTGGAGTTGTACAAACCCGTTGGAGCCATATTAACAGAAACTACTCTATACTTACAAAAATACAAGCCTTCGCTTTAGATGCACACTTTACTTTAGAGCAAGTAGGACGTAATAGTAAAGGCCATTTCATTAATTTTAATGGTACTGCAGGCATCTGGAGAAAAACCTGTATTGTAGATGCAGGTAATTGGGAAGGCGATACACTTACCGAAGATTTAGACCTAAGCTACAGAGCGCAGCTTAAAAACTGGAAATTTAAATATTTAGAAGGCGTAGAAACTCCTGCCGAATTGCCAGTTGTAATAAGTGCAGCACGTTCACAACAATTTAGATGGAATAAAGGTGGTGCTGAAAATTTTAGAAAAATGATGTGGCGCGTTCTTAAAAGCAAAAACATTTCATCTAAAACAAAAATACATAGCATATTGCATTTATTAAACAGCACTATGTTTTTAAATGTACTTATTGTTGGTGTATTAAGTATTCCAATGTTATACATTAAAAACGAATATGAGCATTTAAAACTATACTTTTTGGTCATGAGTTTCTTTGTTGTAAGTACAGTAATCTTTTTTATTTGCTATTGGTTTATGTACAAAAAAACTTATGGCAGTGGTGCAAAAAACTTTGTACAATATATAGTTATGTTTTTTACGTTTTTCTCCATAGCCATGGGATTTTCGCTACACAATAGTATTGCTGTTTTAGAAGGTCATTTTGGTAAACGTAGCGATTTTGTTCGCACACCAAAATTCAATATTAACAACCTAAAAGACAGCTGGAAAGGCAATAAATATTTAAAGAAAAATATTTCTGCGCATGTAATTATTGAAGGCCTTCTCATGCTCTATTTCGCGTTTGGAATGTACAGTGCATTTGTGGTTGGTGACCAAGGAGGCGATTTTGGTTTATTTCCATTTCACCTTATGCTATTTTTAGGATTTGGTTATGTGTTTTTTAAATCGTTAACCTCAAAAGTTTAGTTGTTTTGGCGTTCCCTAAAGGTCGTGCTTTCCGCTATATCTTTTTTGGTTTGTTCTCGACAAAAATTTGCTCATGCTTCACAAATTTACTCGAACTGACACCAAAAAAGGATGCCGCATCAATCACTAACGCAGAGATACAGTTAACATAAAAACAATGAGTATGCGACTAAATATTTCGTTCTTAAAACTAAACAAACTTCCTGTTTTATTAGCGTTACTAAGTATTGTTTTCTACATTATTTTTGCATATAATTTAGTGAGAACAGAATATTTAAAACTTATAGTTCTCTACTCTATTTTATTTTTTTTATTCTATGTTTTAGTAAAAAAAAACAACTATAATATTAAGTTTTTAACTGCAATTGCCTTTCTCTTTCGAGCAGTTTTTATACTTGCCATACCCAATTTATCTCAAGATTTTTACCGTTTTATTTGGGATGGTTGTATGATTTTAGAAGGCTTTAATCCTTATTTATACACTCCAGAATCTTTTATAAGTGCAAATACACTTCCAGTAGCACAAGCTCAGGAACTATATGCAGGAATGGGATCTTTAAACGGAAGCCACTTTACCAATTATCCACCAATTAATCAATTATGTTTTTTAATCGCTGGCTTATTTACTAGTAAAAGTATTTTAGGTTCGGTGGTTGTATTAAGACTGCTAATAATTGCAGCCGATTTTGGGACACTTTATTTTGGGAAAAAGCTTTTAAAAAAACTAAAACTTCCTGCGCATCACATTTTTTGGTACATCTTAAATCCATTTATAATTATTGAACTTACTGGTAATTTGCATTTTGAAGGCGTCATGATTTTCTTTTTAATTTGGAGCTTATATTTGTTGCATTGTGGCCATTGGAAAACTGCTGCTGTAGCGTTTGCCTGTTCCGTTTCGGTTAAATTAATACCTCTTTTATTTTTGCCTTTGTTTTTCAGGTGGTTTACTAAATCTGATAACAAGTTTACAAACAATGAGATCCTGAATCAAGTTCAGGATGACAGTACTTTACCAATTAAAACTCAACCTTTTTTAAAACTGCTTTACTTTTACTCAATTGTTGGTATAACCACACTACTCTTTTTTCTTCCGTTTTACGCTTCAGAATTTGTTTCTAATTATGCGCAAACTGTAGCCTTATGGTTTAATAATTTTGAGTTTAATGCAAGTATTTACTATGTTGCTAGAGAAATTGGCTATTTATTTAGAGGTTACAACGAGATTGCTGTAATAGGTAAAATACTATCGTTAACTGTATTTATTTCTGTTTTATGTTTGGCTTTTTTCAGAAAAAACAATACCACGAAATCTTTAATTACTACTATGCTTTTTGCCTTTACATTATACTTGTTTTTAAGTACAACTGTGCATCCTTGGTATATTGCTACACTTTTAATATTAAGTGTTTTTACAAATTATAAATTTCCTTTAGTTTGGAGTTTTGTAATTATTTTAAGCTATTTAGCGTATTTAAATAGTAATAAAGCTGACAAATCTGAAAACCTCTGGATTATTGCTTTAGAATATCTAATTGTTTATAGTGTGTTTATTTGGGAAGTTTTCATTAAAAAAAATCTGCCTAAAAAGAAACAGAACACCATTTCATTTTAGACAGATTAAATTTTTAAAAAGCTAAACTAAATTGCTTTAGCGGTTTATTTTACAGCTTTTAAAGCTACTATGTTGTAAACCTCAGCTTCTTCTTCGTTTCCTTCTTCGTCTTCGTAAGTTTCTGTTGCCACTTCGTAAGTGATTTCGAAAGTTTTACCAACTAAATCGTCTGAACTTAAATCGAATGCTTTTAATACACTATCAGAAACATTTTGAAAAGACATTATAGTGTCATTATCATCCTCGTCTGTAATTACAAAGTTGTAACTGTACTCATCAAAACCATCATAAACACCTGTAATTGAGTCAACATTTGAAGTTGTAAATCCTGTTAGAGATAACGATAGTAACGCTATAACTAATACTAATTTTGTTTTCATAAATAAAAAAATATATAAATTAAAAAGTGTGTTTCTTTTTTCAGAAGTTTGCCACCTCAAGTCTGAAATGCTTTTAGTAAGTAAACAATTTACTTACACGTGGTTTTTAATTTAGTGATATACGCTTTTATTTGTGTTTTGGATTACGGTTTTAATAGTAATAAATTAAATGATTAAAAGTCATCATCTGAATCCTCAGAAGGTTCAATAGGATCTTGTATTGCTTCTGGATCGTCATCTTCAAAATCTTCGTAATCATCTTCATCATAATTCTCCATTGTCATTTCTAGCTTTGTACTTACTTTTACTAAGTACTTTGTATCTTCAGTAATTAACTCTACAGCTTCAATTAATTCATTTTTTGCATTTCTAAATGAAATAATATGTCTATCGTCATAACCATCAGGAAATTTTGCGACTAACATCGCTAAGATTTCTGGCGTTAATTTTTTAAAATCTACGATAACGCGTTTTAAATTTTCATTTCTATGTTTCATATTTATTTCCCGAGAAAGCGGGAATCTTATTTTTTAACTTCCGCGAAAGCGAAATAATTATACGCTTATATATTATAAAAATACTATTTATTGTTATTCACTCTAATAACATTGTAAAAATCTTTTCGTCTGTCTTTTAAATTTTTTACTGCACCAAAAGAGTGTAATTCTCTTAATAAACTTAAATCAACATCTGCTACTAAAATCATTTCTGTATTTGTAGTGGCTTCTGCTTTAATTCCATTACTTGGAAACGAAAAATCACATGGTGTAAATACGGCAGATTGCGCATATTGGATGTCCATATTATTTACATTTGGTAAATTACCTACACTTCCTGCTATGGCAACATAGCATTCGTTTTCAATTGCACGTGCTTGTGCACATAAACGCACACGAGAATAGCCATTTTGAGTATCGGTTAAAAAGGGAACAAATAAAATATCCATGCCTTCGTCTGAGAGTAACCTTGACAACTCCGGAAACTCCGAATCGTAGCAAATTAGAATGCCTATTTTTCCTGCATCAGTTTCAAATGTTTGTAGTTTGTTACCACGTTGCATTCCCCAAACTTTAGCTTCGTCTGGAGTCACATGAATTTTCTCATATCGCTCTAAACTACCATCTCTTCGGCATAAATAACCTACATTATATAGTTTATTTCCTATTAATTCTGGCATACTACCAGTAATAATATTAATGTTGTACGAGATAGATAATTGCTGCATTTTATTAACAATCTCCTTAGTATATTTTGCTAATTCTCTAATAGCATCTGGCTCGTGTAAATGATTATATTTTGCCATTAATGGTGCATTAAAAAACTCTGGAAACAATGCAAAATCCGATCTGTAAGCAGCTACACTATCTACAAAGTACTCTACTTGCTGCATCAAATCGTTTAAGCCATTATAAGGTCGCATTTGCCATTGTATTAAACCTAATCTTACAACGGTTTTTACAGTACTTGCTTTTTTGCTTTTTTTAGTATAATAAATATTATCCCATTCCATTAGCACAGCATACTCGTTTGAAGCTGTATCGCCTTGTAAATAGCCTTTTATTACTCTTAAAGGATGAAAATCGTTAGAAATTTGAAAGTTTAAAACAGGATCATGAATTTCCTTACGCTTTACTTTTTCAATGTATTCTTTTGGTGTTAAATCATTTTGATGCTTGTGGTAATTTGGCATTCTTCCGCCAAAAACAATGCCTTTTAAGTTCAACTCTTCGCAGATTTCCTTTCGGTAATCGTACAAACGTCTTCCTAATCGTAACCCTCTAAATTCTGGTTTTATAAAAACATCTATTCCGTATAAAACATCACCATCTGAATCGTGATTTTTAAACTTATCACCTTCAATTATATCTGCATAGGTGTGGTTGTCTTCAATTTTATCGTAATCTACAATTAACGACAAGGCACAACCAGCCAATTTACCATCAATTTTTATTACGACTTGACCTTTAGGAAAAATAGTAGTTAAACGCTCAATATGTTCTTTTTTCCAAAAAGAATCTAAAACGCCTCCATAAGATTCTAGTGTTGCCGATTTTAATTCCTCAAAATCGTCAACAGTTAAAAACTTTAACTCTATATTTTCAATTTTATGGTCTTCCATTATAAGTCAAGAAGGTAAGCAAAAATTAAAGGTGCTACTATTGTTGCATCACTTTCAATAATAAACTTTGGCGTGTCAATATCTAGCTTTCCCCAAGTAATTTTCTCGTTTGGTACTGCTCCAGAATACGAACCGTAACTAGTTGTAGAGTCGCTAATCTGGCAGAAATAACTCCAAAATGGTGTTTCTGGACGTTCCATATCTTGGTATAGCATTGGTACGACACAAATAGGAAAATCTCCAGCTATTCCTCCTCCAATTTGGAAAAAGCCGATGCCTTTTGATGAATTGGCTGTGTACCAATCTGCTAAAAACGTCATGTACTCAATACCAGATTTTACTGTACTTGCCTTAAGTTCGCCTTTAAGCACGTAGCTTGCAAAAATATTTCCCATTGTACTGTCTTCCCAACCAGGACAAACTATTGGAAGGTTTTTTTCTGCAGCAGCATACATCCATGAATCTTTAATATCAATCTCATAATACGCTTCTAAAACACCAGATAGTAGCATTTTGTACATATATTCATGTGGTAAATAACGTTCTCCTGCAGCTTCGGCATCTTTCCAAATTTTTACAATATGTTTTTGTATTCTACGGAACGCTTCCTCTTCTGGAATACACGTATCTGTTACACGATTTAAGCCTTTCTCTAATAAATCCCACTCGTCTTGAGGTGTTAAATCACGATAGTTAGGCACACGCTTGTAGTGTGAATGTGCCACTAAATTCATGATATCTTCTTCCAAGTTTGCACCTGTACAAGAGATAATTTGCACTTTGTCTTGCCTAATCATTTCGGCAAAACTTTTACCAAGTTCTGCAGTACTCATAGCTCCTGCAAGCGATACTAACATTTTTGCACCATTGTCTAGTTGTGCCTCGTAACCTTTTGCTGCATCAACTAAAGCTGCTGCATTAAAATGTAAATAGTGTTTTTCTATAAATTGTGAAATTGGTCCTTTAGTACTCATCGTCTTCGTTGTATTTTGCACTGTTATTTTTTTCTTTTATTGTATTATATGCGTTATCGTAATCATCATCAGCTTCATCATTTTCAAATTTATAGCTTAGCATTTTATAGTATAATTTTGCAGCTAAGAAGTCTGAAGATTTGTCTGTTTTATTAGGACATAATTCTACTATATCAAAACCTACCACATTTTTCTCTGTAAACACCTGCTTTAAAAACTCTAGTGTTTCGTACCATAATAATCCACCAGGTTCTGGAGTTCCTGTACTTGGCATAATTGAAGGATCGAAAACATCTAAATCGATTGTAATAAACACATTCTCTGTCATTTGATCTACTGCAGCATCCATCCACGTATCGTCAATAGCCATTTCGTGTGCAAAGTAGGTTTTCTCTTTGTCCATTACTGTAGTTTCAATAACGTCCATAGAACGTATTCCAACTTGAATTAAATTAGTGTTTTGGCTGGCTTCGTAAACTGCACAAGCATGATTGCATTTAGATCCTTCGTACTCCTTACGTAAATCTGCGTGTGCATCTAATTGCAGCACAGTTAAACTTGGAAACATCTCATTAAACGCACGAATAGTACCAATAGATATTGAGTGCTCTCCTCCAAAAATAGTCACAAATTTATTGCGTTTTATAAAGCTTTTTGTTGCTTTATGCACAGCATCTACCATAGCTTCTGGCGAGCTATTTTCGGTCACAGCATCCGCAAGGTACACACCTTGTTTATATACTTCGGTTTCTGTTTCAATATCGTAAAGCTCCATGTTTTCTGAAGCATTTAAAAAAGCCTCTGGCCCTTTATCTGCTCCTTTTTGCCATGTGCTTGTACCATCGTAAGGCACAGGAATTAATACGATTTTTGAGGTTTCAAGTTTCGAAAATTCTTCCGAAATACCTGCATAAGTTTTAGTTTGCATAGCCTAAAATTTTAAGTAAGTCTTCACTTTTTTGTTGTTCGCTAAAAATTGTTTTTGAGATGTTTCCGTCGGCATCTCTGTCTATTAATATATGTTTTGGTGACGGAATTAAACAGTGTTGTAAACCACCAAATCCACCAATAGTTTCTTGGTATGCTCCTGTATTAAAAAAGCCAATGTATAATGGTTTTTCTTTGTTGTATTTTGGTAAATAAATAGCATTCATGTGTTGTTCGCTATTGTAATAATCGTCGCTATCGCAAGTTAAACCACCAAGTAAAACACGCTCGTAACTTTGGTCCCAACGGTTTATTGGTAGCATAATAAAACGCTTATTAATTGCCCAAGTATCTGGTAATGTTGTAATAAAAGACGAGTTAATCATATTCCATTTCTCTCTATCGTTTTGTTGCTTTTGGTACAACACTTCGTAAATCGCGCCTCCACTTTCGCCAACTGTAAAGCTTCCGAATTCTGTAAATATATTTGGCACCTCTACACCTTCTTCCTCACATGTAGTTTGTATTTGATTTACAATCTCATCTACTAAATACTCGTAATCAAAATCGAATGCTAAAGAGTTTTTAATAGGAAAACCTCCTCCAATATTTAAGCTATTTAAACTTGGACAAATCTTTTTTAAGCTTGTATATACTTTTAAACATTTTAAAAGTTCGTTCCAATAATACGCATTATCTCTAATCCCTGTATTAATAAAAAAGTGCAACATTTTTAGTTCTACTTTTTTGTTATTCTGAATTTGATTTTTGTAAAATGGTACTATGTTTTTATACCCAATTCCAAGTCTAGAAGTATAAAATTCAAACTTTGGTTCTTCTTCTGAAGCGATACGGATTCCAATATTAAACTTACCATCAATCTCATTGGATAGTAGCTCAATTTCTTCGTAATTATCAATAATTGGAATGGCGTTTTTATGCCCTTCATTTATAAGTCTTGCAATATTAGTAACATATTGCGCACGTTTAAAACCGTTGCTTATCACATAGGTGTCGTTAGTGATTTTACCTTCTTTTTTAAGGTTTTCAACAATATCAATATCAAAAGCCGAAGAGGTTTCAATATGGATATCATTTTTTAAAGCTTCGTTTAGCACATGTTTAAAATGTGAGCTTTTAGTACAATAGCAATAGTTGTACTTCCCTTTATAATTATGCTTTTCTATAGCATTGTTAAACCAGGTTTTAGCACGTTGGATGTTGTTAGATATTTGAGGCAAATAGGTGAACTTTAAAGGCGCTCCATGTTCCTCAATTAATTTCATTAAATCAATATCGTGAAATTGTAGCGTTTTTTCCTCCAACTTAAATTCTGGTTGTGGAAAATCGAAAGTTTGACTTATTAAGTCAATGTATTTAGTATTCATTAGTGTTAAAAAACTTTAATTGTAAAAAATGGTTTTTAACTTATGGATAAGTTAATAAAAAATAGATATTAAAAATGGACTGTTAGTAGTCGTTTTTAAAAATGAAAAACGCTAACACAAAAATTTTCAGACCTGTATTTGAGGTTGAGTCGTAGGAATAAAGCCAAACAAGTGTTGGCTTAAAATGTAGTAAGCGGAAGTTAGCTTTAAAATTCGGTTGCTTAATCTATAAGCTGCTTTTGAATATGACTTCCTAATTTTCAAAAGCCCGAACATAGAAACAGAGTTCAAAGTGTTCAGCTAATTATTATACAAATGAAAACCTTTTTTTTGAATTGCAAACTTATTTTCAAAAAAAAATTAAAAAAAATTAAAACTTTAATTTTTAGTGTATTGGAAGTTAAATAAGAAACTTTCAAATGCTATAACTCTAAAAATAAAACCCAAAACTACCAGTAACGCCAAATTTACGAGCATCTGGATTTAAAACTGGGTCTAAATAATTACCTCTAAAGTTAAAATCGATTCGGAAGACTTTAAAAATATTTCCTACTCCTACGCTATACTCATAATAAGGTTCTTTATTTGGAGCTACATAAACTAAATTAGATGCATTTAAATCTCTATTAGATTGCGAAATATCTCCAATAACTCCTCTAAATCCAACAATAGCTCTTAGGTTGTATTTTTTAAGAAAAGGAATTCTAGAAAATAAGCGACCGTTAAAATTATGTTCTACATGTAATGTGGCATACTCGTCGGTTACTAATTCGTAAAAATCCAAGTTTGAAAATGTGTTATAAATAGAGAAATACGATTGGTTTCCTGGTACAACACTTAATAAACCTAATGGTACATCTCCATAAGTTTTACCTGCCTCAATTGTTGTATATAGACGTCCAAAACCACCTAAAGCCCAAGGTTGCGTGTACGAAAATTGTAGTTTTGTATAATTAAAATCACTATTAAACATCCCTTGATCTCCAATGGTTACTTGTGTAAATAAACGTGCAAAATCATCGTTTTTTGTTCGTCGTTCTACACCATAACCTGTCATTTCTCGTTTTGGGAAATAAGATAAAGACAAAGCAGTTTCAAATTGTTGAATTTCTGAAGCTGTTGTGGTTTGCGAATCGTCTGTATAATAATCTAAACTAAAGGTGTTTGAAGCAGACTCTAAGGTTCTGTAGGTTCCACTTAATCTAGTAATAAAATTTCGTGCTGGCTCAGCTTCTACAGCCAAAGTTGTTAAGTTAACATTGGTTAATTTATCGTTTACTCCAGTTCCTACTACAGAGGATGATGCTAAACTACGTCCTAAAACATCTGTAGATGAGGTGAGGTTAACACCTATTTGCTCAACATCGCGTCGTGTACCTCCAGAGATTATAAAACGACTCTTTTTATCGACTAGTACCTTCCCAGAGATTCCGTATTTAAACTTATCGTCTCTAAAACCATAAGCTCCAAAGCCTTCTATTCGCCATAGATCGTTTTGACCAAAGTAGGTACGTCCTCCTGCTCGTAAACGCAGTCCTTCGACATCATTAAATCCAAAGGTTGAAAATATTGGACCATAATCTAAGTTCAAACTTGGAAACTCCACATATCCTGAAGCCAAAATGCTTCCAATATTATAAAGCCTTTTAAATTTTTTAGTCTTTTTTAAGGTGTCTAACATGGTATAAACGCCTTTTTCGTCTTTACTTAAGTCTTCTAGTCTATTTTTCTCCCAAAATTCATCACTTTGGTTGTATAAATCTTCATCAAAACTATATACTTTTTTGCTGTAAAATTCTTTTTCTTTAGGAATATCAAATTCATAATTATCGTACAAGGTAGTACGCTTACCATAAATTCCTTTTGATTTTTCTTTCTTATTAAAAGCAAAATCCGACATAAAATAATCGCGTTTAATTAAAAACACAGAGTCGTTTAATACCTCAAATTCTTGCTCAATATAAATTTCTTTCACCCAATTTATATTGGCGCTTTTAGAGGCTTGCATATTAATTTCCTTAATCGCAAAGGTGGTATCTGCAACCCAAAAGTCGCCTTTAAAAGTGAGTTCGTTTTTTCGTCTTGGATAATAAATAATATTGTAACACCATTTATTATCTATAAAAGAACTGTCTGCCAACACATAGTTATAGGTGTTAATTCCTGTTCGTGAAATTGGACTTGTAAAACTTTTATCGAAAAACTTAAGGTAGTTATCATACACATCATATTCCGAATATAAATCGTCTATAAAATCTATAATTATTTGATTATTACTAAAGCCTGAGTTTTTGTTTCCTTTTAAGACTTCGCGTTCTTCTTTAATGTTATTATCACCATATACTTTACTTGCTGCTTCGTTTATAAACATTGGCAAATAAGTTTTTCCTGTAACACGAGAGGTATCGACTTGGTCAAAAACAAATTCCATACCTCTAAACAGCTTACTTTTTATAGTTGCGCTGTCTATAGTATTAAGGTCAAATTCTACTTTTTCGTATTTATCGTATTGGTATTGTTTGTATTTTCGAAGTCCGTTACTACGCTTATTCTCCCAGATTTTTCTTAAAATATCTATAGCAGGATTATTCTTTTTGGGTTGTTTACCAGAGACAATAACCACCTCATCTAATGCTGCTACGTCTTCTTCTAACTTAATATTTAAGTCGTAAGTTACTGCTTTATCCAAAGGTATAGTTTGTGTTTTGTAACTTATAAAAGATATCTTTATGGCTGTCCAGCGTTTGTCGTCCTCTAAGTAAAATTTACCATTTTCGTCTGTGATGGTTCCAATGTTAGACCCTTCAAAAACAACATTGGCATAAGGAACAGGATAATCGAAATCGTCGTACACGTAACCGCTAACTTTAGTTTGTGCGATTAGCGATAGGCTTCCTATGAAATAGAATAAAATAAATAGTTTATGATTCATAATACAAAAAAACTTCATCAACAATCATGCTAATGAAGTTTGATTAACGTAAATATTGTGTTTTTATTTGTACATCACTTTTTTAACCGCTTTAATTACCTCGTTATAATCTGGTAACCACTCGGCTAATAAAACTGGTGAGTAAGGTGCAGGAGTATCTGCAGTATTAATTTTAACAATAGGAGCATCTAAGTAATCAAAGGCTTCAGATTGTACTAAATAAGTGATTTCTGTAGCGACATTTCCAAAAGGCCAAGCCTCTTCTAAAACTACCAATCGGTTAGTTTTTTTAACCGATTTTACAATCGCATCACGATCCATAGGACGTACTGTACGTAAATCTATAATCTCACAAGAGATGCCTTCTTTTTCTAACTCTTCTGCAGCTTTGTAAGCTTCTTTTATAATTTTTCCAAAAGAAACAATAGTAACATCTGTTCCTTCTCTTTTTATTTCTGCAACTCCTAAAGGGATTGTGTATTCTCCTTCTGGCACTTCTCCTTTATCACCATACATTTGCTCACTTTCCATAAAAATTACTGGATCGTCATCACGTATTGCAGATTTTAATAAACCTTTTGCATCGTAAGGGTTAGAAGGTACAACTACCTTTAAACCAGGCGTGTTTGCAAACCAACTTTCAAAGGCTTGTGAGTGCGTGGCAGCTAATTGTCCTGCAGAGGCAGTTGGACCTCTAAATACTATTGGACACTTAAATTGTCCTCCAGACATTTGTCTAATTTTTGCCGCATTATTTATAATTTGGTCAATCCCAACTAAAGAAAAGTTAAAAGTCATATACTCAACAATTGGTCTATTACCAGTCATTGTAGAGCCAATAGCAATACCTGCAAAACCAAGCTCTGCAATTGGTGTATCTATAACGCGTTTTGCTCCAAACTCGTCTAACATGCCTTTAGAAGCTTTATACGCTCCATTATATTCTGCCACTTCTTCACCCATTAAATAAATGCTTTCATCTCTGCGCATTTCTTCGCTCATAGCTTCACAAATAGCTTCTCTAAATTGAATTGTCTTCATGTGTTAGTTTTTTAATCGAATAGCAAAAGTAATAATTATTGGTTATAAAATATCATAAAAATGTAGTTGAAGGTAAGAACTAAAGCTTAAGAAGTAATAATTTATTACTGCTTTCACTTTTTTTAACTGAAACTCAATTATAAAACCCTTAATAATTAATTTTTAATTGAATATTATTCAGTAAAACAGAAAAATTTTAAGAATCTCATAAGTTTATAAAGAAATACTCAATTTTATATAAATTTTATTATGCACGCATAGTAAAATTCAAATTATTATAATTATCTTCGTACTCAAGTAAATATTATATTCAAAATAAACTATTTAAATATGAAAATATTAGTATGTATTAGTCATGTTCCTGATACGACTTCAAAGATTAATTTCACAGAAAATGACACAAAATTTGACACTAATGGTGTACAATTTGTAATTAACCCAAACGACGAGTTTGGTTTAACACGTGCCATGTGGTTTAAAGAAAAACAAGGAGCAAGTGTAGATGTTGTAAATGTAGGTGGACCAGAAACAGAACCAACGTTACGTAAAGCATTAGCTATTGGAGCAGATTCTGCGATTAGAGTAAACGCAGAAGCTAAAGATGGTTACCAAGTGGCTAAAGAATTATCTAAAGTGGTTAAAGAAGGTGGTTACGACTTGGTAATCGCTGGCAGAGAATCTATTGATTACAATGGAGGTATGGTTCCTGGTATGTTAGCAGAAATGATAGATGCAAATTTTGTAACCAATTGTATTAATTTAGAAGTAGATGGCACAAATGCTAAAGCAACTAGAGAAATTGATGGTGGAAAAGAAACTGTTAGCACAAGTTTGCCTTTAGTTATCGCTGGACAAAAAGGATTAGTGGAAGAAAGTGATTTGCGTATTCCTAATATGAGAGGAATTATGATGGCTCGTAAAAAACCACTTAATGTCGTTGAAGCTAGTGCTACAACAACAGAAACTACATCTGTTAAATTTGAAAAACCTGCTCCTAAAGGCGCAGTAACTCTTGTAGAGGCAGATAATTTAGATGAATTAGTAAACTTACTTCACAACGAAGCTAAGGTAATATAAAAGCCTTCCCTAACCCTTCCAAAAAAAGGGAATAATTACGGAAGCTTTTCTTAAAAAATAATCAAATCTAAAAACTTAAATCTCAATAGTTAACTTTTGGAATTTAGTTTTGGAATTAAAATTTTAAAATTTTATGTCAGTTTTAGTATATACAGAATCAGAAAACGGAAAATTTAAAAAAACGGCTTACGAAGTAGCATCTTACGCTAAAGCAGTAGCCAACCAAATGGGAACTAGTGTTACTGCAGTTTCAGTAAATGTTGACGATGCAAGCACTTTAAGCAACTATGGTGTGGATAAAGTGTTAAACATCTCAGACGCTAGTTTAAATAAATTTAATGCAAAAATGTATGCTGCAGCAATTAAACAAGCTGCCGAAAAAGAAGGCGCAAAAGTAGTTATACTTAGCCAAAGTGCAGATAGTAAATATTTAGCACCAGTTTTAGCGGTAAATTTAGAAGCTGGTTATGCCTCAAATGTCGTAGAAGCTCCAACAGCCACGTCTCCTTTTACAGTTAAACGCACAGCATTTACAAATAAAGCCTTTAACCTAACAACTATAGATACAGAAGTCAAAATAGTTGGAGTCTCTAATAACTCGTTTGGATTAGTAGAAGCTAGTGGTAACGCTTCCGCGGAAAGTTTTTCTCCTTCGTTACCTAGCTCTGGAGTTACAGTAGAATCTGTAGATAAAGCAACAGATAAAGTAACAATTGCAGACGCAGAAATAGTAGTCTCTGCTGGTCGTGGTTTAAAAGGTCCAGAAAATTGGGGAATGGTAGAAGAGTTAGCAGAAGTGCTTGGCGCTGCAACTGCATGTTCTAAACCAGTGAGTGATTTAGGCTGGAGACCTCATAGCGAACACGTAGGACAAACTGGTAAGCCAGTAGCTTCTAACTTATATATTGCTATTGGTATCTCTGGTGCAATACAACATTTAGCAGGTATTAATGCCTCTAAAGTAAAAGTAGTTATCAATACAGATCCAGAAGCACCTTTCTTTAAAGCTGCAGATTATGGTGTTGTTGGTGATGCTTTTGAGGTTGTTCCTGCTCTTATTGAAAAATTAAAAGCTTTTAAAGCACAACAGTAAATTATTTTTTATAAATTTATTTCATAATAATAAGGACTGTTTAAATTAGGTTTTACACGTTACCACAACATTAAAGAGTGTTATGCTGTAAAGACAAAACCCAAAATCTGCAAGATGCAGTTTGGTAAAGTCCTAATTTAAACAGTTCTTTGTGTTTTATCATTTATGAGTTTAGTGCAACTAAATATTAAAGGAATTTCTTATAGCCAAACACAAAATGGTGCTTATGCGCTCATTTTAAACGAAGTAGATGGCGACCGTAAACTACCAATTGTAATTGGAGCTTTCGAAGCACAATCTATAGCCATTGCTTTAGAGAAAGAAATTAGACCTCCAAGACCATTAACACACGATCTTTTTAAAAATTTTGCCGATAGATTTGATATTGTAGTCAAACAAGTCATTATTCATAAATTAGTGGATGGCGTCTTCTACTCTAGCCTTATCTGCGAACGCGATAAAATTGAAGAAATTATAGATGCTAGAACCAGTGATGCTATAGCTTTAGCACTACGTTTCCAAGCACCAATATTTACTTATAAAAATATCTTAGACAAAGCAGGAATTTACCTAAAAGTTGACCCTAAAAAAGAAGATGAACACGATGAAAACGACCCTATTTTAGTCGAAGATATTATAAATGAAGAAGTAGAAATTACCACCATAGATGATTATAAATCTAAATCTATGGAGGAACTCCACAATTTACTAGACGAAGCTGTCGCTAACGAAGATTATGAAAAAGCAGCAAAAATTAGAGATGAAATTTCTAAACGCTAACTAAACAGTACCACATGAAAAAGATTGTTTTAGCTCTTGCAGCTATTTTTTTTGGAATTACCTCATTACTTGCTCAGGCAATTGACAAAGAATGGTCTTCAACACAATCTAATACTAGTTTTAAAACTCTAAATTTAAATAATGGAGAGTTTACTTCTACTTTTTCAAATGAAAATAGTCTGACTGCAAAAGGAGATTATATCATTCAAAATAACTTATTGCTTTTTTATTATAACACACCTAAGGACACTATACGTCGTTTTAAAATAAAAGAACTCACAGATTCGACTTTAGTTTTTAAAGAAAAGGATAAACTATTCTATTTTCAGTCCAAAGAAAATAAAAGCGAAGCATTAGCTTTACCTGTAGCTTCAAACTCTACAAGTAAAATTATTCCTAGTCAAGGTTTCTCATTTGGAAGTTTGTGGCGAGGTGCTTTAGGTATGATTACTCTTATTTTTGTAGCCTTTTTATTTAGTAGCAATCGTAAAGGTATTAAGTGGAAAACCGTTGGATTGGGTTTAGCATTACAACTTGTAATTGCAATAGGAGTACTAAAAGTAGGTTTTGTAAAAACAGCTTTTGAGTTTGTTGGAAAAGGCTTTATCGAAATATTAAGCTATACACAAGCAGGAAGTGAGTTTTTATTTGGTGGTATGTTAAATGTCAATTCGTTTGGGTTTATTTTTGCTTTTCAAGTCCTCCCAACAATTATATTTTTCTCTGCGTTAACCTCAGTATTATTTTACTTAGGCATAATTCAAAAGGTAGTAAAACTTATGGGTTTATTACTTACTAAAGTCTTAGGGATTTCTGGAGCCGAAAGCTTAAGCGTTGCAGGAAACATCTTTTTAGGTCAAACTGAAGCGCCTTTATTGATTAAAGCGTATTTAGAAAAAATGAATAAATCTGAAATCCTTTTAGTAATGATTGGTGGCATGGCAACTGTTGCAGGAGCTGTATTGGCAGCATACATTGGATTTTTAGGAGGAGAAGACAAAGCGTTACAGCTGTTTTACGCTAAACATTTATTAGCAGCATCTGTAATGGCAGCACCTGGAGCTATTGTTGTTTCTAAAATATTATTTCCTCAAACCGAAGACGTTAATACAGACGTAAAAGTATCGCAAGAAAAAATAGGTTCAAATATCCTTGAAGCTATTGCAAACGGAACAACAGAGGGTTTACGTTTAGCAGTTAATGTTGGCGCAATGTTATTAGTATTTGTTGCATTTATAGCAATGATTAATGGTATTTTAGGTGGTATTGCTGGTTTTGATGGTTTTACAATACAAGCTCTAAATATAGATTGGCATTTCACCTCTTTAAACGAAATAATTGCTGCAAATACGCCTTACAATGGCTTATCTTTAGAGTTTATTTTAGGCTATATATTTGCGCCATTAATGTGGCTAATTGGAGTTGCAAAAGAAGACATGGCACTTATGGGACAATTACTAGGTGTTAAATTAGCAGCAAGCGAATTTATTGGGTACATCCAATTGGCAGAACTTAAAAACGTAGCCAACTCAACACATTTAAAATTCGAAAAATCTATTATCATGGCAACTTATATGTTATGTGGATTTGCAAATTTTGCTTCTATTGGTATCCAAATTGGAGGTATTGGATCTTTAGCTCCAGGACAACGTAAGCAACTCTCTAAATTTGGAATGAAAGCTTTAATTGGTGGTACAATTGCCTCTTTAATTTCTGCGACTATTGCAGGAATGATAATTGGGTAACCAATTATTGCGCATGCAAGAATCTCATTTCACAAAAAAACGAAATCCTATATTAAAAATACTGATAGCTAATAATTGCCATAAGTATTTTTTCTTCAAGACCATTACGTTAATAACTTTTAATATCTGTTATTAAAAATTTCAAGTAGATATATTTCAATTTGCTTAAATTCGTTCAAGCATAATTAATTATTAATTTTAAGAAAGTTTCTTCCCTTTGGGAAGACGGAAGATGGGATGAAACAATATCACGACCTAGTAAAACACGTTTTAGACAACGGAAACCAAAAAGGAGATCGCACAGGAACAGGCACTAAAAGTGTGTTTGGACACCAAATGCGTTTTGATTTAAATGAAGGTTTCCCAATGGTAACCACAAAAAAACTACATCTTAAATCCATAATTTACGAACTCCTTTGGTTTTTAAAAGG
This sequence comes from Lacinutrix salivirga, assembly GCF_053604675.1. NCBI lineage: Bacteria > Pseudomonadati > Bacteroidota > Flavobacteriia > Flavobacteriales > Flavobacteriaceae > Lacinutrix > Lacinutrix salivirga. The sequence continues at coordinate 192,247 of NZ_JBSHNP010000135.1, forward strand.
CGATACAAATATTAATTACCTTACCGAAAATGGTGTAAAAATATGGAACAGTTGGGCAGATGAAAACGGAGATTTAGGTCCAGTTTATGGTCATCAATGGCGCAATTGGAATGATGATGAAATTGACCAAATTAAAGAAACCATCCAAACGTTAAAAAACAATCCTAATAGTCGTCGTATGTTGGTTTCTGCCTGGAATCCTTCGGTATTACCAGACACTTCAAAATCGTTTAGCGAAAATGTAGCCAATGGCAAAGCCGCTTTACCTCCTTGTCATGCCTTTTTTCAGTTTTATGTAGCAGATGGTAAACTATCTTGCCAACTTTACCAACGTAGTGCAGATATATTTTTAGGCGTTCCTTTTAATATTGCTAGCTATGCTTTATTTACTATGATGATGGCTCAGGTTTGTGGCTACCAACCAGGAGATTTTATTCATACTTTTGGAGATGCTCATATTTACAACAATCATATTGAGCAATTAGAGCTTCAGTTAACAAGAGAGTGCAGACCACTGCCTACAATGAAACTAAATCCTGAGGTTAAAGATATTTTCGATTTTAAGTTTGAAGATTTCACGTTAGAAAACTATAATCCGCATCCACACATTAAAGGTGCAGTTGCTGTTTAATTCTTTATTATTTTTATGAAAAAAATCCTACTCCTAGCATTTCTATGTCACGTTTTAATAATTCAAGGTCAAGAAATACCACTAAGTCCTAACGACGACGAAACTATAATAGCAACTCACCATATTCCAGAACCTGAGGAAAGTGAAGATGCTATAGTTCCTTTTGCAGTAATTGAAAATGTACCCATTTATAAAGGCTGTAATGAAAAATTAGACAATCAAGCACGTAAAAAGTGCATGAGTGATGCCATTAATAAACATGTGTCTAAAAACTTCAATATTAAACTATCTAATTCGCTAGGTTTACCTGCAGGACTTCAACGTATTCATGTGTTTTTTACTATTGATAAAGAAGGCTCTGTGACCGATATAAAATCGAGAGCTGCGCATCCTGCTTTAGAGAAAGAAGCAAAACGAGTAGTAGCTACTATCCCTAAATTTAAAAAACCTGGATTTCAACGTGGCAAAGCCGTAAGGGTCACCTTTGGGCTACCAATAACATTAAATATTGAAGATAAAATCCATTCTAACAACACCTTTCCTTTACATAAAAAATGTAGCGCAAAATTAGACACCGAAAGTTTAAAAATTTGCACAAAAGACAGGATTAAAAATTTTATAAAATCAAGCTTTGATATCGATATTGCAGCAACTGCTCTACCACAAGCAAAATCTACTAAATTTTTAGTAACTTTTGATATTAATAAAAAAGGGAAAGTTACAAATGTTAACGCTAAAGCAAACCATAAAGCAATTGCTATTGAGGCTATTAGAGTTGCCAAACGCTTACCTAAATTTTTAAAACCTGGTTACGATTCAAACGGAAAACCAGTGGTTACAAAATACAGTTTAGAAATGATGCTATTTTTTTAATAAATAATAGCTAAATTACTCTTATAAATTACACATCATGTTTGGAAAAAAGAAAAGTAAACCACAAATAGATCAGGAGCAATTAGAACTTATACAAAATGCGCAACGCAGAATTAAGCAAAAAAAACGCCTATACACACATATTATAGTTTTTTTAATTTTTGCCATTTTATTAATTATTGCAAATATTGTTCTTGGAATTGGTAAACACTTTAGACCTTTCGATATCGATTGGTTTGTGTATCCAATTGCAATCTGGCTATTCTTTATTTTATACCACACTTTTAATGTGTTTGTGACTAATAAATTTATGGGATCACAATGGGAAAAAGCTCAATTAGATAAGCTAGTTTCCAAACAAAAGGTACGTATAGAAAAATTAAAAACCCAATTAGTTAAAGAAGACAAACACATTGCAGAAAGCGATGTTTTTAAAGCAAAGCAAATTAAAACAATTAAAAACCTAACGCTAATTGTAGCTGCTGGCGAAAATAATGAAATAGGAAAAAACAATGATCTTATTTGGCATTTGCGAGACGATTTAAAACGTTTTAAAACACTTACTTCTGGTCACCATATAATTATGGGACGTAAAACTTTTGAAAGCTTCCCGAAACCATTGCCTAACAGAACACATATTGTTATTTCTAGACAAACAAATTATAAAGTACCTGAAGGTGTTCAGGTTGTAAACTCTATTGAAGACGCATTAATTATTGCAAAAACCGACGACCAACCTTTTATAATTGGTGGAGGAGAAATCTACAAACAGTCTATGCCTTATGCCGAAATAATTGAGCTCACACGTGTACATGCAACTTTTGATGCCGATACTTTTTTCCCAGAAATTGACCAATCTCTTTGGAAAGAGGTAGCCAGTAAAGTACACTCACAAGACGAAAATCATAAATACGCGTTTTCGTTTGTGACTTATGAAAGGAAATAAAATTACACAATTCCTTTATAGTATTTTACGTAGTTTTGCACTATGATTAAAGACATCCAACTGCGTGTTACTCTTAAGGAAGAGGAGATTCCAGATATTTTATTAAAAAAATCTGCGGAATGGCTAAATATTTCTCGTAGTACAATTTCTGGAATCAAAATACTGCGTAAATCTATCGATGCACGTAAACCCAAAATTATATTTAACTACAAAGTAGCTGTTTATATTAACGAACCTGTACCAGAAAACTCTGCTTATACGTTTGATCATAAAGATGTTTCTAAAGCAAAACCTATTCATATTATTGGTTTCGGTCCTGCAGGAATGTATGCAGCTTTGCGTTGTATAGAATTAGGTTTTAAACCCATTGTTTTAGAACGTGGAAAAAATGTACAAGACAGACGTAGAGATTTAAAAGCCATAAACCAAGACCATCATGTTAATGAAGACTCTAATTATTGTTTTGGAGAAGGTGGAGCAGGAACCTACAGCGATGGTAAATTATACACGCGCAGTTTAAAACGAGGCGATGTACGACGTATATTCGAGAATCTCGTGTTTCATGGTGCAACAGACCAAATTTTAGTAGATGCGCATCCTCATATTGGTACTAATAAATTGCCAAAAGTGGTTCAGAATATTAGAGAAACCATCTTAAATTTTGGTGGAGAAATTCATTTTAATTCTAGAGTAACCGATTTTAATATTAAAGACAATACTATTCAATCTTTACTCATTAATAATGAGAAAGAGTTTGCAACGCAACGTATAATATTAGCAACAGGACATTCTGCAAGAGATATTTTTTATTTACTAAACGATAAAAACATTGCTTTAGAAGCAAAATCCTTTGCAATGGGAGTTCGCGTAGAACATCCACAGCATATCATAGACGGTATTCAATACCATTGTTCTGGAGAGCGACACGAGTTATTGCCTGCTGCGTCATATAGTTTAGTTCACCAAGTCAATGATAGAGGAGTGTACTCGTTTTGCATGTGTCCTGGAGGATTTATTGTACCAGCAGCCACTGCAAATGGAGAGGTTGTTGTTAATGGTATGTCACCTTCTAGACGAAATAATAGCTTTGCGAATTCTGGTATTGTTGTGGAAATTAATGCTGAAAAAGATTTACGCAAATACGAAGCCTTTGGTGAGTTAAAAGGCTTAGAATTTCAAAAAGATTTAGAGCGTTTAGCCTTTACTTCTGGAGGACGAACGCAAACTGCACCAGCACAACGATTAACCGATTTTGTTGAAGGTAAACTGTCGCAAGATCTTAATCCAACTTCTTATCAACCAGGATTAAATAGTGCTCCAATGCACTCATTATTACCAAAACTTATAGGAAGCAGACTCCGAAAAGGGTTTGAAGCCTTTGGACAAAAAATGAAAGGCTATTATACTGCAGAAGCAAATATTATTGGTGTAGAATCCAGAACCTCATCTCCTGTTAGTATTCCCAGAAACGAAAAATTACAGCATCCTGAAATCACTAATTTATTCCCTTGTGGTGAAGGAGGTGGCTATGCTGGAGGAATTGTTAGCGCTGCAATGGATGGCGAACGTTGCGCTGAAGCTGCTGGTGTTGGGTTGTAAAGAACAGAACCAAGAGCAAAGATCGCTTCGCTGTTAAAATCTAGACTTGATTTAAAGGACATTATAACTTAGTGAAAAATCGGAAAATCTTACTTTTTTGATAAGCATTTCAAATTGAAATTAGTCAACTCCTTACTCTTAATTCTTTCAACAAATTGGTCTTTCTACTTTACAGAATTTATCCCTATTTTTGCATTTCAAAATAAGACAAATGAAAGCATATATATTTCCAGGTCAAGGTGCTCAATTCTCAGGAATGGGTTTAGACTTATACGAAAACTCAGACGTTGCACAACATTTATTTGAGGACGCTAACGAAATCTTAGGGTTCCATATTACAGATATTATGTTTGAAGGTACTGCAGACGCTTTAAAAGAAACTAAAGTAACGCAACCAGCAATATTTTTACACTCTGTTATACTCGCTAAAACTTTAGGTGATAATTTTAAACCAGATATGGTTGCAGGTCATTCTTTAGGAGAATTTTCTGCATTAGTTGCCAATGGTGCATTAACTTTTGAGGATGGTTTACGTTTAGTCTCTCAACGCGCTTTAGCGATGCAAAAAGCGTGCGAGTTACAACCAAGTACAATGGCTGCGGTTTTAGGTTTAGACGATGATATTGTTGAAAAAATTTGCGGACTAACAGAAGGTGTGGTTGTAGCAGCAAACTACAATTGTCCTGGTCAATTAGTGATTTCTGGAGAAATAGATGCTGTTAATAGAGCCTGTGAGGCTTTAAAAGAAGAAGGTGCTCGTAGAGCTTTAGTTCTTCCTGTTGGTGGAGCATTCCATTCGCCATTAATGGAACCTGCTAGAGAAGAACTTGCTGCTGCTATAGAAAATACAACGTTTAGCAAACCTAATTGTGCGATATACCAAAACGTAACTGCAAATGCTGTTATTAGCGAAGCAGACATAAAAGCAAATTTAATTTCTCAATTAACGGCTCCTGTACGTTGGACGCAGTCTGTACAACAAATGATTACAGATGGAGCAACATTATTTACCGAAGTTGGTCCAGGAAAAGTGCTACAAGGTTTAGTTAAAAAAATTAATAGAGAAGCTGAAACTGCATCTGCAATAATAGAACCTAAAGCTTAATATGAATAGAACTGTTTTTATTGTTTTGCTCATTGCAATTAATATTGCTTTAGATCAAGTTACAAAATACTTTACCAGAGTTCATGTGGCTTTTGGTAGTACTACCGAAATTATTGGTGACTATTTAACGCTTCATAATGTTGAAAATTCTGGTGCTTTTTTAGGTTTGGGAAGCGATTTAGGTCCTGCTCTTAGAATTGTGTTATTATTAGTGTTACCTATTGCTGTTTTAGGCTTAGTATTACTTCATATTTTTAGAGACAAAGGATTAGATAAATTAACACTTGTTGGATTTTGCTGTATTATAGGAGGAGGATTAGCTAATATTTACGACAGAATTGTTTATGGCTCTGTAACCGATATGTTTCATATAGATCTTGGAGGTGTTTTTAGAACAGGTATTTTTAATGTCGCAGATATGTCTGTAATGTTTGGAATGGGTTGTTTAATTGTTTCCAATTTCAGAAGTTATAAAAAACAAAAAAGCTCCGAATAAATTTTCGAAGCTTTTATATTTTTTTATGGTGTTTACAGTGTTGTGCTATCTAGCTAATTGGCAATCTTTACAATCTTTCACCTCTCCATAATAGGTTTCTCTATACTTGTGTAATGTTGCAAATGTAATGCCTAAAAATTGCTTATTTACATAAGTTACTTTTGCTTTCAATTTGCCCATTTTTGGTGCAAATCTGTTTTCTAATTTTGTTTGTCTTTTTACTCTTATCAGTTTCATAGTATCTAATTTCATTACTACAAAGAAACAAAAGTAACTATGCAACTCCAAATTTAAGTGGTTAAAACCTTGTTAATCAATTTATTAATCAGAATCTGTTAATAAATACTCCATATCGTTAACAGATGTGGAATTCTAGTAACAATTTTTTTCAGATTTTACAATGGTTAATTTTTGGAATTTATAAAATCAATCACTGTTTTAGTAATGAAATCTATTTGCTCATCATCTAACTCTGTATGCATTGGTAAGGAAATTACTTCTTTAATTAACTGGTTTGTTACTGGGAAATCTGCTTCATTATACCTAGAATCTGCATACGCTTTTTGCTTATGTAACGGAATTGGATAATAAACACCACAAGGAATACCTTTGCTGTTTAAATGCTTCACTAACGCATCTCTGTTAGTGTCTTTTATTTTTAATGTGTATTGATGAAACACGTGGCAATCGCAAGTATCGCAAATACCTTCGCAAGGCATCACAGTTTTAGGTGTTATAATATTGGGATGGTTACTAAAGGCTTTATTGTATTTTCTGGCAGCATCTTGCCTTGCTTTATTATAGCCATCTAGTTTTGGCAATTTAGCATCTAAAACTGCTGCCTGTATAGAATCCAATCTAGAGTTTACACCAACTACATCATGATGGTAACGCTCATACATGCCATGATTTACTATACCTCTTATGGTATGAGCTAAAGCATCATCGTTTGTAAAAATTGCACCTCCATCGCCATAACATCCTAAGTTTTTAGATGGAAAAAAGGATGTTGATGCTACATGGCCTATTGTTCCTGCCTTATGTTTTTTGCCATTAGAAGACGTGTAATTTGCTCCTATTGCTTGTGCATTATCCTCTATAACATATAAATTATGCGCTTTAGCAATTGCCATAATAGCATCCATATCTGCACATTGACCAAACAAATGTACTGGCACAATGGCCTTGGTTTTAGGAGTAATTGCTTTTTTTATTGCCTCTATATCTATATTAAAAGTTTCTGCATCGACATCCACTAAAACTGGAGTAAGATTTAACAATGCAATAACCTCAACAGTTGCTGCAAAAGTAAAATCGGCTGTAATAACCTCATCACCAGGTTTTAATCCTAAACCCATCATTGCAATCTGTAAAGCATCTGTTCCATTAGCACATGGAATTACGTGTTTTACATTAAGATAATCTTCAAGGTTTTTTTGAAATTCATGAACTTTTGGTCCATTTATAAAACTTGTATTGTCTATAATTTCTTGAATATCTGGATTAACTTTATTCTTAATCCCTTCGTACTGACCTTTAAGATCAACCATCTGTATCTTTTTCACACGTAAAAATTTTAATTCTTACGAATTTACGAAATTCATTATTCTAACCAATGAATTTTTATTAAAGAAGCGTATTTTAGCATTAAAGTTGAACCTATTTGAATTTTATATATAACATATTAATTAGTATTTCTGCTATAGTTTTAAAAGCTATTGGCTTATTTAATAATAAAATTAAGCAAGGAAATAGTGGCAGAGCAAAAACGTTTAAGATTTTAAATGAATGCCTACAACCTAAAGATAAAACCTTATGGTTTCATTGCGCTTCTTTGGGTGAATATGAGCAAGGTTTACCTGTTTTTGAAGCATTAAGAACAGATTTTCCGGAACATAAAATTGTATTGTCATTTTTTTCTCCTTCTGGTTACGAAATTCGAAAACATTCTCCAATTGCAGATTGTGTAATCTACTTGCCTTTAGACTCTAAAAAAAATGCCTCGCGATTTATAAACCTTGTAAATCCTGAATTAACAGTTTTTGTTAAATATGACATTTGGCCAAATTATTTAAAAGCTTTAAAACGTAAAGGATATCGTGCGATTTTGATTTCAGCATTATTCCGAGAAAACCAAATCTATTTTAAGTGGTATGGAAGTTTATTTAAAAAGGCACTCTTTACTTTCGAACACATTTTCACTCAAGATAAAGCCTCAAAAAAGCTATTAAGCTCTATAAACTATAATGCTACAACAGTTTCTGGCGATACTCGATTTGATCGTGTTAGTAATCAATTAAACACAGATAATACATTAGATTTTGTAGAACAATTTAAAGACAATAAATTACTAACTGTAATTGGAAGTTCTTGGCAAGAAGACGAAAAACATATTGTAAATTATATAAACACTCAAGATTCCTCGAACACCAAATTTATAATTGCTCCTCATAACATCAATGAGAATCAAATTAATAGTCTTAAAAAAAGCCTGAATAAAAAAACAATTTTATATTCTGAAATAAACAATACCACTCTTAAAGATTTTCAAGTAGTAATACTAAATACCATTGGCCTTTTAAGTAAAGTATATAGCTATGCAGATATTGCTTATGTTGGAGGAGCGATGGGAAAAACTGGATTGCATAATACCCTAGAACCTGCAGTTTTTGGTATTCCAATAATTATTGGAAAAAACTATAACAAATTTCCTGAAGCAGAAAGAATGATTTCTAATGGAGGTATGTTCTCCATATCAAACACTAATCAATTGACCCAAGTTTTAGATAAATTATTAATTAATGCTGAATTTAGAACTAGAACTGGCAAGGCAAATAGTGAGTTTATAAAAAATAATCGAGGAGCCGTAATCCAAATCATGCACTATATTCGTAGATAAGCAAAGAAATTAACCTTTTGTCTATATTAGCAAAAATGTTAATTTTTTTGGCATAATTTATTTATAAGTTAGTAAATTGGCCCAATATTTTAACACTAAAACTTTAACTAATGAAAAAATTATTATTAAGCGCTGCTTTATTACTTGCATTAAGCGCAACATTCACTTCTTGTAGAGATGCAAAAGAAAAGACTGAAAATGCTGTAGAAGCTACTGGTGATGCAATGAACGAGGCTGGAGAGGCTTTAGAAGATGCTGCAGAAGCTACAGGTGATGCTGTTGGAAATGCTGTTGATGCAACAGGTAACGCTTTAGAAAATGCTGCAGAAGCTACAGGTGATGCTTTAGAGAATGCTGCTGAAGCTACAGGTGATGCAATTGATGCAACTGGAGAAGCTATTAAAGATGGAGCTAAAGCTACTAAAGAAGGAGCTAAAGATGCTGCTAACAAAGTAGAAGAAGGTGCAAAGAAAGCTGCTAACGCAACTAAAGAAGGCGTTAAAGATGCTGCAAATGCAGTTAAAAAAGAAGCAGATAAGCTATAAGTTTTATCGTAATATTCTATAAAAACCGTTTAAATTTTTAAACGGTTTTTTTTATATCATAAATTTAATAAGTTCCTCTATTATCAATTGTAGATTTTATAACTGTTTTTTCTGGGGTTTTATTTTTATCTACAAGTTTACTTAATAATAGCTTTGCCGCTTGCCTTCCTATTTCTGCTCCATGTTGGTTTATAGTTGTTAAATTAGGATTGGTGTTTTCTGCTAATTTCTCACCTGCATAACCAACAATAGATAATTGCTCTGGAACTTTATAATTAGTCTTCTTAGCAATTTTTATTGCAGATAATGATGCATCTTCATCTAAAGCGATAATTGCATCTATTTGCGTTGTAGTTAATAAATACTCTATTTTACGGTCTAAATCCTCAACAAGCGCTTCAATTATAAAATTGGTATTATTAGATTCCAAAGCCTCTAGATAACCAGATTTTCTAGACTTTCCAACGCTTAAATTATGTATCGAACTCACTAAAGCAATAGTCTTTTTACCTTTAGACATAAGCTCAAGTGTTAAATTTTGTACAGCTTCCTTATCATTAACAATTACTTTATCAACATTAAGGTCTTTTATTACTCTATCGAACATCACAATTACTTTATTGGATTTCAATGCTTTGTGATAATGGTCTATATTTTTTGTGATTTGAGTCTCTTCTGCAGCTGCAACAATAAAACCATCAACCACACCATTTGCTAATGAAGTAATACTACTCGCTTCTTTAGTATTAGATTCATTTGTAATAGATATAATTAAATTATAATTAGATTGATCTATTATTTCCTCTATACCTCGAAGCACTTCAGCAAAAAAATTATTCTGGATACTTGGGATTAATACAGCAATAGTATTGGTTTTACCTGATTTTAAATTTAAAGCAACTCTATTAGGTTGGTAGTTATGCAAAGCGGCTAATTCCTTTACTTTTACAATTGTTTTTTCACTAATTTCCGGACTATTATTTAACGCTTTAGATACTGTAGATACAGAAACACCTATTATTTTGGCTAGTTCCTTTAATGTCATGTTTGTATTACTCATGTTTTAAAATTACAACTATTTTTTTGAATTAAAATAAAGGCATAATAAAAAGGCGCTATCAATTTGATTAAAGTCTTTATTACGGAATACGCAAATTGGCTACAACAAGTCCAGGTTAACATTTTGAGAAAAGTAGATTTATAAAATAAATCGCTTTTTGTTATAAAAAGTGTTGATAAATGCAAACAATCGGAAACATTATAAAACAAAAAAGCCGAAAACTTTCGTTTTCGACTTTTTATGTGTACTGAAGACGGGACTTGAACCCGTACGTCCTAATGGACATTGGATTTTAAGTCCAACGTGTCTACCAATTCCACCACTTCAGCATTGGAATATTTTTAGGAAAAATTCTCAGAGCGAAAGACGGGATTTGAACCCGCGACCCTCACCTTGGCAAGGTGATGCTCTACCCCTGAGCTACTTTCGCAGTCTTTAAATGAACTAAACAATATTGCTATTGCGGATGCAAATTTAAAATTTTTATATTAATTGCAAAGCCTTTTTGTAAAATAAATTCAATTTATTTTACGCCATTTTATTTTTCATCAACATTCGCTTAATTTCGTTTAATTTCATTAAAGCTTCTACAGGTGTAAGTGTATCAATATCAATGTGTAAGATTTCGTCTTTAATGTTTTCCAATAAAGGATCATCTAGATTAAAGAAACTTATTTGCATATCATCCTTAATAGTTTTTACCTTATCTGTAAGCTCTTCGCTAGAATGTGACTGCTCTAATTTTTTTAATATTTTGTTTGCACGATGTAAAACTTGCTGTGGCATACCAGCCATTTTGGCAACATGTATTCCAAAACTATGCTCGCTTCCTCCTTCTACTAGCTTACGCAAAAACAGCACATTGTCTTTTAATTCTTTAACCGAAACATTAAAGTTTTTTATGCGACTAAAGGTTTCAGTCATTTCATTTAGCTCGTGATAATGCGTTGCAAAAAGGGTTTTAGGCTTCGCAGGATGTTCGTGCAAATATTCACTAATTGCCCAAGCAATTGAAATCCCATCGTAAGTACTTGTACCACGACCAATTTCATCTAACAACACTAAACTTCTTTCTGAAATATTATTAAGTATGGAAGCTGTTTCGTTCATTTCTACCATAAATGTAGATTCTCCCATAGAGATATTATCACTCGCACCTACTCTAGTAAATATTTTGTCTATTAATCCTATAGTTGCACTTTCTGCAGGCACAAAACTTCCCATTTGCGCTAACAAAACTATTAGTGCTGTTTGTCTTAAAATAGCAGACTTACCAGACATATTTGGTCCAGTAATCATAATTATTTGCTGTGATTCTCTGTCTAGATATACAGAATTTGAGATGTAATTTTCACCTAAAGGTAATTGTTGCTCAATAACAGGATGTCTTCCTTCTTTTATATCTAAAGCAAACGAGTTGTCTATAACAGGATATACATAATTATTGTCGTTTGCTAATTGTGCAAAACCACATAAACAATCTAATTTCCCAACTAAATAAGCATTTTGTTGTACTGGTTTTATGTATTGATTCATCCACAATACCAATTCTGCAAATAAATTTTGCTCTATTGTTAGAATGCGCTCCTCTGCTCCTAAAATTTTAGTTTCGTATTCCTTTAATTCTTCCGTAATATATCGCTCTGCACTTACCAAAGTTTGCTTTCTAATCCACTCTTCTGGCACTTTATCTTTGTGCGTGTTTCTTACTTCTATATAATACCCAAAAACATTGTTAGAGGCAATTTTAAGCGATGTAATTCCTGTGCGTTCGCTTTCGCGTTTTAACATATTGTCTAAATAGTCTTTTCCTGATTTAGATAATGCTCTTAGTTCGTCTAATTCTTCAGAAAAGCCACTAGCTATAGTTTTTCCTTTTAAAATATTAACTGGAGCTTCTTCATTTAAAGTTTCCTTAATTTTTGCTCTAAGCACGTCGCAACCTTGCAACGTATCTCCAATAATTTTCAATGATTCGTTATCGCAATTAGACGATAATGACTTTATTGGTATAAGCGAATCTAACGAGTTTTTAAGCTGAACCACTTCTCGTGGACTTACTTTACCTGTAGCGATTTTAGAAATTAAGCGTTCTAAATCACCAATCCCTTTTATATGATTTTGAATGTTTTTATGAACTGTTTCGTTTTCAGTAAAAAACTGTACCACTTCATGACGTTGTTTTATAACATTGGCTTGTTTTAAAGGCAATGCTAACCAACGTTTTAGCAAACGTCCTCCCATTGGAGACAACGTTTTATCAATAACATTGAGTAAGGTTACTGCATTATTATTGGTGGAATTATAGAGTTCTAAATTTCGGATAGTAAATTTATCCATCCACACGTAAGCATCTTCTGCAATTCTGGAAATAGCAGTTATATGTTGCAATTTATTGTGTTGGGTTTCGCCTAAATAATGTAAAATAGAACCAGAGGCTATAATACCTTCTTGTAACTCTTCAACACCAAAACCTTTTAGTGTTTTAGTCTCAAAATGCTTGGTTAAAGTTTCGTAAGCATAATCACTTTGAAACACCCAATCTTCTTGATTAAACGTATGGAAGTCATTACCAAAAGCAGTAGTAAATGCGTTACGCTTTTGTTTAGACACTAGTACTTCGCTAGGCTTAAAGTTTTGCAACAGCTTATCTATATATTCTTGATTGCCTTCTGCCATTAAAAACTCACCTGTAGAAATATCTAAAAATGAAATTCCTATTTTAAGTTTCCCGAAATAAACAGAGCATAAAAAATTATTGCTTTTAGAGTTTAAAACCTCATCATTTAATGCAACACCAGGAGTTACTAATTCTGTAACACCACGTTTTACAATGGTTTTTGTTTGTTTAGGATCTTCTAACTGGTCACAAATAGCAACACGCTCTCCTGCTTTTACCAACTTTGGCAAATAAGTGTTTAAAGAATGATGCGGAAAACCAGCCAATTCGGTTTCGGTTTCACTACCAGCACCTCGTTTGGTTAACACAATACCTAAAATACCTGCTGCTTTTACAGCATCTGCTCCAAAAGTTTCGTAAAAATCACCTACTCGAAATAATAATAAAGCATCTGGATACTTTGCTTTTATCGCATTGTATTGCTTCATTAATGGTGTGACTTTTTTTGCTTTTTTTGCCAAAGGAAAATTGATTTTAGTAAGTTTGTAAATGTAATTAAATATTGATTTTTTTAGAAGGGAAACTCACATAAGTTATTTACAGTTGTTCACAAAATCGTATAGAACTATAATTAAGAGACTCCTATCTTCATGGGAATAAAAAATAAAAATTTTTAATGAGAAAATTAAAAAACAGCGAGCTCGACAGATTAACGGTTGCTGAATTTAAAAATACAGAGAAAACACCTATTGTTATTATATTAGATAACATTAGAAGTTTAAATAATATAGGCTCTGTGTTTAGAACGAGTGATGCTTTTTTAATAGAAAAAATTTACCTCTGTGGTATTACTGCTACTCCTCCACACAAAGACATGCACAAAACTGCTTTAGGTAGTACAGATACTGTAGCTTGGGAATATGCTGAAAATACTCTAGAAATTATTGAACAATTAAAAACTAAAAACTATAAAATTGCAAGTATTGAACAAGCCGAAAACGCTATTATGCTCAATGATTTTAACGTTGAAACGAACACAAAATATGCTCTTGTTTTTGGCAATGAGGTTAAAGGTGTAGCGCAAGATGTGGTAAATGTTAGTGATTATGTAATTGAAATCCCTCAGTTTGGCACTAAGCATTCGTTAAATATATCTGTGAGTTGTGGTGTTGTGGTTTGGGATTTGTTTTCTAAATTAATGGTTTAAAATATTAATTTATATGAAGTTAAAATATCTTTTAATACTTATTCTTATACTAATTTTAGGATGTGTAAAAGATAAAAACAAACAAATTGAAGCTATTAAAGCAGAATTAACTGAAATAGATAAAATCTATTTAAACAAAATTATTGACTCCATTTATGAATTAGATCAAAACCCTAGACTTTATATAGACCAAATAGATTCTATTTATGGCTTGGAAACAAACTCGTGGATGATTTCAAAATATAGAAACACTACTATTTTAGACTCTATTGATTACAAAAGTTACAGAAAATCTATTGATAGTCTATGGTTGAAAATTAATGAAATAGACAACTCCAACACCGATTTACTAATTAATTTAACTAAAAAATATGGCTTCCCAAACAATAAAAGAACTGGCGTTTACAAATCCAAAGCATATTTTATTTTTGTTCACTCACCAAAAGAAAGTTTTGCAGAAATAGAAGAATTAATTTCTGAGGAATATAATGCTGGCAGAATTTCAGAATATAAAAAAGAATACATTTTCTGGCATACTAAAGGACGACAAGGCATGCCTCCAAGATCTAGTGAAAACGGAGAAGCTATTTGGTTAGACTAATCACTCACCACAAATCGCTCCCAAAATCCACAAATAATCTTCGCGGTTTTTTACAAAATCACGATCCGAAATATCAATAACTTTCACATTAAATTCGGTTTGAGTTTTTAAAAACTCTAAATAACCAGTGTTTATTTTTTCTAAATAGTCATCCTCAATATTACTTTCGTATTTACGTCCACGTTTTTTAATATTTGCCTGCAAACGCTCTGTATTCTGGTATAAATACACATACAGATCTGGTTTTGCAATATCTTTATACATTAAATAGAAGAGTTTCCTATAGAGTTTAAACTCGTCTGGCTGTAAGGTGATTTTAGAAAAAATTAGTGATTTAAACACATCGTAATCACTCACTACAAAATCTTTAAACAAATCTAATTGCGCTAAATCGTCGCTAATTTGCTGGTAACGATCGGCAAGAAAAGACATCTCTAAAGTAAAGGCATAACGCTGAGCATCTTCGTAAAACTTTGGTAAAAACGGATTGTCTGCAAAGCGTTCCAATACCAGTTTCGCATTAAAATCGTGCGCTATTTTTGTGGCTAAACTTGTTTTTCCTGCACCAATATTTCCTTCAATAGCAATATAATTATAGTTGGTAAATTGGTATTTTTTAGATGGGTTTTTTAACCAAATATTTACAGGTTCTAAAACACTTTTATCTTTTGTGTTGTTTAACAGTTCTGCAATAGCAATATCTAATGAGTAATGCTTCAGCTTAGGAGCAATATGGTATAAAGGCTCTAAAACAAAACGCCTGTTTTGGATTTCAGGATGCGGAATTTGCAACGTTTTTTCATCTACAATCTCTTCACCATAAAACAAAATATCTAAATCTATAATCCGAGATTCGTAACCTTCTTTTTGTGTTCTTACACGTCCTAAAGTGTTTTCAATAGCTAATAATTGTTTTAAAACTTGTTTGGGTTTTAATGTTGTTTCTAAACACAAACAGGTATTAAAAAAAGTATCACCTTCAAAACCCATTGCTGGAGATTTAAATACTTTAGCGACAATAATTACTGTTCCTATTTTTTCAAAAATAAGATTAACAGCGTCTTGCAAGTTTTTAAACTTGTCGCCTTTATTACTTCCAAGTGCGATATATACTTTTTTTGGTTGCTCCATAGGAACTCACAAAATAACTAAAACATAATTTATTAACTTATATTTACGTGAGCTATTTATTCACAATTTTTAATGACAATAAAGGACACCTTATTAGCACAACGTATCTATCTGTTTTTAGGCGCTTTATTTATTACCGCTTTAGTGGTTTCCAATCTCATTTTTCAAAAGTTTTTTTATTGGTATCCTTTAGATTTAGAACTCTTTGGATTTAAACTGTTTGAAATTTCGGTTGGTATTTTGCCTTATCCAATCACCTTTTTAGTAACCGATTTAATTAGCGAGGTTTATGGTAAAAAACGCGCTAACGATGTGGTTATCGCTGGTATTTTTGCTTCATTATTTTCGTTACTTATTGTTTTAGTGGCAAATGCTGTGCCTGCAATAGCAAATTCTCCAGTAAAAGATGATATGTTTAATACTGTCTTTGGTGCTTCTGCAATTGCTGTTTTTGCAAGTATGACCGCATATTTATTTGCTCAATTTATAGACATTCAAATTTATCATTTCTGGAAAAAGCTAACCAAAGGCAAACACCTCTGGTTAAGAAACAATTTTTCGACGTGGTTGTCGCAATTTATAGATACTTTTTCTGTACTGTTTTTATTGTGTTCGTTTAGTATTATTGATTGGAGCAGCTTTATAGGCTTGCTATTAAGCGGTTTTGTTTTTAAAGTCCTTGTTGCATTTTTAGACACTCCTTTTTTATATCTTGGTGTTTATTTATTCCGAAAACGTTTCAACTTAAAACTTAACGAAGAAATTAAACTTTTATAATGCTAAATTTATCCTAAAATAGCCGTTTATTACGTCTTTTAAGCAGAATTTTGCGTATAATATATACTACTAAATTTAAACTAACACTAAACTTTTCTCAGTATATTACTATGAAAAAAATATTAAAAATTACAGGAATATCTTTACTTATAATTTTATTACTCCTTATTTTTTCTCCATTTTTATTTCAATCGCAAATAAAAAATATGGTGCGCAATTTTATAAACAATAATGTAAATGCACATGTGGATTTTAAGGATGTAAACCTTAGTTTTTTAAGTAGTTTTCCACAGGCTAATGTGAGTGTGGACGAGATTACAATCACTAATTTCCAACCTTTTAAAGATGAAACTTTAGCGACTGTAAAAAGCCTATCGTTTGATATGTCTATTAAAGAACTCTTTAAAAAAGCCAACGAAGGTCCTATTAAAGTTAATGGTATTTCTATAAACGAAGCACTAATTACGTTAAAAACAAACGCGTTAGGTGATGCTAATTACGATATTGCAAAAGAAAGCACAACCACAGCAGACACGACATCTACTGAAGGTTTTGTGTTAGATATAGAAAATTATAGTATTACAAATAGTGCATTTACTTATTTAGACGAAGCCAATAATACTTCTATTTATGTGAATAAACTTAACCATTCTGGAAACGGAACGTTTTCTGAAACCATTTCTGAATTAGATACTAAATCTGAAGCTTATGTAAGTTTAAATATTGATAGCACAAATTATTTAAACAATAACCTGGTAAAATTAAATGCTTTAATAGATTTAGACCTAAAAACTAACACCTATACTTTTAAAGACAATAAAGGATTTATAAATAATTTGCCTCTAGAATTTAAAGGCTACGTTAAATTAATAGAAGAAGGCCAAGAAGTAGATATTACATTCGAAAATCCAGGATCGTCTTTTAAAGATTTTCTTGCCGTTGCTCCAGAAGCCTACTCTAAAAATATTGAAAACGTTGAAACTACAGGGAATTTTAAAGTCAACGGACTTATAAAAGGTAAAATTACAGAGGAGACGATTCCTACTTTAGATATTAATATTATGTCTAACAATGCATCGTTTAAATATCCTGACTTACCAAAACGTGTCGAAACTATTTCGATTAATGCTTCAATTAAAAACAAAACAGGAAAAACAGACGATACGTATGTAGATTTAAATACTTTAAATTTTAAAATTGATGAAGATGTTTTTAAATCTTCAGCAACTATAAAAAATCTTACAGGTAATATGCTTGTAGATGCGAATATTGATGGTGTTTTAAATTTAGCTAATATTACACAAGCGTATCCATTAGAATTAGACAACAAATTAAGTGGTGTTTTAAAAGGTAAAATAAACACAAAATTCGATATGAATGCTATTGAAACTAATGCCTACGACCGCATTAAAAACAACGGAACCCTGTCTGTTTCGGATTTTGTATTCTCGTCTGCAGATATTGTAAATCCTATTAATATTTCGCAAGCTTCGGTAACTTTTAATCCCTCTACAGTTACTTTAGAAAATTTTAAAGCGACTACAGGGAAAAGCGATATGGCAGCTACAGGAACAATTACTAATTTGCTTGGTTTTTTATTAAGCGATAAAAAATTAAAAGGCGAATTTAATGTGAATTCTAATACGTTTTATGTAAATGATTTTATGGTTGAAGGTGGCTCGGACAAACCAGTAAACCAAAGTGCAGAACCAGCAGATGCTTTAAAAATACCTGCCTTTTTAGATTGTAAAATCAATGCCAATGCAAAAACGGTATATTACGATAACCTTATATTAAATGATATAAAGGGAGATTTATACATAAAAGATGAAAAAGCAGTGTTGCGCGAAATGAGCTCAAGTATTTTTGATGGAAATTTAATGATGGATGGCTACGTGGACACTTCGACTAAAACTCCAGCATTTACAATGAATCTTGGAATGAAAAATTTTAATCTCTCACAATCGTTTAAAGATTTAGAATTACTGCAAAATTTAGCGCCAATTGCAAGTGCTTTGGATGGAAAATTAAACAGTACAATAGCGCTTAATGGTGTTTTGGGAGACGATTTTACTCCAATTTTAAACTCTATAACTGGTGAAGCTTTTGCCGAAATATTAACTGCACAGTACAAACCTAAAAACGAAGCTTTATTTTCTGCTTTAAACAATGCACTGAGTTTCGTAGATTTTAGTAAGTTAGATTTAAAAGACTTAACCACAAAATTAAGTTTTGAAAACGGAAAAGTTAACGTACAACCGTTTAACATTAAATATAAAGACATTGCCATAACTATAGATGGTTCCCACAGTTTTAGTAACACTATGGATTATAAAGCTGTTTTACAAGTTCCAGCAAAATACTTAGGAAGTGAGGTTAATCGTTTAATTGGTAAAATAAACGATAATGCTGTAAACAATATTAGCATTCCAATTACTGCAAATATTGGAGGTACACTCTCTAATCCTTCAGTTAAAACAGATTTAACAAGTGGAGTTTCTAATTTAACTCAGCAATTAATAGAAATTGAAAAGCAAAAACTATTAAATACTGGTAAAGATAAAATTAAGGATTTATTAGGCGATGTAATTGGAAACCAAAACACACAGACTACTCCAAACGATTCTACTACAACACAAGCACCAAATTCAAATCCTATAAAAGGTGTTTTAGACGACATTATAAGTGGAAACCAAACCACTAAAGACTCAACAAAATCTAGCACAGAAGAGACTGTAAAAGATGTTTTAGGAGGGCTTTTTGGAGGCAAGAAAAAGAAAAAAAAGAAAGACTCCGTTAACTAATAAAAACAAGGTATTACACCATTATTTTTTAGAGGCAAAAAATTAAAATAAAAAATAAACCACACAAAATTAGGATTTGTCAAAAAAAGGTGTAAATTGATGGGTTCATAATAATTAAACACATACTGAATGAGGCAATTAAAAATTACCAAGCAAGTAACCAACCGAGAATCTAAATCACTAGATAAATACCTTCAAGACATAAGTAAACTGCCACTAATTACAGCCGAAGAAGAGGTTGAATTAGCACAGCGCATACGCGAAGGTGACCAACAAGCTTTAGATAAACTCACAACGGCTAACTTACGTTTTGTAGTTTCTGTTGCTAAACAATACCAAAATCAAGGTCTATCGTTACCAGATTTAATTAACGAAGGTAATGCAGGATTGGTAAAAGCAGCACAGCGTTTTGACGAAACTAGAGGTTTCAAATTTATATCTTATGCAGTTTGGTGGATTCGTCAAGCGATTATGCAAGCCTTGGCAGAGCAGTCGCGTATTGTACGTTTACCATTAAACAAAATTGGGTCTATAAACAAAATTCGTAAAGTTGTTTCGCATTTAGAGCAAGCAAACCAAAGACCACCAAGTCCAGATGAAATTGCAAAAGAGTTAGACATGACTATTAGTGATGTAAAACAATCTATGCGTAACTCTGGTCGCCACGTCTCTATGGATGCGCCTTTAAAAGAAGGTGAAGACTATAGTTTATATGATGTGGTACGTTCTAGCGAGTCGCCAAATCCAGATAAAAAATTAATTCACGAGTCGCTTAATTTAGAAATTACGCGTGCTTTAGATACGTTAACACCAAGAGAAAGTGATGTTATACGTTTAAACTTTGGATTAACTAATGGATCTCCAATGAGTTTAGAAGAAATTGGTGAAACTTTTGACCTTACCAGAGAGCGTGTAAGACAAATTAGAGAGAAAGGAATTAAGCGTTTACGCCAAAATTCTAGAAGTAAAATATTAAAAACCTATTTAGGATAATTAATTGCTTGCTAAAAGTATTTAAAAGATTTGTTTAGTATTGAAAAAATACCAATCTTTGCAATCCGAAAATTTTAGCAAACAATACATATAGTTACTATGATTAA
Organism: Lacinutrix salivirga; assembly: GCF_053604675.1. Classification (NCBI taxonomy): domain Bacteria; kingdom Pseudomonadati; phylum Bacteroidota; class Flavobacteriia; order Flavobacteriales; family Flavobacteriaceae; genus Lacinutrix; species Lacinutrix salivirga. The sequence continues at coordinate 212,641 of NZ_JBSHNP010000135.1, forward strand.
AATAGAAATTAAAGAAGGAGAGAATATAGAGAGAGCACTTAAGCGCTATAAACGTAAGCATAGAAATGTAAAAATTATGCAAAACTTACGTGATAAGCAGTACTTTACAAAGCCATCTGTAGCACGCAGACGCGAGATACAAAAGGCTGCCTATATTCAGCATTTAAGAGATCAAGAAGAAGTTTAGATCTTAAACTTCTCTAACCATATATTAAAACCACGCATTTTAAAATGACGTGGTTTTTTTGGTTGCAGCATGCTTATTGCCTATAATTTATAGGATTATCTTCATAAAAATGCTTAAAGGTTTTGGTTGTAGTGTATTGGTCTCTTAAAACTTTATAGACCATAACTAAAACCATTAATTGACCAAAACACATGGTATAAAACACCCAACCAAAAGACATGTTCATAGTTGCCATTATAGTTAATGTGATTAACAACAAGGTAGTAAAGTAAACGTAAAATAATACTGGAATTTTCATAACTTTTATTTTAAAAATACTAAAAAACAAATAGTTACTCTCTCAAAGAGGTGTTAAAATTGGATTCAAGAAATCTCCAAACTCACCACAAAACCTTCATTACCTCTAATATTACAAACCGTATTATCTTCAAAAATTAAGTATTGGCCTTTTATACCTTTTAAAACACCTTTGTAATTTTTTGTTTTCTTAAAATTTAAAGATTTTGGTTTTTCAGGATATTCTAATACAGGAAAATCAATAGTAGTTTCTTTATTGTTGGCTATAAAATAGGCTTTTGCTTCCTCAGGAATATATTGCTCTAATTTATCTCTCCAAAGCACTAAGTCTTCGTCTTTAACATCGTTTTTAAGCATGGTTCGCCAATTGGTTTTGTCTGCAACGTGGTCTTTTAAGGCAACTTCTGTAATACCTGCTAAATAACGGTTTGGCACCTCAACAATTTCAATAGCTTCGTGCGCACCTTGGTCTATCCAACGTGTTGGTACTTGGCTTTTTCTAGTCACACCAACTTTTACATTGCTAGAATTTGCTAAATACACAATATGTGGTTGTAACTGCACCTTTTTCTCGTACTCTAAATCTCTATCTTCTTTATCTAAATGTGCTGTACTTAATTCTGGTCGCATAATCCAATCTGCGGCTTGCGGAATATCGAAAAAACAAGACTTACAAAACCCTTGTCTGTAAATGTCTTTATCTAAACTACAATGTAAGCATTGGTGTTTAACAAACTTAAAATCAAGGGTTTTATTTAATAATTGATTCATATTAATAAAATCATTTTCAAAAATTAAATAATATTGAATAGGCTCTGCGTATTCCGTTACCATTTTTCTTAAAACGCCTTGATAAATCATATAAAAAAAAGTGTTATTTTTAGCACTTAAAGATACCATAAATATGCCAATTCCTTTAGTAAATTCTATTGCTTCGTGGTTTTTAAAAAAACGATTTCATCAAATTGAATTGTTTTTAAAATACCCAAACGAAGTACAGGAAGAATTACTTTTTAGTCTCATAAATACAGCTAAAGACACACAAATTGGAAAAAAATACGACTTTGCCTCCATTAAAAGTTATCGCGAATTTGCAGATCGTGTGCCTATTTCTACTTACGAAGATTACCAAGATTTAATAGAACGGTCTAGACTAGGAGAATCTAACATTTTTTGGCCAAGACCAATAAAATGGTTTGCAAAATCTAGCGGAACAACAAGCGCGAAAAGCAAATTTATACCTGTAAGCACAGAATCTTTAGAAGATTGCCATTATGCAGCAAGCAAAGATTTATTGTGCATGTATTTAAACAATAATGAAAACTCGCAACTGTTTACTGGTAAAAGTTTACGACTTGGAGGCAGTAAAGAGTTGTATAAAGAAAACGGAACTGTTTTTGGCGATTTAAGTGCTATTTTAATAGATAATATGCCGTTTTGGGCAGAATTTAGTAGTACACCAAGTAGTAAAGTATCTTTAATGAGTAAGTGGGAAACCAAAATGGATGCCATAGTTAATGAAACCATAAATGAGAACGTAACCAGTTTGGCTGGTGTGCCTTCTTGGATGTTGGTATTGCTTAATAATGTGCTCGAAAAAACAGACAAAAACAGTTTGTTTGATATTTGGCCTAACCTAGAAGTCTATTTTCATGGAGGCGTAAATTTCAACCCTTATATAGATCAATACAAAGCCATTTTACCACGTAATAATTTTAGATATTACGAAATCTACAATGCTTCGGAAGGTTTTTTTGCCATCCAAGATCAAAACAACTCTAGCGAGTTACTGCTTATGCTAGATTATGGGATTTTTTACGAGTTTATACCAATGGATACTTATGGAACACCAAATCAAAAAGTGATTCCTTTAAGTGGTGTTGAAATTGGTAAAAATTACGCTGTAATAATTACTACAAATGCTGGTTTATGGCGTTATAAAATTGGCGATACTGTAAGATTTACTTCAATTACACCTTATAGAATAAAGGTTTCTGGAAGAACAAAACACCATATTAATGCTTTTGGCGAAGAGCTAATTATTGAAAATGCCGAAGATGCTTTAAGAAAAGTTTGTAAAAAAACCAATGCCGAAATTGTAGATTATACTGCTGCACCTATATTTATGGATGGTAAAGAAAAAGGTGCGCATGAGTGGTTAATAGAATTTAAAACACCTCCAAGTGATATTAATTATTTTAATGAATTGTTTGACAATGCATTAAAATCTTTAAATTCTGATTATGAAGCGAAACGTTATAATAATATGACGTTAAACAAACCAACCATACACATTGCTAGAGAAAAGTTATTTTACGATTGGTTAAAACAGAATAATAAACTTGGCGGACAGCATAAAGTACCAAGACTTTCTAATACACGTCATTATTTAGATGAATTATTAAAACTAAACACTTAAACTATACACACGATTGTCTGGAAAACCTTCGTCCTGTTTTCCTTTTATAAGTTTGAATTCTTGTTTTTCTAATAACTGAATTGATTTTATGTTTTTATAACTTGTATAGGCTTCAATAGTTTGAAGGTGTATTGTTTTAAAACCAAATTGAAGTACTGCCTTTAAAGCTTCGGTCATAAACCTGTTTCCAAAATAGCTTGGTAACATATTATAACCTACTTCTGCCGTTTTTTTATCTTCAGAAAAATTCCATAAACAAATTGTACCAAAACCTATTCTTGTTCTAGCATCTCTTATAGTCCAAATTATTGCTTTATTTTCTGCTATTAATGTTATAGCTTTTTGAATATGAGTAATTGCTTCTGTTCTATCTTTTAATAGTGGTCGATTAATAAATTGACCAACTATTGGGTTGGACCGAAGCGCAAAGTCTAGCTCAATATCATTTTCATTAATTAAATTCAACACTAATCTTTTAGTTGTAATGGGTTTTAACTCCGAAAAATTCATATTTAAATATAAACAAAAAACCATTTGCAAATTGTTTTACAAATGGTTTATATAGTAATGTGTGATTATAATAATTAAGACACTGCTTTTAACTTTTTTAGAGTTGTTTTACTAAGTTTTTCTTCGGCGTAAGCCTTAGTGACGTTTAGTTTTTTAATATCGGAACCAGGTAACTCAAACATGGCATCTGTTAAAATTTCTTCGCAGAGCGATCGTAACCCTCTTGCACCTAATTTGTACTCAATGGCTTTATCTACAATATACTCTAAAGCACCTTCAGTTATATTTAACTCAATTTCATCCATAGAAAACAGTTTTTTGTACTGTTTTATAATAGCGTTTTTGGGCTCTGTTAAAATTGCTCTTAGGGTTTTTGAATCTAAAGGATCCATATAGGTTAACACTGGCAAACGACCTATAATTTCTGGTATTAAACCAAAATCTTTTAAATCTTTTGGTATAATGTATTGCAATAAATTATCTCTATCCACATCATCATCATTCATAGCTGCACTATAACCAACCGCTTGCATATTTAAACGCTTAGAAATAACACGATTTATACCATCGAAAGCACCACCTGCAATAAATAAAATATTTTCTGTATTAACTTCTATAAATTTTTGATCAGGATGCTTACGTCCTCCTTTTGGTGGTACGTTAACAACTGTACCTTCTAATAGTTTTAGTAAAGCTTGTTGCACGCCTTCTCCAGAGACATCTCTAGTTATTGAAGGGTTATCACTTTTACGTGCAATTTTATCTATTTCGTCTATAAAAACGATTCCTTTTTCTGCTTTTTCTAAACTATAATCGGCTGCTTGTAATAAGCGTGTTAAAATACTTTCTACATCTTCTCCAACATAACCAGCTTCTGTTAAAACGGTTGCATCTACAATTGCTAAAGGCACATTTAACATTCTGGCTACTGTTTTTGCCATTAATGTTTTACCAGTTCCTGTTTGACCAACCATTATGATGTTTGATTTTTGTATTTCAATATCATCATTTGTTGGCGGTTGCAGTAAACGCTTGTAGTGGTTATACACAGCCACAGACATTACGCGTTTGGTGTATTCTTGTCCAATAATATATTCGTCTAAAAAGGCTTTAATTTGCTGTGGCTTTTTCAGCATCAATTCTGCTGAAAGTTCACTATTATCGCTTTGTTTAGACTCTTCTATTACAATGCCATTTGCTTGTTGTATGCATCGATCACAAATATGCGCATCGAGACCTGCAATTAACAAATTGGTTTCTGGTTTTTTGCGACCACAAAACGAACATTCTAATTCTTCTTTTGCCATTTTTTATGCATTAAAAGTGAAAAGTAAAGTGTTAAAAAACTGCTTATACTTAACGCTTTATTATAGGTTATACTTATTACTCTCGCTTTAAAATCTCGTCAATCATTCCGTATTCTTTAGCCTTGTCTGCTTTCATCCAGTAATCTCTATCACTGTCTGCATAGACTTTGTCGTAATCTTGACCAGAATGTTTACTTATAATTTTATATAATTCTTCTTTAAGAATTAAAATTTCTCGAGCTGTAATTTCAATATCACTAGCTTGGCCTTGCGCTCCACCTAGTGGTTGGTGAATCATCACTCTAGAGTGAGGTAAGCCACTACGTTTTCCTTTTTCTCCAGCACATAATAATACTGCTCCCATTGATGCAGCCATACCTGTACAAATTGTTGCGACATCTGGCTTAATAAATTGCATAGTATCGTAAATACCTAAACCAGCATAAACGCTTCCTCCTGGAGAGTTAATATATATTTGGATGTCTTTATTAGCATCTGTACTTGCTAAAAACAATAATTGTGCTTGTATAATATTTGCTACTTGATCGCTAATTCCCATACCTAAAAATATAATACGATCCATCATTAAACGCGAGAATACATCCATTGCTACAACATTCATTTGGCGCTCCTCAATAATATTTGGTGTTAACCCTTGTGGATACATGCTACTTACAATTTTGTGATAGTAGTTACTGTTAATCCCTTGGTCTTTTATTGCGAATTTTTCGAATTCTTTTCCTAAATCCATAGTTTGTTTTTATCTAATTTTAATTGAAACAAAAAGCGTTAAACAACAACTTGTTTAACGCTCTAAAGATAATGATTATTCTTTAAAAGAAAGAACGTTTATTTATCACCATAAACTTCTTTAACAAACTTTTCGTATGTTAATTCTTTGTTTTTGATGTTGGCTTTTTCTTTGTATAATTCTAATAATTTCTGACTAACAACTTGCTCAGAAATACGACGTACTTCATCTTGATTTGATAATACACGTGCAGCAATATCGTCTAATTCTTGATCTGAAGGATTCATTTGACCAAATTGTGCCATTTGCATTCTAATCATGTTTTTAGCACTTGCTTTAACGTCTTCGAAATCGACTTTTACATCGTGATCTTGCATTAGTTTGCCTTCTATTAATTGGTAACGTAAGCTTTTTTCGGATTTTTCGTATTCTTCTTTTGCTTGTGCTTCGTCCATTTCTTGCTCACCTGCAGTTTGCATCCATTTTGTTAAAAATTCTGCTGGCAAATCAAATTTTGTGTTTTCTACTAAGTGCTCAGTAACATCATTTAAAAGCTTTTGGTCGGATTGCTGTACAAATTGCTTCTCTGCATCTTCTTTTATTTTTGCTTTTAATTCTGTTACAGATTTTACGGTGTCTTTACCAAATAACTTATCGAATAACTCTTGGTCTAAATCTGCTAATTCGCGTTTGTTAATTTCTGTAATTTCAAAATTCACTTCAATATCTAAACCATGTGCTTTATCGTGTTCTACTTTTAATGCATGCATTAAATCGTGATCATCGTTATAAAGTCCTTTTGTTTTAAGTGTAATTACATCTCCTGGTTTAGCTCCAATAAATTGCTTCTCGGTCGCTTTACCTTTAAACTTATCTAACGTTAGAGTTACTGTATTCTCAATTCCTTCTTCTTCGTTAGTGTAGGTTCCTGTAATTTCACTGTCTTTAGAAACTACATTTTCTGAAATTAATTTTCCGTATTGTTTCTGGATATTTTCTACTTGCTCATCAATCATTTTATCGTCTGCAACGATTTTATAATGAGTAATGGCTTTCTTAGATTTTAAATCTACACTAAATTCTGGTGCAAGACCTAATTCAAACTCAAAAGTAAAAGTATCTGAATCCCAATCTATTTCATCTTGTGTTTTTGGTAAAGGTTGACCTAGAACGTCTAATTTTTCTTCGGTTAAATATTTATTTAATCCTTCTTGAATTAGTTTATTTACCTCATCTACTAATACAGCCTTACCATATTGTTTTTTAACCATTCCCATTGGCACGTGACCTTTTCTGAAACCAGGAATGTTTGCAGTTTTTCTGTAATCTGTTAAGATTTTCTCCACTTTATCGCTATAATCGTCTTTAGCGATATCTACTTTTACTACTGCATTTAATGCATCAATGTTTTCTCTTGTAATATTCATTATAAATGATCTATAGCCTTTAATTGGCGTTTAACATTAGTTTTTCTTCTGTTAAAAAGGAGTGCAAAAATACTACTTTTTTTAGACTCCAACAAAGTTTTTAACACACTGTATTTCAATGCTTAAATTATTTTTTATCTTTTTTCAAAAACGATTGTAATAACCATTGCAAAATGGATAATAATATGCTAAATAAAAGTGCTGTACCAAAGTTTTTTACTCCAAAGCCATCTATAAATTTATCTGCTAATAATATGATGCAAGCGTTTATTACAAATAAAAACAGACCTAGTGTTAAAATGGTTATTGGTAAGGTTAAAATTACCAAAATAGGTTTTACAAGTAAGTTTAATATAGCAATTACTAATGCTACAATAATTGCAGTGACATAGCCATTTACAGTAACACCAGATAATACGTTAGCTAAAAAAAATACAGCAATTGCGTTTAATAATAATCTTATAATTAGGTTCATAGTTTTGTTTTATTAGTATGTTATAAATTAGTAATGTTATATATATTTTAGGGGAATTAGCTTTAAAAAGCTACTGAACCATAAATGTAATGGGTAAATAAAATTGCACATCCACTTTTTCTCCACGCTGTTGTCCAGGCTCCATAATTGGTAGCAAAGTTAATAAGCGCTCTGCTTCTCTAGATAACGCGACGTGAGGCGCCTTAGTTTTAACATCAATTATATCTCCGGTTTTACTAATTTTAAACCAAATATTAATTCTGTTTTTTCCTGACAAACCAAAACTACCTGCTAAATCTGTATTAAATGACTTTATAATAAACGTTTTCAAAACATCGTTTAAGCATTTTTTTACAGCATTATTACCTAAAGCTGTTTTACACTCTGGGTGCATTGGCACTTTTTCGATTAGACCATCTGGTACAGTTGTGGGTTTTACCTCTAGGTCTTCATCGGATTTGATTAAAGTGCCTTCGTCATATTTAACTGTACCTAAGGTTTTTTCTTCGGTATTAAATTGTTTCCATTTTCCATCTAATTCATCATTTTTATAACCACCTTCCCATGTTAAAACACCTTGTTCGTTGTATCTCTTTTCTTTTCCGTTTTTAAAATTTTCTTTATACGTTCCTTCTGTTTTAAGTGTTCCGCTTTTAAAAAATTCTTTATAAAATCCATCTTTGTATCCATCAACATATTGCACTTGCCATTGTAGCTCTCCTGTATCGTAGTAACTATTCCAAATACCAATAATATCTAATCCATTATATTCTGCAGATACTTTTAGCGTATTATCCTCTAAATATTCTTTATAAGCTCCAATTCCAATAATACGATCTACAAATAGTTTACCGCTTTCGTAATATTCTTTATAAAAAACAAGATCGTCAATTTTTTTTGTTATAGATTTAACTTCTCCATTTTTAAAATAAAATATAGTATTATCATTCTTTTTACCTTCGGTATAACTGTATTCCGATTCTAACTCTCCAGTTTCATAATAGGATTTCCAATCTCCAGAACGTACATTGTCAATTTTTTGACCTTCATACTTAAGTTGTCCATTATCATAATATTTCTGAACAGTTTCAGTGTTTTGAGACCACACATAAGTTGTAGTTACAAAAAAACATAATAGGATTAGTAATGATTTCATAATAATGAAACTATTTAATTTATAAACTCTGTTACAGCATTATAAAAATCTTTAGGATTTTCAGCATGTAACCAATGACCTGCGTTTTTAATTGTTTTTATAATTGCGTTTGGAAAATGGCTTTTTATTATTGTGGTGTCTTGATTGGAAATATACTCGCTTTTATCGCCTCTTAAAAACAAAGTATCTCCATTGTATTTTGCATGTATTGGTAACGCTTCGCCTACTTCTTCTACTTGCTCTTTAAGGATTTTTAGATTAATACGTAATGCTAGTTTTCCTTTTTCTATCCAATATAAATTTTTTAACAAAAACTGTCGTGTTCCAAAATCCGATACGTATTGCGACAATTGCTCATCTGCTTCTCCTCTACTTGTTAAGCTTTCAAAATTTAAGGCGCTTAATCCATTTAAAATAGCATCGTGATGTACAGGATAAAAACGCGGAGAAATGTCTGCGACTATTAATTTAGAGACTAATTCTGGATATTGCGTTGCAAATGTCATTACTGTTTTTCCTCCCATAGAATGCCCTAAAACGATACAATTTTTTAGGTTATGTTCCTCGCAATAGTATTTTAAATCTTGGGTTAATACCTCGTAATTAAAAGTATTGTTATAAAAACTCCGACCATGATTTCGTTGGTCTATTAAATGAACTTGGTAACCAGCTTCGGCAAATTGCTTGCCTAGTGTTTTCCAGTTATCACTCATGCCTAAAAACCCATGAAGGATTAAAAATGGTTTCCCTTTTCCTAATATGTTTGAATGTAGTTGCTGCATTTTATTGTTTTAATACTTTGTTTCAAATTTTGCTCTTGTTTCACAGAGGATTATTAAAATTTTTAATTTTCCAACGTGCTAACTATTGCGCTAACGCAACTTATTTAAATACATATTAACTACGTTTTCTATACCTAAATATAGACTTTCTGCAATTAAGGCATGACCAATAGAAACTTCTAATAAACCAGGAATATTGTCTTTAAAAAATTTAATATTTTCTAAGGACAAGTCATGGCCTGCATTAACGCCTAAATCTAACGAGTTTGCTAATTCTGCACATGCAATATAAGGCGCAATAGCGTTTGTATTTCCTAAGCTGTATTGGTGTGCAAAAGCTTCAGTATATAACTCTATTCTATCTGTTCCTGTGTGTTTTGCACCTTCAATTTGCTTTACATCAGGATCTACAAATATGGAAGTTCTAATGTTATTTTGTTTAAATTCTTTAATTACTTCAACTAAAAAATCTTTGTTTTTAATGGTATCCCAACCTGCATTACTGGTAATAGCATCAACACTATCTGGTACTAAAGTAACTTGTGTAGGTTTAATTTTTAATACCATATCCACAAATTTTTCAATAGGATTTCCTTCTATATTATATTCTGTATGGACAATAGGTTTTAAATCGTAAGCATCTTGGTAGCGAATGTGACGCTCGTCTGGTCGTGGATGTATGGTTACGCCTTGCGCTCCAAAACGCTGCACATCTTTAGCAAATTGAACCACGTTTGGCACATCACCTCCTCGAGAGTTTCTTAAGGTTGCAATCTTGTTTATGTTTACACTAAGTTTTGTCATTTTTTAATTTTTACTTCACAAAAATACAAAGTAGAACACGCAATTAGTAGCATTTTTTTGATTAATTTGCACTCTCAATATGGTACAAGACATGAATACTTCAGAATTTATAATTAACGACATTAAGCCACTTTTAAATACTGGTTTGGTTAGCGATATACAATTACTTTTTAACCAACTTACCTATTCGCACATTCCTATAGTAAATGAAGATGGTGTGTATTTAGGTTGTATTTCTGAAACAGATGCGCATTGTTTTGAAAGTAATAAATCTTTAAACGAATACAGCTATGCGATTGAAGGTTTTTTTGTTAGAAAAGACACCAATTGGCTAGACATTTTGGAGGCTTTTGCTCAAAACTCGTCTAACGTTATGCCTGTTTTAAGCGAGCATAATGCGTATTTGGGTTATTTTGAGTTAAACGACATTATTACTTTATTTAATGAAACACCATTTTTTGCTGAAGCTGGAGGTATTCTGGTTGTGGAAAAAGGCTTGGCAGATTATAGTTTTAGCGAAATTAGCCAAATTGTAGAATCTAACGACGGAAAACTGTTTGGCGCATTTATTTCTAAAATTGAAAATGATATTGCACAAATAACATTAAAAGTAGGTAATACAAGCCTAAATGATATTATGCAAAGTTTTAGACGTTACAGTTATAATATAGTGTCTGGTCATGAAGAAGATACTTTTATTGAAAGCCTAAAGGAACGCTCGGATTACCTAAAAAAATATTTAGACATTTAATTAGTTATGAAGGTAGCCGTTTACAGTCAATATTATCCAGAAAAATCAAATACTGCATTTAAGGTATTAATTGAAGCATTGTTAAAAGAAAAAGCTTCTGTTTTTGTGGAAAATACTTTTTTTAATACAATTAATAGCGACTTTAATGTTGACACATTTACAGAATTAGATAGAAGCTACGACTTTCTGGTAAGTATTGGAGGCGATGGTACTATTTTAAGAGCCATAACTTATGTAAAGGATTTAGACATTCCAATAATAGGTATAAACACAGGACGATTAGGGTTTTTAGCAACCATACAAACCGAAGACATAAAAACTGCAATTAGTGAAATTTTAAAAAAGAATTACAAGATTTCTGAACGCTCCTTGCTTGCTATAGAAACAAGCCCTAAAAACAACACTTTAACAGAATTAAATTTTGCACTAAACGAAATTGCAGTAAGTAGAAAAAATACCACCTCTATGATTACTGTAGAAACTAAATTAAACGATGAGTATTTAACCTCCTATTGGAGCGATGGCTTAATTGTATCTACACCAACAGGCTCTACAGGTTACTCATTAAGTTGTGGTGGACCAGTAATTACTCCAGACACTAATAGTTTTGTTTTAACACCAATTGCACCACATAATTTAAGTGCAAGACCACTAGTTATAGAAGACTCTACAACTATACAATTAAAAGTAGATGGTCGTGAGGATAACTATTTAGTCTCTTTAGATTCTAGAATCGCAACCTTGCATAACGACACTATAATTACGATTAAAAAAGCCGATTTTAAAATAAAAATGATTGAGCTTTTAAACGAAAGTTTTTTAGATACACTACGAAAAAAACTACTTTGGGGAGAAGATAAACGTAATTAACTTCTGTTTGTCTAAAATTTTTATTTTATAGTTATTATTCGTTCTTCTGTTGAGAATAAACAATAAATTCTATCAAAAACTGTTTAAAAGTATAACTATTTCAAACAAATTGTAATAGGCTAATCTTATTTATTATATTTGCAAACTTTGAAGAATTATGAGGTATTTAACCATCGTATTAATTATAGTATTCGGCTTTCAATTTAATTACGCACAAATTCACGAAATTGGTGGATTTCTTGGTGGCAGTAATTTTATTGGAGATGTTGGTGCAACAGACTTTGTGTCGCCAAACCAACTTGCTATTGGTGGAATTTACAAATGGAATAGAAGTCCACGTCACTCCTACAGACTTTCTGTGAGTTTTACAGACTTAGAAGGCATAGATAACAAATCTGACGATCCACGACGCATACAAAGAGATTATAAATTTAATACTCAAATCCTGGAAGTTGCTGCAGGAATAGAATTTACATTTTTCGATTTTAACCTGCACGATGGAGGCAGTAAATCTACACCATATATATTTACAGGTGTAAGTATAGCTAGTCACGATAATTTTTATTTTAATTCTGCTGGTGAAATTACAGACGAAAACACCTCTAGTTTCGCTTTTGGAATTCCTATTGGGTTAGGATATAAAACTACAGTATCTAATAATTTAATATTAGGAATAGAAATTGCAGCTAGATATACATTTTCTGATGAGTTAGATGGAAGCGTTCCAGACTCTAAAGCCAATATAGATAATTTTGGCTTTGGAAATCTAAATAATAACGATTGGTATGTGTTTAGTGGCATTACATTAACATACACCTTTGGAAGAAACCCTTGTTATTGCGTTTATTAAGTGGATTTACTACAACAAATACATACAAATAGGTTACCACAACACATTGCCATTATTATGGATGGCAATGGGCGTTGGGCAAAACAAAAAGGAATGCTGCGCGCTTTTGGTCATGAAAATGGCACAAAATCGGTTAGAGAAACTGTAGAAGCGTCTGCAGAACTTGGTATTAAAAACTTAACCCTCTATGCCTTTTCTACCGAAAATTGGAAACGACCAAAATTAGAAGTTGATACCTTAATGAAGCTATTAGTGTCTTCATTAAAAAAAGAAATTAAAACACTTCAAAAAAATAATATAAAATTAAATGCCATTGGTAATCTTAACACATTACCACAAAAAGTGTACAAAGAATTAAATGAAGTTATATCTGCTACACAAAGTAATACAAGGATGGTTTTAACCCTTGCGCTTAGTTATGGCTCTAGAGAAGAAATCATAAATACCGTTAAAGAAATAAGCCTTAAAGTTAAAAATAATATAATTTCTGCTGAAAATATTGATGAATCAGTTATTAATGAGCATCTTTACACGCAAAATTTACCAGATGTTGACCTACTTATTAGAACAAGTGGAGAACAACGAGTTAGTAATTTTTTACTCTGGCAAATAGCTTATGCCGAAATGTATTTTACAAAAGTACTTTGGCCAGACTTTACGAAGCAGCATTTGTATGAGGCTATAATAGAATATCAAAAAAGAGAAAGACGCTTTGGAAAAACAAGTGAACAAATTACCTAATAAATTAGCATTGAAAACATTTACACAGTACTTAATTACCGCTTTAATTATAATAAGTTGCTCGTATTTACAAGCGCAGCAATTAACTTATGGTAACGGAAAACGTTATACAATAAACGAAATCACTGTAAATGGCAATACGTCTTTTAGTGAACAAACAATTATTGCATATTCAGGTCTTAAAAAAGGAGAAAGCATGCTTATTCCTGGAGAAGAAATTAGTAATGCAATTAAAAAATTATGGAATTCTAATCTATTTGCTGATATAGATATTTACCTTACTAATATCGATGGAAATACTGCAAACCTAGAAATTAGACTTGCCGATTTACCAGAATTAAACGACGTAAATTTAATAGGTGTAAAAAAAGGGAAAAAAGAGAGCACACTTAAAGAGAGTAAATTAATAAAAGGCTCTAAGGTTACCGAAAACCTTGTAACTACAACTAAAAATTACTTACAAAATAAGTATAAAAAACAAGGCTTTTTAAATACTAAAGTTAACATTAGCACAACTCCTGTAAAAGATTCTATTGCAAAATCTAGAGTTAATATGGTTGTTAATGTAGATAAAGGCGAAAAAGTTAAAATTAAAGACATAGAGTTTATTGGCAATGACGTTTTAAGTGATAAAAAACTTAGAAAAGCCATGAGAAACACTAAAAAGAAAAACTTTTTAAGAGTACTTAAGCGCTCAAAATATATTGAAGCAGACTTTAAAGAAGATTTAACAAGTATTGTCGATAAATATAAAGAAAACGGTTATAGAGATGCACGTGTAATTTCAGACACACTTACATTTAATAATGACGAAACCATTTCGTTAGCTATTAAGGTAGAGGAAGGAGAAAAGTACAGCTATGGAGAAATCTCGTTTATTGGAAACACTGTCTATTCTGATGCCTTTTTAAAACGTAAATTAAGAATTGAAAAAGGAGACACCTATAATGGTGTAGAGCTAGAAAAACGAATTGCAGACAATACGAGACCAGATGCAGACGATATTACTAACTTGTATCAAAATAATGGGTATTTATTCTCTACAATTAATCCTGTAGAAACTAATGCCGACGGAAATGTAATTGACATGGAAATCCGAATTTCGGAAGGGAAACCTGTCTATTTTAATAACGTAACAGTAGTTGGTAATAATAAAACCAACGATCATGTTATTTATAGAGAATTACGTACAAGACCAGGTGAACTATATAGTAAAGCAAATGTAGTACGTACCGTTAGAGAACTAAGTCAATTAGGCTTTTTCGATGCAGAGCAATTAACACCTAACTTTAAAAATCCTAATCCAGACGAAGGTACTATAGACATGGAATACGCTGTTGTAGAAGCAGGCTCTAGTCAAATAGAACTACAAGGTGGTTATGGAGGTGGAGGTTTTATAGGTACCCTAGGACTCTCCTTTAATAACTTTTCTATAAAAGACATCTTTAAAAAAGAAGCCTATACACCAATCCCTTCTGGAGATGGACAAAAATTAGCCTTACGATTACAAGCAAGTCGTTTTTACCAAACCTATAGTTTCTCTTTTTCAGAACCTTGGTTAGGAGGTAAAAAACCAGTATCGTTTTCTACATCATTATCGCATACAAAACAGTTTTTATACAATCCTTCAACAAGAAGTGCAGACAAAAGCAGACGCTTTAATATTACAGGTATAACGGTTGGTTTAGCAAAAAGACTATCGGTTCCGGATGATTATTTTACGCTATCACAAGCCTTAAGTTTTCAACATTATAACCTAAAAAACTATAATACAGGACTCTTTACTTTTGGAGATGGTTACTCAAACAACCTAGCCTATACAGTTGGATTAAGTAGAAATAACACATTTAACGATCCTATTTTCCCTAAAGGAGGATCTAGTTTTGGTGTTACAGCAAAACTTTCTTTACCGTATTCTTTATTTAATGGTGTAGATTATAAAGCATTGGCCGAAGATCGCGAAGACCAATTAGCTATACTTAGCAATCCTACAAGTAATGTTGTGGAAAATCTTGCAGCAAGTGATAGAGTTGCAGAAATAGATCAAGAACGTTTTAAACTCTTAGAATTTTATAAAATTAAATTTAAAGGTGATTGGTACACAAATGTAATAGATGATTTTGTATTTAAATCGAGTATAGAGTTTGGTTTCCTTGGAGCTTATAACCAAGATCGAGGTGTCATTCCTTTCGAGCGTTTCTTTTTAGGAGGAGATGGATTAGGAACCTATAGTTTAGATGGTAGAGAAGCAGTAGCTCTGCGTGGTTATCCTAACCAAGCACTATCATCACAAGATGGTGGATCAATATATAATAAGTTCTCTTTAGAGCTGCGCTATCCAATAACACTAAAACAATCTGCAAAGATATATGCACTTGGCTTTTTAGAAGCAGGAGCATCGTATGATAATTTTAGAGATTACAACCCATTTACTGTTAAGCGATCTGCAGGTTTAGGGATTCGTATATTTATGCCAGCCTTTGGATTATTAGGTATAGATTTTGGTCATGGATTTGATGCTTTACCAGGTCAAACCTTAAAACATGGATGGGAAACTCACTTTATTATAGGACAGCAATTTTAAAACCTTAAATAGATAGTTAGTGCTTTTTAAGGCTAGAAATAATAGTATATTTTAATTAATTCTTATTTTTGGCACGATATTTTCAATATAACAAATCGATGATTTACTTGAAGAATTAAAATTTTTAAAATTAAAATTCGTTATTTTGAAAACAACAATTCAAAAACAAGACAGCATCATTAAAACATCTGTCAAAGATTTTTGAAACTAAAAAGTTATAAAACACAAAACAGATGAAATTAAAAGTTCTTTTATTATTGATAGCAGTCACAGGACTTACTTTTAGCGCGCAAGCACAACGTGGTGTTAGAATAGGTTACATTGATACAGAATATATTTTAGAAAACGTTCCAGAATATCAGGAAGCAACCTCACAAATGCAAACTAAAGTTCAAAAGTGGAAAACAGAAATTGAATCAAAGTTAGCAGATATCGCTCAAAAAAGAGTGGATTTAAATAATGAGAAGGCATTATTAACCAAAGAGTTAATTGAGGAGCGCGAAGAAGATATTGCCTTTGAAGAAAAAGAAATTTTAGATTACCAACAAAAGCGATTTGGCCCAAATGGTGATTTAATGATTCAGAAAAAGCAATTAATGCAACCTGTACAAGATCAAATTTTTGCAGCAGTGCAAGATATGGCCGAAAAAAGAAAATATGATTTTGTTTTTGATAAATCGGCAGATGTGGTCATGTTATATTCGGCGGAACGATTTGACATTAGTGATGAAGTTTTAAGATCCATAACACGATCTACAAAACGAACACAAGCTAAAACAAAAGCAGAACGAAGAGCCGCTAAAAATGAAGAATTACTGCCTGAAATAGACAGAAAACAAGAAGCTAAAGACAAAGAAGTAGAAGATAAGATAAATGAAAGAAAATCGGCTTCAGAAAAAAGAAGAGCAGAAATTTTAGCCGAACGAGAAGAGAAAAAACTAAGAGCAACAAAAAGAAGAGATAGCATACTTGCTGCACGATTAAAAGCAAGGGAAGATAAGCTTAGCGGAAGAAAATCGAGTAGTGATAATGCAAGTGAAGATGAAGAAGAAGTAAAAGAAAATACAACAGAAGAAAAACCAGAGGCAACATCTAGTAATAAGCCAAGAACAAGAGAAGAAATTCTTGAAGCACGTAAACAAAAAAAATTAGCAGATAGAGAAGCTAGAAAAAAAGCCTTAGAAGAAAGAAAAAAGAAAATTTTAGAGAGTCGTAAAAAAGCTAAAGAAGATAAAGAAAACGAGCAAAAAGACGATAACTAAAATCACAATTAATAATAATTTATAACACGTTAATACTATTTTTAAAAATGAAACAATTCAAAACCCTTTTAATCGCAGCAGCATTATTTATTGGAGCAACAAGTTTTACACAAGCTCAAAATAAAGTAGCTCATATCGATACGCAAGCATTAATATCTGCTATGCCTGAGATGAAAAGTGCACAAACTCAAATCGAGCAATTAGGTAAAACTTATGAAGCCGATATTAAAACGCAGATTACAAATTACCAAAACAAAATGAAGCAGTACGCAGCAGAGGTAAACAATGTAACAGACGAAGTAAACAAAACACGCTCTGAAGAAGTTGGTACTTTACAACAAAACATCCAATTGCTACAAAACCAAGCGCAACAAGATTTACAGAAAAAAGAAATAGAGTTATTAAAGCCTATTCAAGAAAAAGCAATGGCTGCAATTAACAAAGTAGCAAAAGCACAAGGTATCCAATATGTTATGGATAGAGCATCGCTAATTGTTGCAGAAGGCACAGATTTATTACCAGCTGTAAAAGCAGAAATGGGAATATAATTACACGCTTAAATAAAACATATCAAAGCTGCCTTTATAAAGGCAGCTTTTTTATTTTTGTAAAACTATGAATACGCAAAAAATAGGATTATTTGATTCTGGAGTTGGTGGCACTTCCATTTGGAAAGAGTTGCACGCATTACTACCATACGAGCATACCTTATATTTAGCAGATAGTAAAAACGCACCTTATGGTCCAAAAGGTGAGGAAAAAATAATTGAGTTGTGTATTAAAAACACAGAGTTACTTATTAGTAAAGGCTGTAAAATAATTGTTGTTGCTTGTAACACAGCCACTACAAATGCTATTGCTGTACTGCGTAAAAAGTACACTGTTCCTTTTATAGGTATTGAACCAGCAATAAAACCAGCCGCATTAAATACAAAAACTAAAGCTATAGGTATTTTAGCCACTAAAGGAACACTTTCTAGCCACTTATTCCACGAAACCACTAGCTTGTATAGTAATGGCATAAAAGTTATTGAGCAAGAAGGAGAAGGCATTGTAGAGCTTATTGAAACAGGCAAAATAAATTCTGTAGAAATGACAGCGCTTTTAAAACTCTACGTTGCTCCAATGTTAGCCGCTAATATTGATTATTTGGTTTTAGGCTGTACACACTATCCTTATTTAATACCACAATTACTTAGCCTACTTCCGAAACACGTAAAAATTATTGATTCTGGCGAGGCTGTTGCCAAACAAACTAAGGCTGTTTTACAAGCTAATAATTTACTAAATTTAAATACACGAATCTCAAATCATACGTTTTACACCAATGGAAACACAGAAGTAATGAACTCTTTACTGAAAGGAAAATATGAGATTGAGTTTTTAGAGTTTTAAAAAACCTACTCCTTAAACCAACCAGAATATTTTACATAATTTTCAGCAATTCTATTAATTTCGCCATTAATTAATTCTTGGCTAATGTCTTTTACTTTTTTTGCTGGTACTCCAGCATAAATACTACCAGACTCTACTGTTGTATTTTGGGTAACCACTGCTCCTGCTGCAACTATACTATTGCTTTCTATTACACAATTATCCATTACTATACTTCCCATACCAATTAAAACATTATCATGTATTATACAACCATGTACAATAGCATTGTGTCCAATAGACACATTATTACCAATAGTTGTTGGGTATTTTTGGTACGTACAATGCACTACTGCTCCATCTTGCACATTTACCTTATTGCCTAACTTTATGTAATGCACATCGCCTCGCAATACTGCATTAAACCATATACTGCATTGTTTTCCTATGGTAACATCGCCAACAATAGTAGCATTTTCTGCAATATAACAGTCTTTTTCTATTTGTGGTGCTTTATTATTTACGGGTTGTATTATTGGCATATCTATTCGTTTTTAAAAAAAATCTCATGGCTTTAATCTACAAGATTCGCTCTGTGTTACTATTATTTTTTAATTGAATTCTTTTTCTTGTAAAAAATTTACTGTTTTGTTTTTAATTGGATACTTCATCAGGTGCATAATAACAGTAAATAATTTAGTGCTTCTCGCATTGCTTGAAATTGTTTTGATTTTAATATCATTAATGTCTTAAACTCATAGTCATGAGATTCCTACTTAACGCAGGAATTCATTTAAAATAAGATAATAAATCCGATTTTTTAGACGCTGAAACCATGATTTCTTTTCCATTACTCAACACTACACTGCCTCCTTTTCCTTTTTGATATTTTACAATCTCATCTACATTTACTAAATACGACTTGTGTACTCTTGCAAAATTAGCGTTAGACAAAGCCTCCTCAATATATTTTAGTGTTTTACTTACTAGTTTCTTTTTGTTGTTGTTAAGGTAAATTTCGGTATAATTATCGTCTGCTTTACAAAACATAATTGTTGCTGTTTCTATAACCTCAAAGCCATCTTGTTGTGGTAAGGTGATTTTACCATTAACACTATTTGTTTTTGGTACTAATACTTGGTCTTGTAACGCGTCTTCTTTTGTTTTAATTTCTACTACATAATCTACAGCTTTAATAAGCTCATCTATAGAAATTGGTTTCATTAAATAATAACTCGCATGTGCATTTAAAGCCTCTATAGCATAATGGTTATAGGCTGTTACAAAAACAGTTTCAAAGGTTCTGTCTCCTACTTTTTCTAAGAGGTCAAAGGCGTTTCCGTAAGGCATTTCTACGTCTAAAAATACCACATCTAATTCTAGATTATTAATAAGCTCTAAAGCTTCATTTATATTAGCAGCTTCACCTTTTACCAAAACATTTGGGCAGTATTTTTTTAAGTAGCTTTTTATTATTTCTCTACTTGTTTCTTCGTCTTCTACTATTATTGCGTTTAATTTCATAGTCATTTCCTGCAAAGTCAGGAACCTTATTTAGTTACATATTGGTTTTTAAAAAGACCTCTCACATGTTCTTGAGGTAACACCTTCCTTTATTTACCTAATCCTTTTTTAAAGTCACTACTACTTTTGTGCCTTTATCGCCTTCCAATTGATAATCGTCTATAAAAACATCTACTTTATCTTTATACATTTCGTTTAAAATAGCAACTCGCTTTTTAATATTTCCCATGCCTTTAGAGTTTTGCTTTTGCTGATTTTCGGTTTTTAAGGCTTTGGACTTTTCCCGACCAATACCATTATCTGTTATGGTTATGGCTATTTCATCTTTATTTTTTTGAGTAATAGCAATATCTAATTGGCCTTTTTCTTCCTTATACCTTAAGCCATGCCAAACTGCATTTTCTATATAAGGTTGTAAGAGCATTGGTGGAATTTTAAAGTCGTTAACTGCAATGGCTTCGTCCACAGTTATAGAATAATCAAACTTATCTTGAAACCTAAAATGCTCTAACTTTGTATAGAGTTCTAACAATTCTACTTCCTTTTCTAAAGGAATAAAATCTTGCTCGCTATTTTCTAAAACCGAACGCATTAATTTTGAAAAATCCGATAAATATTTATTTGCTGTTCGCTCATCATTTGTAGCAATAAAACTATTTACAGAGTTTAAAGCATTAAAAATAAAATGAGGATTCATCTGGCTTCGTAACGATTTTAAAGCTAATAAATTATTTGCTAATTTTTGCTGTTTAATGGATTTGTACATTAAATAAGCTGTTAAAATTAACAATAGAACACCTCCAATTAATGAGTAAATAATTAATTGCTGTCGTTTATTTTTTTCTTGTGCTAATTGAAAGGTGCTAATGTTTAATTGTCGGTCTTTTTCAAGGCTTGTAATTCGGTTTTGTTTATTAGCAATATCTCTACTAAAACGAGCAGCTTGTGAGATTTCTTGTTCTTTTTTAATATATAACTCATCTACAGTAGCTACGTAATCTTTAAAAACCTCTAAAGCTTTGTCTGAATCTCCAGATGCTGTATAGACTTCAGAAAGCTTCCGTTTAGCATCTTTTTCTACAACTAAATCTTCTCGTTTTTTTGCTTCTGTAATACTTTTTTCTAAATAAGGAATGGCTTCATTATAGTCGCGTTGTAAATAATAGGCATTACCAATTTTATAGTTTTGTTTTTGAGATGTAAATGTGCTTTCATTATCTATAATAGAGTCTGTTTCAATATCTTCAATCTCTTTAACAGCTTCTTTTCTTAATTGTATTTCCTTAGGGTATAATTGGTTACTGTTTTGGAAATCGGCCACCTTAATTTTTTCTATTACAGCTCTTTTTTTATTTTCTTTAGAGGCTAAATCTAAAGAACTATTATAAAAGTCTTCTGCTTTTTCTGTGGCTCCACTTGCATTATAAATAGCACCTAATTTAGAGGTTAAATCTGTTATTTTTGGTGTTATTAAGTGCTTTTTAGCAATTTCTAACCCTTTTTTATAGGTTTTTGTGGATGCATTGTAATCCTTAGTCTTTGCATAAACATCGCCTAAACCTTCGTATAATTCTACTTGTTGGTAATTGGACAAATCACTGGATTCTAACCTCTTATAAAGTGTTATACTTTCCTGATAGTTTTTATTAGCCTCGTATGCTTTAGCTAACTTTAATTGTATCGTATTAGTTTTATAACTTTGTTGACTAATTCTGTAATTAGAAACTGCTAAATCGTACTGTTTCCAGTGCATGTAAATATCGCCTAAGGTTTCGTAAGCCTCTCCGTTTTCTTTGCCAGAACTGGTTTCGGAAAGTGCATCTTCAATAAACTCAATACTTCTCTCGGCAGATTTTTTCTTATAGGTTTGTGCAGAATCTATTAAACTTTTAAACGTGCTAGATTGTTTTCGTTTTACTACATAATCTTCACTTGCTGCATTTGGCTCTACTTTAATCGTTAATTTATCATCGTCTCTTACAGTATAATAAATAGTTTCAAAATCTTTATGTGTAATTATCATTTCGTCTCCAACTTTAGCCTTAATTCTAAAGTCACCAGATAAATTAGATGTTGTGTATTCGCCACCATTAACTTGAATGTTTACTTTGCTAATTGGCTTGTTACTTTCAGTCTCTATAATCGATCCCTTTATAGTTATCCTTTTTTGTGTTTTATCCATTGCAGGTTCCTGCTGTGCGCTTAGAGAAATAGCGCTTAACAGAAAACACGATAATAATAAAGAAGCAAATAACTGTTTCATATTTAATTTTAAAAGATAAACTTACATACTTTACTTGGTATAATAAAATGGTCATTTATGGTTTTTATCATTTTTTTCTATTAAAATGAAGGCTTCACTAAGTTAAAAAACACATTCACTCATTAAACAATAGCGTTTACTCATTCTCGGTTTTTATAAAAAAAATGTTGCCATAGGTTTACCTCATAATATAAAACCAATTTTATGAGATATCCTTTTTTAGTACTTCTATTTGTTTCCTCCATGTTTGCACAAGCACAAATAAAAGGAAATGCAACAATTTCTAGACAAAATGTTATTACACAAGATGAGCTAGGCAATGCAGCTGTTTACGGAAACAGTGTTAGGAATTTTAGAACTCAAAATTTAGTGCCTAATCCTGTAATTACTATAGATGTAAAAGCGCTTAATAATGTAATTGCAGACTCTTACACTGCTGTTTTTAACATGGTTCAAATAGGTGAAACGTCTGAAGAAACGAATCGTTTAATGAATGAGCGTGTAGCCAAAGTAAAAAGTATGCTACTCTCTAAAGGTGTTTTTGGTAAAGATATTGTAATAGATGTGATTTCGTTTGTGCCTGTTTACGAAACTGTTGTGGAGCGCAAATTATTTAGTAAAAAATATAATGAAGTCCCAAAAGGGTTTGAGCTACAGCAAAACCTTCATATAAAATTTACAAAAGTGAATCAGTTTGAAAGTATTCTCTCCGCTTGCGCAAATAATGAAATTTACAATCTTGTTAAAGTCGATTATTTTATTGACAATATTAAAGCCGTTTACACACAGTTAAGAGCTGAAATGCTTACTGTTTTAAAAGAAAAACAACAGTTTTATAGTGATTTAGGCTTTGATCTTAAACAGTACAACATAACAGTTGCAGAGAATGAGTATTGTTTTTTTCCAAGAGAATTTTATAAAAATTACCAGGCTTTTAATAGTATTTCATTAGAAGCTATAAAGAACCCTAAAGGTATTGTTAGCGTAAAAAAACAAACCTCTTATTACTACGATCCTATTTCGTTTAAGGATTATGATGCTGTTATAAACGCTTCAATAGTAGAGCCTGTAGTGCAATTTGGGATGGAGTTAAAATTACAATATGTATTAAAACCAAAAGAAAAAACACCTGAACCCGTTGAAAAAGAGATTATTAAAAATAAATATTTTGTTATTTCTAACGATGGAGATATTAAAGTAAAAGAATTAAAACTAGAAAATTAAATACAAAAAACATGAAACAATTATTAAAATTGAGTGTTATAGCATTAAGTTTTGCTAGCCTCACAGCTTGTCCTGCAAAAGAGAACACAGTGAATCAAAATGCCTTAGCCATTAACGTTAAAAACACTCCAAAGCCCAGTAAAAAGTATATAAAAGTAGCTTTATTATTGGATACAAGTAATAGTATGGATGGCTTAATAGACCAAGCAAAAGCACAACTTTGGGAAATTGTAAACGAGTTATCCTATGCAAAATGCGAAGACGAAAAACCTAATTTACAAATAGCTTTGTATGAATATGGTAACGATAAACTTAACGCAGACGAAGGCTATATAAGGCAAGTATTAGCCTTTAGCGAAGACCTAGACGATATTTCCAAAGAGTTATTTTCCTTAACCACAAAAGGAGGCAACGAATATTGCGGACAAGTTATAGACACTGCATTGGACCAATTACAGTGGAATGAAAACAAAGACGATTTAAAACTTATTTTCATTGCTGGTAACGAGCCTTTTAACCAAGGCACAATTAACTATAAAACAGCAGCTAAAAAAGCACATGATAAAAATGTAACAATAAATACTATTTTCTGCGGAAATTACGAAGGAGGCATTGCTTCGTATTGGAAAGATGGTGCAGATTTAGCACATGGTAACTATATGGCCATAAACCACAATCATGCAACTGTACACGTTGCTTCTCCTTATGATGATGAGATTCTTAATCTAAACAGAAAATTAAATAAAACCTATGTCGCTTATGGTAATTTGGGACGTACTAAAATGATGTTGCAAGCAGAACAAGATGTAAATGCAGAAGGCTATAGCAGTGCCAACGCAGTAAGTAGAACTGTTAGTAAAAGTTCTCACCTTTACAAAAATGAATCTTGGGATCTAGTAGATGCTTCAAAAGACAAAAAATTTAAATATGAAGCCATTAAAGAATCACAATTACCAACGGAATTAAAAGGGAAATCTACTTCAGAAATTAAAGCTTATGTTGCTAAAAAGAAAAAAGAAAGAAAAGCAATTCAAAATAAAATACAACAGCTTAATAGTAAACGAAAGCAATACCTCTCTAGCCAAAAAAATGATACTGAAAATGCATTAGAGAGTGCAATGATAAAAGCTATTAAAACACAAGCTAAAGACAAAAACTATAACTGGGAATAATTTAAAAAATGGAATTAATACGCATAAAAAAACGTCTTGATTTTCAAGACGTTTTTTTAATATAATATATCGTGCAATTAATTTACAGCAGGACAGTTACAATCGTAACGGTCTCTTCTACAATTAAAGTTATACCCTAAAGTGATTTGGTGAAAACCACCATTATTAAACACAACAGAATTTGATTGGTAACTGTATGTATAGGCAAACATAAAATCGTTATAATTAACTCCAATCAAAGGTGTAATATATTGTAGTTTTTGGCTGCTAACACCTGTACCATCTACAAATTGCGCTCCATCTAAACTACGTCTATAAGATAATCCACCCCAAAGTTTACCAAATTCCATTTGTTTGTAAGCCTTAGCATTAATATCAAAAGAAGCCTCTTCTGTAGCATCTCTATACATAAATAAAATAGAAGGCTCAAAACTCCAATCGCTTCCAAAATTACTAAACGTATTACCTACAGAAACTAAATATGTTCTTAGGTTATTAAAATTTAAATCTCCAGGATTATTATTAAAGTTTACACCATCATTTTTAAGTACATTCTTAATTGTTGCATGTGCATAAAAATCATATAAATGGTAAGAAAATCCAAAATCTACATTAAAATTTGTTGCAGTTTGCTCAATGCCTCCAATTAAAGGGTCTGGTCCATCTGCTAAAAAAGTAGTTTCGTCCAATTTATATTGTATTGCTCCAGCACTCAATCCAAACGATAACATATTTAAATCTACTTCATTTCTAGAAAATAAAATATGGTGTGCATAAGTTAAATAAGCACCATTTTGAGAGTGGTAACCATTCTGATCACTGTAAAAAATTGCTCCAATACCAGATTGCGATTCTCCTATTCTTCCATTTACACTTGCCGTAAGTAACTTAGGTGCATTATCTTGCCCAAACCATTGTTGCCTACCAGTAATCCTAACTTTTGCGCAATTAGCAACACCAGCCATAGAGGGATGAATTAGATAGTAATTATCCGTTAAATAATCTGAATAAACTGGAAGTCCTTCTTGGGATTTAGCAAGTTGCGTAAAGATAGCAAACACAAATGCTAACATATAAAATTGTTTTAATCTCATAGTTTCTGTTTTCAAAGGAAGATTTGGTATCTATATAATAATCTTCAACTTTATATAAACTTAATTTTTTCAATTAAATTATAATGAAACCCAAATATATAAATTTAGTTTCTATTTATTTAAACTCAAAAGTTAAAGATTTAAATATATAAATGTTTTAGCAATTACACACAAAATCTAAAGTATAAAGTCTAATTAATAAATCAAATATATAATATCTAGAGATTTCTTTTAGTATTTTTGCATAAAAATTAGCTTAAAATGAATTCATATAAAGTTTCAATACAAGAGACCTCCAATAAATCGATATTAAAGTTTGAGATAAATCAATTTATTACCAAACACCAAAGCTTCGAGTTTAGTAATATAGACGAAGCCAAACCCTCTCCAATAGCACAACAATTATTTTACTTACCATTTGTAAAAAAAGTGTATTTAACCAGTAATTTTATTGCTATTGAAAAGTTTGATATTGTAGATTGGGAGGACGTAAAACAAGAAGTAGCTACGCAAATCGAAACCTATTTAAATAATGATGGCATTGTAATTACAGAAGAAGAAGCAACTCAGAAAAAAGTAGCTGTAACTGTTTACGCAGAAAGTACACCAAATCCTTCTGTTTTAAAATTTGTTGCAAATAAGAAATTAGCAACTACCTCTTATGAGTTTACATCTATTGATGAAGCTAAATATTCTCCAATTGCCACAGAGTTATTTCACTTTCCTTTTGTTAAAAGTGTTTTTATAGATGAAAACTACATCTCTGTAACAAAGTTTGAAGTAGCACAATGGGAAGACATCACTATAGAGGTTAGAGAATTTATTAAAAACTACATTGAAAGCGGAAAAAATATAATTTCACCTGAAGCGCCAGAACAATTAAATAAATCTGCTGAAAAGTTAGATACTACTTATGAAAAATTAGATGATGTTTCAAAAGAAATTACTAATATTTTAGAAGAATATGTAAAACCTGCAGTTGCTAGTGATGGCGGAAACATACAGTTTCAATCCTATGATAGTGCAACTAAATCTGTTAAAGTTATTCTTCAAGGTGCTTGTAGTGGTTGTCCATCTTCTACTTTTACATTAAAAAATGGTATTGAAAATATGCTTAAAGAAATGATGCCTGGAAAAGTTAATACAGTTGAAGCTATTAATGGGTAAAAGTCATTTCATCTATAATAAATACACTTTATCTAAACTTTGTATTAATACAATTATAAATCTATTCCTTCTTCCTTTTATTATTTGTAATTTTAGGAAAACAAATTAATAACACAAAATAATAATTATGGCAGTATTAAAAGTAATTGAAGTATTATCAAATTCAGACAAGAGCTGGGAAGATGCAACAAAAAAAGCAGTAAAACACGCCTCTAAAAGCGTTAAGAACATTCGTTCTGTATATGTAAAAGATCAGAGTGCTAGTGTTAAAGATGGTGAAGTTTCTGATTTTAGAGTGAAC
>NZ_JBSHNP010000136.1:0-41218 GCF_053604675.1 Lacinutrix salivirga
TAACCGTTTCCAATTATAATTTTACGCTGTCAATTCAATATGTTTATGAACTTTTCTAAATTTTTATCCTAAGGCGTTTATCTCTTAGCGGGTGCAAATATAAAACTATATTTTAAACCCACAACTACTTTTTAAAAAAAATTTATTATTTTTTTTTAAAACCAGTAATCCAATAAAATATTATGAACTCTTCCCCCTTTTTTACCATAAATAATTTACGGCGTTTGAGGGGTGCAAATATAAAACCCTTTTTAGAATTAACAATGACTTTTTTGTCCTTTTTTTTTATTTATTTCTTTTAATATCCAAACACACTTAATCTCAATTACTTATATCTTAAAATGTTTTATGAAATTTTTTAAAATAACCTGTCCTTATTAATATATGAACTTTAAATAATTACTATTAAAGTTTAAAGAAAGAAGTTCCATACAATACCAAACCTTACTGTAAAGTCTCTGTATGGATGATTTGGAGCTGAATAATAATTATAACCTGTAAAAGAGGAATTAAAATGTTCTGCTTTAAGAAATATTCTTGTTTGTCTGATTTTTGCATTTATAAAGAAATCTAGCATTGGGAATCCACCAAATTTTTCTGTACTCTGAGAATAGAACTCTCCTAACAAAGGATCATAACCATTCATATTGTAATCGGAGAAATATTTAAGTGTTATTCCTGTTTGAAGAAACATTGCTTTATTAAATAAGTGATTTGAATAATACAAGGTGTTTCTTGTTACTATTTCAGGCATGTTAAATACTTGATTATTGTCTTTTACATTTTGGTACATTATAGTATTGTCCAAAGTAAAATTTCTATATGTGATTGCTTTTTGAAGTTTTAATCTTAAATAAGTAATAGACTCATTATTTTGAAATGGTTTAACAAGCTTAGATGTTTCTTCTTTTGAAAAATAAACAAAATCATTAATAGTTGAAATATCTAAATCTGCATTTACCAGTTTATTAGACTTTAAATTAAATGATAGTTGTTTGGTTTGAATATTACTAAAGTCGTTTTGCCAGTTATAATTTAGATAACTACTTTGATAAAGTTGTGTATTATAATTTGGAGCTTTAGAGTTTATGTTTATTTGAGCTCCCACTTTAATATCATCATTAAAGCTATACGATGTAAGCGCATTTAAATAATTACCCTCTAAATCACCAGTAACGTTAACCCCTAAAGCTCCCTTAAGATTAAACCCATTAATTTTTTTTTGATATGCACCTCCAATAGCAACTACATTACCTTTTAATCTGTTAGTTATTGAACTACCATTTAGAATAACCAACTTATCGTAACCATAATTAAAATTGTTATGGCTAACATTAAATTGCAGGTTGCCAATTATATCATTACCATAATTAAGTTGAAGTTTATTATATAAATTTTCCAAGGTCACCTTATCTCTTAACGAACTACTCCTGAATGATTCTCCAAAAAAATCATTACTTGCATTTTGTTCAAACTGATAATACTTATCGTCTAAATTTATGATATGATTTATACTTAAAGTATTCCTCGATAGTGAATCCTTCTTTTGAATTAAATTATAGGTATGATTTAAATAGAAGCGTTTTCCTCTTAAAATATTTTCAGCATTTTCAAAATTAACCTCTAATACTCCTCTATCTTTAAAAGCGTCTTCTCCAGACTCAAAAAAAGCAACGTTATCGTCTTGTAAGCCTCCATTTTCCTGATTTAAAATATCTTGAGATACAAAATGTGCATTTACAAAATAGCGACTGTTTTTTGTTTTGTAGCTGGTTGTAAACCTAAAATTCCCAGAGCTTGATAATATGTGTTGGTATTTCCCTAATGAGCGATTTCCTTTATAACCAATTGAAAAATTAAACTGCTTGGATGTATTGACTGTAAAAAATGCATCTAAAACTTGACCTTGCTCAAAGCCTGACTTATAAAACAACTCTGTTAAAGGAGTTGGTACATGATAATACTTAATATCATCAATTTCCATATAATTAAAATGCTTGGCATTAGCTCCAATACCTGGCATTAAGCTAGTACTTTCAAAATTATAACTTAATGTATTATAGGTTTGTCCCAAATTAGCGAAAGGCATTAACTCAAAATTATCTTTACGCAAGTAATTAAATTTATAATCCTTTGCTATTGTTAATGTAGTATCAACATAAGTGGTGTCTTGGACATGAGATATTATTAGATAGTCTGTAATCTTAGCGTCTTTATTTTTTATATTTTTATTAGATGTACTCCTAGTAGATCCTTTACGGATAGAATCGTTAAAAATTGAGTTACTATTAGATTGGTTTACACTTTTTTTCAAAGTAGGTTTCACTTGAGCCATCATACTCGTTGTAAAAAATGAAAGAAAAAATATTAAAAAGAAGTTTTTCATATAGAAATTAAATGCAACCAAATTAATTATAGACTGGTTTTCTATTTTAAATTTTAATTTTGCCAAAAATAGCAAATATCTTATTAGTTTTAGGCATTATGCTTTTAAAGAAGCATTAACGCTTACAATAACGCTATTTTAAACTTAATTATTTAGATGCTAAAGTTAAATTACTCCAAATTTTTACTAGAGTGTGGCACAGACGAAGCTGGTAGAGGTTGTCTTGCTGGACCTGTTACTGCTGCAGCTGTTATTCTGCCTAAAAAATTTAACAACAAAGTACTTACAGACTCTAAACAACTTAGCGAAAAGAAACGAGATTTATTAAAGCCAATAATAGAATTAGAAGCCTCTGCTTTTGCTGTGAGCCACGTTTACCAAGAAGAAATAGACAAAATAAACATCCTCAATGCTTCGATTTTAGCGATGCATCACTCTATAGATAATCTTAAAATAACACCAGAATTTATTATTGTAGATGGCAATAAGTTTAAACCATATAAGGGTATTGAGCATCAAACCATTATTAAAGGTGATAGTAAATTTTTGAGTATTGCTGCAGCTTCAATTTTAGCAAAAACTTATAGAGATGAATATATGAATGTAATCCACAAAGAATTCCCGATGTATAATTGGAAGCAAAACAAAGGGTACCCAACAAAACAACATCGAGAGGCCATTAAAAAATACGGAATTACAAAATACCATAGAAAATCCTTTAGATTACTTCCAGAACAATTCGCTTTAGAGCTATAATCTATAAAAACTTTTATATTTACATAAAATTAATGCTTAATGAAAAACTTTTGGTACGTACTTGTTATTTTTATTATCGCAATTAGCTGCGATTCCTATAAAAAACAAAAAGATTTAAGTCATTATATTCCTGAAAACGCTTCAGTTATTCTAAAAATAAATAATTTAGAACGTTTTAAAAGCAATCTAAACAACAACAATTTTCTTCAAACACTATCTCAAGTTTCCGACTATAAAACTATTAAGAATAAACTACAGTATTTAAACCACATTTCGACAAAAAATCCAGTATTTATTTGTTTTTCTTCTACTGAAAAAGATAGTCTTAACTATACGATTATTACTAAATTTCAACCTTCCGTTTTTAAAGTAGATAGTTTACCAAATCATAAAAAAGAAACTATTTCTTTTAAAAATGAAACACTCACAAAATCAACTATTAACAAACAAATTATATACAGTAGCATTACAGACAGCGTTTTTATAGGAAGCTCTAGCAAAACAGTAATTAGTGAGTTATTAAACGAAGACAAAAAACAACCAAACATAACTGATTTTGTAAATACTGTTAATAATAATAAAACGTTTTCTGTAATTATAAATACTAAGTATAAAACAGGAATTAATACGCTCTTTAATACAAGCGATTTAATGCTATCAAACTTAACAAATTTTGTGTCTGTTGATGTGGATATTGAGCAAGATCAAATTTATTTAAACGGCATTACTAAGGCAATTGATAGTAGTAAAAGTGCCATTAATGTGTTTAAAAACACAATACCTCAACGTAATCAATTAGCCGAAATTACTCCTTCAAACAGCGATGGTTTTTTAAGTATTACTTTTGATGATTTTGAAGTATTTAAAAGCAACCTACAGGCCTACAATCAAACTGAAACCTCTGCTCCAGACACAACACTTTTTAATTCAATTATCGAAATTGGCACTATTTACGAAGGCAATAAACAAGCAGTTGTATTAAATTCAACAGATGTTATTGCTACCAAAGATGCGCTTGCTAAAAACCAAAGCGTTATTGAAACTTACCGACAAATAGATATTTACAATTTTGATGCTCCAGAACTATTTAGCAACTATTTTTCACCTTTTATTACGTTTAAAAATGCTACTAAATATTGTATAATCGATTCGTTTATAATTTTTGCAGAAGAAATTGATGTACTACAAAACATTATAGCCAATTATCAAAACGAAACGACTTACATCACTAGAGACTATTACAAAACTATTTCACCTTACTTATCGAGTAACGCTTCTCTTTTAAATGTTAATAATCCATTTGGTTTTAAAGCTGTATTAGAATCCAATTTTAAAGAAGAGTTAGTAGCTAGTATTGCAAACTATAAAGCATCTGCTTTACAATTTGTGTACGATGGTAATTTTGCACACATTAATGCTATTGTAAAAAAGGAAAAGAAAAAAGCTGTACAGCATAGTGTTACAGAAACTTTAAACATTAAGTTAGACGCTACATTACTTAACACACCTCAACTGGTTATTAACCATAGAAACAAGCAACGAGAAATTGTTGTGCAAGACGTAAACAATAACCTTTATTTAATTTCCAATACTGGAGAAGTACTTTGGAAAAAACAATTACATGGTCCAATTCTTGGAGATGTAAAACAAGTAGATAGATATAAAAACGGAAGACTTCAATTGGTATTCGCTACACCAAACAGAGTGTATATGTTAGATAGAAACGGAAACGACGTAGATAACTTCCCTCTAAAATTTAATGATGAAATTACACAACCACTTTCAGTTTTTGATTACGACAAAAAGAAAAATTATCGTTTTTTCGTTACTCAAAACAAGGCTGTTTTGGTATATAACGCTAAAGGCAAAACCGTTAAAGGTTTTGGATTTTCTAAAGCTAGTAAAACAATAAATACTTCGCCTCAACATTTTAGAATTGGGAGCAAAGATTATTTAGTAATTAAAACCGATAATAAATTACACATATTAAATAGACGCGGACAAACAAGAGTTAGAGTTAAAAACAGCTTCAACTACTCTAACCAACCTGTATTTGCATATAAAAATAAGTTTACCACAACAACAGCAGATGGAACTCTTGTATCTATTGACCAAAATGGAAGTGCAACAACACAAAACCTTGGATTATTGCAAAACCACACACTAAAAACCACATCCAGAACCTTAGTCGCACTCTCCGAAAACAGATTAACAATAAAAGACAAAACGCTAGAACTCGATTTTGGCAACTATACTCAGCCATCGTTGTTTTTAATAAATAATAAAATCTATGTTTCGGTTACCGATTTACAGACTCAAAAAGTCTATCTCTACGATAGTAATGCAGAATTACTACCAAATTTTCCTGTGTATGGAATTTCTACAATAGATTTACATAATATGGATAAAGATTCTAGTTTAGAATTTATAACTAAAGGAGACGATAATACAATTTTAGCGTATAAAATTAATTAATCCAACTACCTATACTTTACCACTAAATATACGTTTTCTATTACCAGTTATACATCTTTATTTAAAATGTACAGTTTAAAGTGTTAACTTTAATGTGCTTCAAACATTAATTTAAAATAATTAACCACAAAAACAATTAAATTATGAGAGCAAAACTGCTACTATTACTAGTATTCCCAATTTTATTATTATCCTATTCCTGTGACGAGGATGATGTAATAATTATTCCTGAAGAAGAAGAACCAAATGCCGAAAATTCTTTGTACGAAAACGACCTTTTTCTCTTTTACTTAGAAAAGGAAATCGAATTGTCTAATGCTGCAATTGCTGATTTAGAGTTACTAATTGAAGAATCTGCAAATGACCCTGAGCAACAAGAAGCTTTTATAATGCAACAAGACAGCATTTATGGCGCAGTAGAAGCTTATGAAAGTGAATTTCAAATTGCTTTCGAGGAAAACCAAATAGGTATAATTCCTCCAAGACTACCTGTTCCTCCTCCTCCTCCTTGTCCAGGAATTGCAACATGCTTACCTGCTCCTGATTTATTAAAATATATTCTAGTTTTTTCGGAACATATAGAAAACGGGTTTTTAATAGAAATTGTAGAAAACAACAGTGAAGAGCTTATATATAGTAATGCGAATACTGAATTAACACCTTTAGATGGTACCGAAGAGTTAATATTTGCATCTAATATAGATTTAGGCGATTTTAATGGTGAAATGAGAATAAATATCACACGAAATGTGAATGGTAAACAACCAAGATCATACAGTGTAAGAGGAAATATTGGAGAATAAAACACCTATAATTTTGTATATTAGCTTTCAGCAGTAGCTGAAAGCTTTTTTTTATGTATAAAACCCTCAACATTGTATTCTGTTTGTTTTTTTCTTTCATTTTGTTTGGACAAAATAAAGATTCAGACTCATCAAAAAAACTCGATTCCTACTACAATAAAATTGGTCAATATTATTATACTAATAAAGATTCTGTTTATAAATATTACGACTTAATAAAAGAAAATGCTAAAAAGCATGATTTTTTAGAACATTATATTAGTGCACTAATTGGTGAAAATTATGCAGCAAGTTACTATTATGATTTAAATAAAATTAAAAACAACTTACAAGGTTTAGACAGTCTATATTCTACAAGAATTGAAGATATTAAAAAATTGGAATCTGAAAAAGACCTCTCACAATCACTAGAATATTCAAAAGGCACTTACTATTTCGAAATTAAAGATTTTAAACAATCTCGTGTACATTTTGAAAGGTTAATAAATAGTTTAAAAAAAAACGAACTCACTAACTTACTTACTACAGAAATAGATTTTCTATCTGTTAGCTATTCTTTTCTAGCTAAAATGTACACAGACGAAGGGAAATTTAATCTTGCAAAAGAGCTCTATAAAAAAAACCTTCACTTAATAAACACCTATAACCCAACCAATGTTTCTTATATAAATAGCACCTATAACTTATTAGCAGAAGTACATTTAAAAGAAAACAACTTTTCTAAAGCCAATTTTTATACATTAAAGGCTTTCCAATATTATTCAAATAATACAAAAAACACAAATAGTATTGTTACAACTGCAGAAAATTTAACCAATAATTACATACAATTAAAAAACCTAGACAGCGCAAAATTTTATTTAGGAAAAATGAAGGATGTTTTACCAGAAAACCATCCTTTTTGGTATCGTTATCATTTAGTAAATTCTAATGTATTAAAAGCAGAAAACAACTATCCGGAAGCCATACAACAACTAAACAATAGCCTAATTTTAGTACAAGAAAAATGGAATAATAAGCCACACAATGATGTGGTAGAAATTTATAACAAATTTGGCACGTTATATACCGAAGCCTCCAACCCAGAAAAAGCAATTGAATATTACAACTTAGCGTTAAAAGTATACGAATCCAATCCAATAAAATCCACCATAAACAAGATCACAATTCTAAAAACACTAAAAGGGAAAGCCAATGCTTTAAATCAAATTTATAATTATGAAGAAGCTATAAAAACTGTAGATGAAGCCGTTGCCATTTTAGACGACTTAAAACCTACATTTAAAGACAATACAGATAAATTATTTTTAATAGAAAACGCCTTTCCGCTTTTTGAATCTGGTATAAAAGCTGCTTTTAATCTCTATAAAACCTCAGAGGATGAAATGTATAGCAATAAAGCATTTTTATATGCCGAAAAAAGTAAAGCTGTACTATTATTAGAATCATTACTTAGTGTAAAAGCAACAGAATTTGCCAATATTCCTAAAACTGTCATAGAAGAAGAATTACTCATTAAATCCCAAATTACGCATTTAGAAAAACAGTTAAACTCTAAAAAAACTGAAGCTTTAGAAGATGAATTATTTAAACTAAAAACAAAACATATAAAATTTATTGAAACCCTAGAGAGCAAATACAAAAACTATTACGATTTAAAATACAACACTAAAGTTACAACTATAAAAGACACTAAAAAGCTACTCTCTAATTCTACAATGCTTCTCTCCTATTTTTATGGCGAAACTAATATATATACCATTGCTGTATCAAAAAATAATACCCAAATTATTGAAACACCTATAGCTTCTGACTTTAAAAACACTATTAATACCTTTCAAAAGCAATTAAGTGATCCAAACTCTAATGTAGAAAGTTTAAAATCACTTTCTCATGTTTTATTTGAAAGCTTATTACGTCCAATTAATATTCCAGAAAACATAAAAAACCTAGTTATTATAACAGATGGTGTTTTAAATTATATTCCGTTTTCTGCTTTAATAGATGATGGCTCCAATTATATAATTCATAAATATGCAACTAGTTATGTAAATTCTGCAACCTTGTTAAAACAACTACAGTCTAAAAAAGAAAATAACGGACAACTATTAGCCTTTGCACCAGAATTTAATACCACTAATAAGCTATTGCCATTACCAAATAATAAAAAAGAAGCTAATAACTGTTTACTTTATTTTAAAGGAAGAGTATTAGAAAACGACACAGCAACACTAACAAATTTTAATGCCGAAAGTTCTAATTATAGCATTTTACATTTAGCAACTCATGCTATTTTTAACGATGAGACTCCAGAGTTTTCGTTTTTAGCATTCACACCTCAAACAAATACAGATAGCGTATTATATACCAAAGATTTATATAATCTAAAATTAAACTCAGATTTAGTAACATTAAGTGCTTGCGAAAGTGGTATTGGAGATTTAAAACGTGGTGAAGGCTTATTAAGCTTAGCGCGTGGTTTTTATTTTAGTGGAGCAAATAGTATTTCTAGTACACTTTGGAAAATTAATGATGCCTCTTCCACAAAAATTATGAATCATTTTTACGCTAATCTTGCTGAAGGAAAAGACAAACAAGATGCGTTGCAGGACGCACAACTAAAATTTATAACCAATAATAAAGACACAAAATTAACGCATCCTTATTATTGGTCTGGTATTATTATTTCCGGAAACACAACTCCAGTTGTAACAAACTCGAATTGGATGTGGTGGATTATTGGAGTTTTAGCCTTAGTTATAATTGGATTTATAATTAAAAAACAACGTACTAGCTAAGCGCATTAAGTAAGGCTTTGGCTTCTTTCTTTTTATAATTATAATCTATTATTAACGTTTTTAAGTAGCTTTTAGCTTCCGTTTTATTTCCTTTTTTTAGCTCAATTAAAGCTAAATACCAAGTAGCCTCTGCTTTGAATTGAGACTTACTATTCATTAAATTATTCAATAATTTTTCAGCTTTATCCAAATCATTTAACTGCAAATAGGTTTGTGCTTTATAAAAATTATGGTCTGCTGTTTTGTTTTCAGCTTCAATTTTTTCAAAATTAATAAGTGCAGTCTCGTAGTCTTCAGCTTCGTAAGCAACAAAAGCTTGGCGTTCTATACTATTTATAGTGTCGCTTCGTGTAATAGGATATAAAGTGTTTGGATAAGTTGCGTAATTTGTTTCGTATAATTCGTTATAATCTACTCCAAAAAACGATTGGTATCCAAAATAACCAGCACCTAAAAAGAAAATTATAGACGCAGCAATTCGCCAATTAAAGCCTGGTTTATTTACTGTTTTGTGTTCCGCTTCAAAACTTTGCAATTTAGCTTTAAAGGCTTCGCTTTCTTTATCTTTTATTACGCGCTTTAAATTCTTTTCAAATTCAAATTGTGATTTAAATTCGGCATCCTTTTCTAAAAGGTCATTAAATAAATCTTCCTGGCTTGGTGTTAAGCCATTAGAAAAGTATAGGGATAATAATTCTTCGGTATTCATTGTTAATTAGGGTTTGCTATTATTTTTTCTTTTAGGGATTTCATACATCTAGATTTGGTGCTTTTAATAACGTTTTCGCTATTATATTTACCCAATTCCAAAATATCTTTAATGGTAAATCCTCTATAATAAAAGAGGTTTAATAATTCCTGACATTGTTTCCCAAGCGTTGCAAAATGCTTTTTCATTAACCGTTGCTCTGTTGTAAGGTCTTCGGTTTCAATTTCAAAAGCATCCACTACTACCTCATCTTTTCTAACAATAGTTAGATCAAAATCCGGATTAATAGTTTTGCTATTCTTTTTCATCTTGTCAAAAATTAAATATTTACCAATACTTATTAAATACGTCGATACACTACTGGTTAACACTTCAAGTTTTCCGCTTTTTACATTATTATAAAAGGCAACGTAAGCATCTTGGTACACATCTATAATATCGTCGTGCGATACATTATAGCGTCTGGCAAAATTGATAAACTTGTCGCGATTATCATTATAAATCTGCTTAAACAAAAGGTCAGAACCTTGTTTTAGCTCCTCTACAGTAATAGTATGTTCAACG
Organism: Lacinutrix salivirga; assembly: GCF_053604675.1. Classification (NCBI taxonomy): domain Bacteria; kingdom Pseudomonadati; phylum Bacteroidota; class Flavobacteriia; order Flavobacteriales; family Flavobacteriaceae; genus Lacinutrix; species Lacinutrix salivirga. The sequence goes on from NZ_JBSHNP010000136.1 coordinate 10,492, forward strand.
TTATTCATTTAATAGCAATACATAAAAAAGGTTAACATTCTCTTTAGCTAATTTACTCATTTAATTTGTTTTATAGCCAAAACGCTACAATCAAAAAATTAGAAAACAAAAAAATGATTGGTGTTAACCTTTTTAAAAACTATCCATTAAATGGTAAATCTTAAAAAAGAAACACCAATGAAAACACTTTTAACTTTTATACTACTAATTTGTATTAGCGCAGTAACACATGCTCAAAGCGACTCTTTAGTAGTAAAATCCGACAATTTATTAGACATGCAAAGCAAAACACTTACCAAAATATTTGGTACAGAGTTAGACGGAAATGCAACTGGAGAATCCATTGGCTATTTAGAATTGCTAAATAGATCTGAATTAACAACAGAACAAAAGCAAGAATACAAAAACCTCTATTTTCTGCAAGCCGAAAAATTAACGCAAAGACAAAAAGACTCTTTAGGGAGAGTGTTAGAACAGAAAATTAGAGAAGCACAACGCGACGAATAACAATAAAAGAACCAATAAATAATAAAAAAATGAAAGCTTTAAAAACAACACTCTTATTAATTACATTATGTTTTGCCTTTAATGGTAACGCTCAAATTTGGAAAAAACTTAGCAAAAAAGCCGAAAAAGCTGCCGAACGTGCTATTGAGCGTAAAGTAGAAGAAAAAGCAGAACGCGAAACCGAAAAGGCATTTGACTCTACATTTAATAATTCTTCAAATAAGAAGAAGAAAAAGAATAAAAAAAGCAGTCCGTTTTCCATGAAGCAATCTACTGCTCAACCAGACAGCAACTATAATTTTACCCATAAATACGTTATGCAAATTGAGCATGAAAAAGGGAATATGGCACTTACTTACTTTTTAACCAACACAGGAAATTACATTGGCAGTAAAATGGATATTGGTAAAAAAAATAACCAAAACATGCTAATGATAATGGATGCAAATAAAAATGCTGTTTTTATGCTTATGGATATGAAAGATAGAAAAACACTAATGGCTAGTGATTTTGATTTTAGTGATGTTGTTGATGAGAGTACAGACAATCAAAACGTAAACGTAAGTAAAACAGGAAAAACCAAACAAATTTTAGGATATAATTGCGAAGAGTTTATTGTTTTTGGAGACGATTTTAAAGGCACCATTTGGGTCACACAAGAAGCTGGTGTACAATTTTTAAACCTAACCTCTGGTATGAAAAAAAATAAAAACTTTAACTCGCAATGGTTTAATTACGCTAAAGGCTTGGTAATGGAAATGAACATGGAAGACACCTCTAAACGCAAACCAAAAAAAGTAGTAATGCGTTGTATAGCCTTAGATAAAGAAGATTTTTCTATAGATACAACCGCATACAAATCCATGTTTTAAATTTGAATTAGTCACAAATTTTTAGAAAAACCCGAAGTAAATAGCTTCGGTTTTTTTTATACCTGTTAACCTTTGCTTTCGCTTTACTATTAACAATAAACTAATTATAAAATCTTAAATTATGAAACAACTTATTTTTACACTAGCATTATTGGTAACACTATCAAATTATGCTCAAGAAAGCTTTTCGGCAAAAACTGAAGGTAGCTTTTTAGCCAATGGAACTATTGGAATTATCCACACTAACGAAAAAGTTAAATTTGATGGTAACACTAACGATGTAGGATCTACATTCCAAATTACTGCTACACCAAAAGCAGGTTATTTTATTAAAAACAATTTAGCCATTGGTTTAGAATTGGAAGTACGAACAAGTTCTAGCAAAATTGAAGGTTTTGACGAGAAAACTACAACCTCAGGCATTGCAATTGGTCCATTTGCAAGGTATTATTTTGATAATAACTTATTTGCCGAAGCTTTAGTTGGTGTTGGTTCTAACAAAACATCCACTAGTTTTGGTGATTTAAAATCTAACATCCTTGCGTTTCGTGCAACTGCTGGTTATGCTTTTTTTATAGGAGATCATATTGCAATAGAACCTGCAATAAATTACACCTACCAAAGTCAAAAACCAAAAGATAGCGAAGGTGATGCTAAAACTATTTTAGGCACTGTATTTTTTAGTGTTGGTTTTACAGCCTTCTTTTAAAAACCTAGTCTTCAATACCATAAAGCTCAATGTCCTTAAAGATGTTGAGCTTTTTTTTTAAAAAAACTGTTAACCTTTTAAAATCTATAGCCATTAAATAGTAGCTATTAATTTTAAAAACAAACATCATGGCAATTAAACAATTTTCAGTAAACAATTACAAAATGGCCTTAGGCTACAAAAGCTCAGCAACTTGGGGAGGAACACAAATTCAAATCCAAGGGTACATTACATGTTATGGAGATGGACACCGTTTTATTATCTATTTCCTACATGAGGATAGTCCAAAACCACAACCCACTTTTATTCCAGCAAACAAAGTTGGTGCAATTTTTATTCCATTTAAAGACATGCAAATGTATGTAGATATGGTAAGAAACGAAAAACCAGTGTATGCGTATTTAAATTCTTCTAAACCAGAATGGAATAGCATAAAAACATCTAATGAGCCTGTTGGCGAAGAAGAAAGCTAGGCAAAAGTAATTAAATCCCTAAGCCAAAAAATCCAAAATACTATTTGTTTTGGATTTTTTTTTAACGCCTTGTTAACCTCTAAAAAAAACAACTATTAATTAGTAAACAAATAAATTAATCCTTTAAAAATTAAAACAATGAAAAATTTAGTAAAAAACACAAAGTACATTTTATTAGCCTGTATAGTAGCATTTAGTTTTGCATGCTCTGCCGAGGATGGAGAAGATGGAGCTGTAGGTCCAGCAGGACCAGCTGGAACAGATGGCACAAACGGAACTGATGGTAATGCTAATGTGCAAGTATTAACAATTGATGCAACTAGTTTCGCAGGATCATCAGACGATGTTACTGTACCAGAACTAACACAAGATGTTATAGATAATGATGTCGTTTTAGGTTATTTAACAGATGATGGAACTAATTGGGTACCTGTGCCTTGCCCTTTCGATACGTATCAATTTGATTTCTCAGTACATGTAACTTTAACAGACGGATTTTACTCGTTAGATTATGGTGATGGTAGTGGTAATGCACTTTCTATAAGCGCAGGAGACCTACAAACACTAAAAGTAGTTATTATAGAAGCAACAACTGCTGCAAAATCTAGTAACAAAAAGCAACACGTTTATAGTGAGCTTGAACAAGCTGGTGTAAATAGCAACGATTATTATGCTGTTTGTAATTATTACGGAATTGCTTACTAATAAATCTTAAAAATAATTTATAAAACCGAAGTGAAAAGCTTCGGTTTTTTTTATGCCTTTTTCTTTATAATGATTAGTATTGTACTCTCAATTCAAATACTATGATTACACGTAAAAACGCTTCAATTTCAAAATTTATAATCCATAAAGTTGGTAATAAACATAACGACACAAAAAATGCGTTTTCTGAGCAAGAAGTGCATTTTGATGAGGCGAGTTACGAGCTTATGCTTCCGTTTTTACTAAGGCCTTTTGGCTCTGTAGTGCAAAGCTATAGGTTTAATCATCATGCCAATGTGGAGCTTAACGAAATCAATTCGTATAGCAAACAATTATTTAATGAGGACGATGCGTTTATTGAAACCTCAAAACATATCGTAAAACATTTATACGAGCAAAGCGATTCTGCACAAATAAAAACTGGCGATGTGTTAGTTGCCATTTTTGAAGGTATTGAATATAAAGAAATGACCACCAATGCCGTTGGTATTTTTAAAATTGAAAGTAAAACCAATTTCTTTCAAACCTTTTTAGAAGGTAACAGTTACGATGTAATGGTACAAAAAGGGATTAACTCTAAAAAAGTAGATAAAGGTTGCCTTATTTTAAACCAAACCGATACTGAAGGGAACATTATACTAAGTGTAGATAATAACAGCTACGATGCACAATATTGGTTAAATAAATTTCTAAATATTAAGTATGCAGACGATATGAATAACCACACACATAACTACTTAAATATGTGTAGTGAGTTTTCTACCGAAATTTTAAAAACCAGCTATGGTGAGCAAGAACGCAACATCTTTTTAGCAAAAACTATTGATTATTTTAAAGAAAATGAAACTATAAATATTGAAAATTTTAAAGAAGAAGTATTTAACGAAGAAAAACATATTCGTTTATTCGAAGACTTTAAAAAAGAATATGAAGGCGAACAGGATGTACTTATTCGTAATCAATTTGATTTAGCTGAAGCTGTTGTAAAAAAAGACAAGAAAAAGATTAAAACAGACATTAAACTAGACACCAATATACAGATAAAACTAGATATTGATGCGCCAGACGCTGCACAAGAGTATTTAGAACGTGGTTACGACGAGGAGAAAAAAATGCACTATTATAAAGTATTTTTTAATGCTGAAGGGTAAATAGTTTAGATTATTCCACATCACATTAATTTAATCTGAAGGAATTGACAAAAGTATATATTTTGAAAATTATTATTTTTTAATAGAGCAAGATAAAACTATTAGTATTCCAAATTAATAGATTCCTCTTATTTAATTAAGAGTAATAATTTCATAATTTCTGGTCTTTGATTAAATATTAGAAATGTAGTTATCTAGAATAGTTGTTGAATTAATACATTTTAAAAAACGCAGCTATTTTCTACTCAATGTCAGTTGAAATATTAAAAAAAATCTTATCTTAGTTTATACTGTTACAAATTATAAAAAACAACTTACGTCTAAAAAATTGCGATTAATCCAAAAACTTAAGTGACTAAAAAAGGAAAAAACTATATTTTAACCATTGCCATAGACAATTATTCAGATTCTAATTTTTCTACTTTAAATAATGCAAAACTTGATGCAGAGAATATTCAAAATATACTATTAGATAGTTATGGGTTTGATTTAATTGAAGATACAATTACTGATGAAAATGCTACTCGAGAAAAAATCGTTAATACTCTTGCTTCATTAGCAGGTAAACTTATACCACAAGATAATATTATCATCTATTATGCAGGACATGGTATTATAAATAATAAAAATAAAGGCTATTGGGTTCCTTCTAATGCTAAGCATTCCTCAATTGCAACTTACATAAACAATTCAACTATTATTGATTTAATTGAATCTATAGAAGCTAAACATTTATTTTTAGTTTCTGATTCTTGTTTTTCTGGCTCATTTATTTCAAGAAATAGATCTGTTGATTTTTCTCAATCTTACAAAAAACTAAATGAAAAGTCATCCCGTTGGATTCTAACCTCAGGTAGACTCGAAAAAGTAACAGATGGTGAACCTCTAAAAGGAAGTCCTTTTGCAAATTCATTTTATGACTACCTTAATAATAACAAAAACCCATACTTTTCTTTATCTGAGTTAGCTAATTATGTAATAAAAGAAACAAGTTCTAAAACACAACAACAACCTATCTGTTCCCATCTTCCAAGTTACGATAATGTAGGAGGTCAAATGGTATTCAAATACACACCTAATCAAGGTAAAAGTAAAGTTGGTTGGGAAGCAAAATTTGAAGAGTTTTGCAATTCAAAAGAAACAATAAAAGAATGGCCTCATATATCTCAGTACAATTCTGAAACGAAATCGTTAGGAAGATGGTGTTCAGACCAAAGAAGCTTTAAAAGAGCAAAAAAACTAAGTGCAGAAAACGAAAAACGGCTAATTGATGCTGGTTTTGTTTTTAACCCTTATATTAAGAAATTTTACACAGGTTTTGGCAAATTTATGGCATTTATGCACCTCACAGGATTCAATTATGTACCTTCTCATTTAAGCAAACAATATAATGTTGAATTAGCTTGGTTGAGATTGCAAAGAAATAGTTTTAGAAAAAACCCTGAAAATTATCCAAAATACAGATACGATTTATTAATTAAAAATGGAATAGCATTACATACAACCTCTAATGAAGAAATATGGGATGAATTTTGTGAAGAATTAATTAAATTTTATTCTACAAACGAAAAATACACTACAATTCCCTCACAAGTAGCAGAAGATTATAAAATCAATTGGTTAGGCAATAAACTAAATGATTATATGACCTATTGGAAAAAAGGGAAATTATCTACAGAAAAAGTAGATTTCATTTCTCAATATGTTGATAAGGATTACTTAAAAAACAAACACAAAAGAAGTTTTCTTAAAAAAGTCAAAGAACTAAAAGAATTTCAAAATGGAAATAAAAATAAAATTCCAAAACAAAGAGGAGAAAATAAAGCGTTAGGTCTTTGGTTTGCCCAAATAAAATGTGCATTAAACAAGGGTACAAAAAAATCATTACCTATTTGGAAAATAGAAGTATTAAAAAAAGAAGGAGTAATTTAAATACTTAAAGTTTCAATTACCCAATCAACCCTTTAATAGCACCAAAATCCAAACCACCATAATTACCACTACTCATAAGTAACAAGGCTTTATCATCAAAATTCTGTGAGAATAAAAACTGCTTAAATTCTTCAGGAGTAGTATAAATTTTTAAGTCGTCGCGCTCAAAAGCAGTTGCTATTTGTGCTTTAGTAACCTCTTTCAGTTTTTTAATTTCTACAGCATCTGGCGAGTAAAAAACCACAGCAACATCTGCAGCATCTAAAGCGCCTTTATATTCTTTTAAAAATTCAGCATTTAAACTACTATACGTGTGTAATTCCAAACAAGCTACAAGTGTTCTGTTCTCATATTGCTCTTTTACAGCAATTGTAGTCGCTTCTACTTTACTTGGTGAGTGCGCAAAATCCTTATAAGCAACACTAGTTTTACTTTCAGCAATTTTCTCTAAACGTTTGCTTGCGCCTTTAAAAGTGGAAATGGCTTCGTAAAAATCGTCCTCATCAATTCCCATGTGCTGGCAAATCCATTTTGCTCCTGCTAAATTATTAAGATTGTGTTTTCCAAAAACTTCAATTGGCAAGTCGCCTTCTGGAGTTTGTAATAAAGTCTGTCCGTTTTCTACAGTATATTCTGGCGTTTGATAGGCTATTTTTCTAATGGCATTTTCGCTAGCTTCCACTACACGCTTTACCTCAAGGTCTTCTTCGTTATAATTTATGCTTCCTCCATTTACAATACTATCTACAAAAATGCTAAACTGCTCTACATAATTCTCGTAAGTTGGGAATACATTAATATGATCCCAAGCAATACCACTTAATAAAGCAATATTAGGTTTGTATAAATGAAATTTTGGTCGTCTGTCTATTGGCGAACTCAAATACTCATCGCCTTCCAAGACTATAAAATCGTTGTCTTCGGTTAATTTTACCATAACATCAAAGCCTTCTAATTGTGCACCAACCATATAATCGACATCGCGATCGTGATAATGCATTACATGTAAAATCATTGAGGTTATGGTTGTTTTTCCATGGCTTCCTCCAATAACAACTCGTGTTTTTTGTTTGGACTGCTCGTATAAAAACTCTGGATAACTATAAATTTTTAAACCCAACTTTTGTGCTTTAAGCAATTCTGGATTGTCTGCTTTCGCATGCATACCCAAAACAATAGCTTCTATATTTGTAGTTATTTTTTCTGGAAACCAGCCAAAAGATTCTGGCAATAACCCCTTAGCTTCTAATCTCGATTTTGAAGGCTCAAAAATAGTATCGTCACTTCCTGTAACTTGATATCCTTTGTTGTGTAAGGCTAAAGCAAGATTGTGCATGGCACTTCCTCCAATAGCTATAAAATGTACGTTCATAGCGTTTTTTTACGAAGTGTAAATATACTAATTGATTGCTAAATGTTGAAGTGAATGTGACTAATTAATACTACTTATTTCTACAAACAGGTGTCTGGTCGAGCGCAGTCGAGACCTACTTAAAACTTATCGACATATAAACCTTTCGACTGCGCTCAAGGAGACATTGTTAGAATTACCAAATTGTAATTAAATTCACTTACAAAGCTTCTATTAACGCTTTTTCGTCTTTAATGTGACTAATTAATACTACTTATTTCTACAAACAGGTGTCTGGTCGAGCGCAGTCGAGACCTACTTAAAACTTATCGATATATAAACCTTTCGACTGCGCTCAAGGAGACATTGTTAGAATTATAAAATTGTAATTAAATTCTCTTACAAAGCTTCTATTGTCACTTACTCGTCTTTAATGTGACTAATTAATACTACTTATTTCTACAAACAGGTGTCTGGTCGAGCGCAGTCGAGACCTACTTAAAACATATCGATATATAAACCTTTCGACTGCGCTCAAGGAGACATTGTTAGAATTACCAAATTGTAATTAAATTCTCTTACAAAGCTTCTATTGTCACTTTCTCGTCTTTAAATACCTCAATTTTTGGCAAGTCAACAATGGCTTTATTAATCCATTTTAAAGCCTCTTTCTTATCCTTTTGGTGTTTATTAATTTGTGCTAATCTGTAATACGCCCAAGCTTTTGGCACGCCATCTTTTGCGCTGTAGTTTTCAATGTAAATAGATAAGCATTTTTCGCCTTTATCTAACTCTAAGTTGTATTCTGCACATACTTTACCAATTTGATAATGCATCGCATTGCGCTTGTGTTTCTGGCTAGCTTCTTCTAAATTCTTAATCGCTTTATTGGGTTGCTTTTCTTTTTCGTAAAGTGCAGTTAACTTATCGTAACACGTTAATGAGCCGCCTTCTGTAATCGCCATTTTATAATATTTTTCGGCTAACTCTGGTTCATCATCATACTCGTAAATATATCCTTTTGCTAAATAGCCATCCACTTTAGAAAGTGCTTCTAATTCATTGGCATATTTAAACGATTTCTTTTTGCTTCCTCCAACAATTCCTGGTAATTGCATGTATAATTCCACCAAAGCCCAACGTGCATCAATATGTTTTGGGTCTAAACTTGCAGCTTTTAAAAACGCTGTTTTTAGATCGTCTATAATACTCAACGCTTTAAATTTACTAACGCTTAATGCCTTCATACCCAATGCTCCTCCATATTTATAATGAAAATTTGCATTACTATCTTCTGCTTCTGTAAGTTGTTTGTAATACGTTATGGCATCGTCCCATTTTTTTTGGTGACCATAAGCATCGCCTAATAATTCAACAGCTCTTAAATCGTTTTTATGCGAAGCAACAAAAGGAATTAAAATGTTTTCAGCTTTAGCAAATTGCTTTTTTGCAATTAACTGTTGCGCAGTATCTACAGCATTTTGACCATAAATAAAAAACGGAAAACAGAAAACAATTACTAATAGTCGCATTATAGTTGTATTTAATCTTATTCTTTTTTGCATTACAAAACTACACTTTTTAATGGTTTAAAACTTTACGTACTAAAATGTTAACTAAAATGGTTTTCACTATAAAAAATAGTAACTTCACTCATTGAACTCCTACTTTAACTCATTTATTGTTTTTCGGAACAACTTTTGACGTTAGTATTGTAAGACTTTAAATTTTATATGATGAAGAATTACCTCTATATTTTAATGATTTTTTTAACCACAACACTACAAGCACAAAACAATAACTATTCCGAATTATGGAATACTGTTGAAAATTTTGAAAAAAAAGGCTTGCCAAAATCGGCTTTGGAAGTGGTAGAAACCTTATCTAGCAAAGCAAAAGCAGATAAAAACGATGCACAACAAATTAAAGCCTTACTCTACAAAAGTAAATATGCATTAACTTTAGAAGAAGACGCTCAACTTAAAGTTATTAATGACTTTAAAGCCGAAATAGAAATCAGCGCAGTACCAACAAAAAACGTACTACAAAACCTGCTTGCAAATTTATACTGGCAATATTTTAACCAAAACAGATATAAATTTTATAACCGAACTAAAACGGAAGACAAAGTAGATACTGAGGATTTTAGAACTTGGGATTTACAAACACTCTTTAACGAAGTGCACCAACATTACCAAGCGTCTTTAGAAAACGGTTTAGTTTTACAACAAACTAATTTAGAGGCTTTTGATGCTATAATTAACAAACAAAAAGACTCCAGAATTTACAGACCAACGTTATACGATTTACTCGCTCATAATGCACTAACATTTTATAAAACTACAGAGAATTCGATTACACAACCTGCTTATAAATTTAAAATTGACGACACGAAATATTTAAGCGATGCACAAACATTTTCGCGTATAAAAATTACTTCTAAAGATGAGAACTCTTTACAATTAAATGCATTACATCTTTATCAGGAACTCATTAAGTTTCATTTAAAAGATAAATCGCCTTTTGCTTTAGCAGATGTTAATATTGAACGTTTAAATTTTGTAAAAGAAAACGCGACGTTTTCCAATAAAGAAAATACTCTTTTAAAAGCCTTACAAAGCGAAGTCAACACACATAAAAACCATGAAGTTTCAGGATTATACAGCTACGAGATTGCTAATATTTACGCACAACAAGGCAATAATTTTGTACCAAATACCAATTCTGAAAACCGTTGGAAATTAAAAGAAGCATTAGAGATTTGTAATACTATAATTAGTAAGTACCCAAAAAGTAGAGGTGCAGAAAAATGTGAGGCTCTAAAAAGTCAAATTTTAATGGAATCCCTTCAAATTTCTACTGAAGGTAATTTGCCAATCCAACAATGGAGCAAATTATTAATAAATTATAAAAATATAAATAGCATCAATTTTAAAATTGCAAAGGTTAGTGTTAACGACTTAAAAACGCTTCGAAGTAAACACAGACAAGAAGAGCAATTAGAATTTTTACAACAACTCAATGCTTTACATGCTTTTAAAACCGATTTAAAAAACGAAAACGACTACCAAAAACACAGTACAGAAATTGTAATACCTAAATTAGACAATGGCCATTATATCTTATTCGGTAAAGTGAATAACACGCGTAATTCGTTTGCTTATCAAGACATTCAAGTTACCAACTTGGCATACATTCAAAAAGAAGAAAACAAAGCTATAAACTACCAAATAATTAATAGAAACAATGGAAAGCCAATAGCTAATGCTAAAGTAAAGGTCTCCTATAAAAAGAACAATCAAAATAGTTTTAAAACCGAGAGTTTTACAACTAATCAAAAAGGGGAATTCTCAATAGCCAAAGTAGATTACAGACGTAATTTCCTCTCGTTAAACATTACAGCTCCAAACGACGAGGCGCTTTTTGACAATCTTTATTTAAACAGATATTACAACTACAATCAAAACGAAGAGCGTACACAATACAGAGGCTTTTTGTTTACAGATCGTAGTATTTACAGACCAGGACAAACGCTCTATTTTAAAGGAATTACAATGAAAACGTTTGATAACAAATCGGAAGTTTTAAATGGACAACCTGTAACAGTTACACTTTATAATGTTAATGGAGAAGATGTTGGATCACTAGATTTAAAAACCAACGATTATGGTTCGGTTGCTGGCGAATTTATTCTGCCAAACAATGGATTAACAGGTAATTATTCTATTCAGCTAACAGGACAATATAACGTAAATGCCTATCAATCGTTTTCAGTCGAAGAGTATAAACGTCCAAAATTTGAAGCTAAATTTAATCCTGTAACCGAAACCTATAAAGTAAACGATAGCATTTTGGTAAACGGAAACGCCTTAGCTTATGCAGGAAGCAATATTACAGATGCTAAAGTGGTGTATCGTGTACACAGAAAAGTACAATATCCAAGTTGGTATTATTGGTACAGACCATATTTTAATAGCGAACCACAAGAAATCACACATGGCGAAACTACGACTAATGCTAAAGGAGAATTTGATATTACTTTTAAAGCCTTACCAGACGACAGTGTAGATAAAACCACCTTACCAATCTTTAAATACGAAGTCACTGCAGATATTACAGACGTAAATGGAGAAACCAGAAGCGCAACAACCATTGTATATGTTGGCTATCATGCCTTATTAGCCACAGTGTCTATTGATAGTAAAGTTGATAAAGAATCTAAGGATAACACATTAACTATAGACACTAAAAACCTTAATGGCGAATTTGTACCAGCAAAAGGAACCATAAAAATTTACAAATTAAATGCTCCAAATACGGTTTTAAGACCAAGACCTTGGCAAGCACCAGATTATCAAGTAATTCCTAAAGAAGAATTCAGTACTAAGTTTCCGCATGAAGCGTATAGTAACGAACACAATAGTTTACTCTGGAAAAAAGGAGAAGAAGTGTTTTCTAAAACCTTCAATACCGAAAAATCTAAAACGCTAAAACTTGGTAATATTAAAAGATGGGAATCAGGAAACTACGTGGTGGTTTTAGAAAGTAAAGACAAATTTGGACAACTGGTAAAAGATGAAGCGCGACCATTTTTATACAGCGATAAAGACAAAACATTAGCAGACAACCAACTGTTTAGTATTACCACAAACAAAAGCGAATACAAAACGAATGAAACTGTTGAGCTTACTATTGGTTCTGCAGCAAAAAATCTTGTTGTTACTATAGATGTGGAGAAAGCACACAAAACGATTCGTACAGAAATTATTACGCTTAATAACAACAAAAAAACAATTACAATTCCTGTTTCTTCGGAAGACTTAGGAGGTTTTGTAGTACACTACAGTTATGCTTTCAACAACAGTTTTGCGGCTAGTAGCTTACCGATAACTGTACCTTATCCTAAAACAGATTTGGAGATTGAAACGCTAACGTTTAGAGATAAGCTACAACCAGGAACAGACGAAACTTGGCGTTTTAAAATTAAAGGACCAAAAGGAGATAAAGTAGCTGCAGAGCTATTAGCAAGTATGTACGATGCCTCTTTAGACCAATTTAAAACACACGATTGGACATTTACTCCAATCCAACGTCCTTATTATTATAGTCGTATTCGTAGAAACGCAGGACAAAGCTTTAACGCTCAAGGTTTCCGAATTCAGAATTTATATAATAATTATCGAAATTACGCACCTCAGTATTTTGATGGTATAAATATGTTTGGATTGTATTTTGGAGGTGGAAATTTAAATTATCGTTTTAAAAGAATGTCTGCAGGAATTGAAGTTGTTGCAGACGAAATGGAACTAGAAGAATCTATTGTAATGGAAAGTAAAATAGCTGCTGCTCCTGCCGCAACAAATGCATCTGGAAATGAAGATTCAAGTGGTATTTTAGGCTTATTAAATGTTGAAGGAGATAATTCTACCAATGAACCAGGTTCACCAAAAAAAGCAGACTTCTCTGGAGTAACTATTCGTAAAAACCTCCAAGAAACGGCTTTCTTTTTTCCACAATTACAAACAGACAACGAAGGACATATTAGTTTTAGTTTTACCACTCCAGAAGCTTTAACCAAATGGAAACTGCAAGTATTAGCACACACTAAAACACTAGAAAGTGCTGTAACTAGTTTAGAAACTGTAACTCAAAAAGAGTTAATGGTAATACCCAATGCACCTCGTTTTTTACGCGAAGGCGATCAAATTAGTATTAGCACTAAAATTGCTAATCTTACAGACAAAGCGTTAAAAGGTGTTGCTGTGCTTCAGTTATTCGATGGATTAACAGGGAAACCAATTGACGAAAAATTATCTAATGCGTATAACGAGTTAGGGTTTTCTGCAGCTGCTAAAGGCAATACACAAGTCACTTGGAATTTAGATATCCCTTTTGATGTTGAGGCAATTCAATATAAAATAATTGCAAAAGCAGGCGATTTTAGCGATGGCGAACAAAACGCACTTCCTGTGTTAACTAACCGAATGTTAGTTACCGAAACCTTGCCAATGTGGATTAAAAGCAACGAAACCAGAACATTTACACTAGATAAATTAAAGACAACGAACTCTTCAACTTTAAAACACCATAAATTAACTTTGGAAATTACGAGTAATCCTGCTTGGTATGCTGTACAAGCTTTACCTTATTTAATGGAATACCCTTACGAGTGTAACGAACAAACCTTTTCGCGCTACTATGCCAATGCTTTGGCTAGTCACATTGCGAATAGTAATCCAAGAATTCAAGAGGTGTTTAACCAATGGAAAAATACAGATGCATTATTATCTAATCTAGAAAAAAACCAAGACTTAAAATCTATTTTAATACAAGAAACACCTTGGTTACGAGATGCACAAAGCGAAACCGAACAGAAAAAACGTATTGCATTATTATTTGATTTAAATAAAATGACTAACGAGTTGCAAAACGCAAAACGTAAACTAAAAAATAACCAGATGAGTAATGGCGCTTGGCCTTGGTTTAATGGTGGACGCGCAAATCGTTACATCACTCAACATATTATTACTGGTTTCGGACATTTGGATAAACTTAATGTCACGTCGAGCGCAGTCGAGACGTCTTCAATGATAGAAAAAGCAATTGCTTATTTAGATGCTGAATTTGTACAAGAATATAAAGACATTAGAAAATACAATAAAAATGTAGATTTATCTAAAGACCATTTAAGCTACACGCAATTGCATTATTTATATATGCGAAGCTTTTATCCTGAGATAAAACAATCGAAACAAGTACAGGAAATTACAGATTATTACCAAACTCAAATCCAGAAATATTGGTTATCGCGTTCTTTGTATGCTAAAGGCATGATGGCTTTAGTCACCAATAGAATGAACGATAAAACAACGGCAAGCAACATTTTAAAATCGTTAAAAGAAACCAGTATTACTAATGAGGAATTAGGTATGTATTGGAAAGAAAATACGAGTTCTTGGTATTGGTATCAAGCTCCAATTGAAACACACGCCTTGTTAATTGAAGCCTTTGCGGAAGTTGGCACTGTTATTCACAGCGAAGCGAAGAATCTTGAAGATATAGATAATCTTAAAATTTGGCTGCTAAAAAACAAGCAAACTAACCGTTGGAAAACCACCAAAGCAACAACAGAAGCTGTGTATGCTTTACTATTACAAGGCAGTGATTGGTTAAGTGTTACAGATAGGGTTGATGTGGTTATTGGAGGACAACAAATTTCACCTTCTAAATTAGAAGATGTAAAAGTAGAAGCTGGAACAGGCTATTATAAAACGGCTTGGAATCCTGCGAAAATTACTCCAGAAATGGCAACTGTAAAACTCACAAAAAAAGGAAAAGGTATAGCTTGGGGAAGTTTATATTGGCAGTATTTTGAGGATTTAGATAAAATTACTTCAGCAGAAACACCTTTAAAATTGAAGAAAAAATTATTCTTAAAAACGAATACTGATACAGGTGAAGAGATTTCCGAAATCACAACAGAAACGCAACTTAACGTTGGTGATTTAGTAAGAGTACGTATAGAATTACGTAGCGATAGAAATATGGAGTTTATACACATGAAAGATATGCGAGCTGCAGGTTTAGAACCTGTAAACGTGATCTCGCAATACAAATGGCAAGATGGTTTAGGCTATTATGAAAGTACTAAAGACGCAAGTACTAACTTCTTTTTTGATTATTTGCCCAAAGGCGTTTATGTTTTTGAATACGATTTACGTGTAAATAATGCAGGAAATATGAGCAATGGCATTACAACAATACAAAGTATGTATGCTCCAGAATTTAGTAGCCATAGCGAAGGTGTTCGAATTACAGTGGAGTAAATTTAAAAACTTAACCGATCTTTAAATATGTAAGATTGTCTTCTGGAGATTTCAATTTCTTCTCCAGAATTCATCTCAATTTTTAGTTTCCCGTTAAACCAAGAGACTACTTTTTTAACATGATTAATGTTTATTATTTGCTGTCTATTCGCTCTAAAAAATACATCACTAGGTAATTTTTCTTCTATTTGTGATAGCGATTTATAGATTAATGGTTTGTACTCTTCAAAAAAGACACGTGTGTAATTACCGACTATTTCGAATATAAAAATATCCTGAATTTTAACTAGCCAACATTTTTCGCCATCTTTAATAAATATCTGTTTATCTAAAGTTAATACTTCTTCTTTTTTTCCATTTACTAAAGGTATTGAGCTGTTTCTCTCAATAACTTTAGAGATGGAACTAGAAAATCGTTTTTGATTTATCGGCTTTAATAAATAATCAAAGGCGTTATACTCAAAGGATTTTATGGCATACTCATCAAAAGCCGTTGTGAAAATAGTTATTGGCACTTCATCTAGCATTTCTAAAAGCTCAAAACCATCTTTCTCAGGCATATTAATGTCTAAAAAAAGTAAATCTGGATTCGTTTTATTTATAAGTTCAAAACCATCGTCTACATTTTCTGCTTCACCAACAAGCTCAATTTCTTTATGCGCTTTAAAAAGTTCCTTTAGCTCATTACGAGCTAAACGAGAATCTTCAACAATAACAGCTTTTAATGTAATCATATTAATGGCATTTTAATAGTAGCAACCACTAAGTGTTCAATTTCTTTTATACTAAATGTTGCCTCATCTCCATACAGTAATTCCAATCGTTTTTTTATGTTTAGTAAACCTAATTGTGTAGTGTTTACACTTTTTTGTAAGCTTCCAGAATTAGCAACTTCTATTTGTAATTGGTTTTCTTTAACTTGTATTTTTACACTTACTTTTCCTCCATTTTTTAAATTAGAAATACCATGCTTAAGTGCATTTTCTACTAACATTTGAATAATCATTGGTGGAATTTTTTTGTTTAAAGACTCTTGATCAATATGAGTTTCAAAATGTAAACGGTCTTCAAACTGAATTTTAGAAATTTCTACATAATTTTCTACCATTTCTAATTCATCTTCCAATGCAATAGAATTTACTTCACTTTTAGTTAATGAATACCTTAAAGTTTCAGATAAATTAGTAAGCATTTGCCTTGCTTTAATTACATCTTCTAACATTAAACCACGAATATTATTTAAACTATTAAACATAAAATGTGGATTTATTTGCCCTTTTAAAGTATTGAGTTGAAATTCTTTAAGGTTGGATTCTAATTGCAATTGTTTTAATTGTACTTTTTTTAATTGATGATATATTTTTATAGTTAAAAAAATAAAAAGCCAAATGACAAATAGCGTCGCAAAATAAACGACATTATATATTTTACCTATTGTATCTGCAACAACATATTTTCCAGTTATTACTTCAGAAACATAACCCAAAATAGGCCAAATTAGTAAATTATAAAATATTTGGGTAGCTATAAAAACTAATATAATTGGTGCTAATAAACTTACAAACCTCTTATTTAAATCTATTTTATAATCTATATAAAGTGAAATAATAAAACTACATATATATGCGAAAATGGCACAGGAAAAACTTTCTGATAAAATCAGTATCAAACCATCATTAGTTAACGGTTCTGATCTTAAAAAAAGTTTAGGTCCAGCTAACGTTAGAAAAAAGATAAGACTCCAACCAATTAAAGCAAAAACTATATAAAACTTATGTAAAGATAACTTCATTGTTTAGAACTTAATTATAGTACAATATACTGCTTATTAAATTTTTATTGTAGTTGTAATTCATTTTCTATTGTTGTTTCTAACAACGCAATCTCTTTATCTGTTCTCTTATAAGCTAAATAGCCAAAAAAGCCTACTACAACAATATACATTATTACGCCTAAAGTGCCCTTTACATTTGACTCAAGATAAATAACCGCAGATGGAATTAAGGTAAGCATCCAAAATGACATAAAATACATTTCGTATTTTTTACGATTAGTCATATAAATTTTTAATTTTGAAATACTTGCAACTAAAGAGGTGTGTGTATATGTCTTTTGCTTGATTCCCTTTAGGGATAAAAAATTATCCATAAAAAATATTAAACCTAATACTCCTGTTAATAGTATTACAACATTTATACTGTTTTCTCTAGAATGATATACAAGCGACAACGACACTATTATTAAAATTACAGAAGATAATTTTGCCATTTTGCCTCCAAGCAAGAGCCTATTAAACTTTGTTAATTGAATTTGAAAAGTGTCTTGATTTTTTGCTTTTGAATGTGTCATAATTTTTGTTTTTAATGATTTATAAAATTTAATTTAATACAATATCAACGATTAGTTGCACTACTGCCTTTGCTAGATTAATCATATTTTTTTTTTATTAGTTAATACTGTAAATATATAAACCATTAAAGCTTAAAAAATTGAATATATGATGAGTGGTTATTAAATTATGGTAAGCGGAAAAATAACAGGATTGTTAGAAAAACTGAAATAATACGACCAAGTAATAAAATGTTTAAACTATAAATGTTTATATTAAATCACTAACTAACACCAAATAAATATGAATTCAAAAGTTTTTATGGTTCTAAGAATACTACTTGGAATTTTCGTTTTAGTCTTTGGACTTAATAAGTTTTTAAGTTTTTTACCAATGCCAGAGCTCTCTGCAGAAGCAGGAGCGTATTTTGGTGCATTAATGGCTGCAAAAACAATGATGCTTGTTGGTATTGTTGAAGTTGTCGCTGGTGTAGCATTAATATTCAATAAATATGGTGCTTTATTTGCACTAATTTTAATGAGTATTTCTATAAACGCAGTGTTATTTCACGCAGTTTTAGATCCTGCAGGAATTGGAGGAGCTGCAGTGTTACTTGTTTTAAACGTCCTTGTAATTTATGGATATCGACATAAATACAAGGATTTACTTAAAGAATAAATTATACTAAAGAGGCTTTTAAGTCTCTTTTTTTAGTATTAAAATGATTATTCCTTAACTTTGTGTTTTATTTTTGAATCCCAAATCATTCATTTAGTGCGTTATAAGTCTATACATAAAATCCATTTTTTAAATCTATTGCAATACGTTGTTATAGTATTTACTGGATTACTTTTTATGCAATCTTGTAAAACCGCAACAACTAATTCTTCCGTAGATACTATAAATAAAACAGATAAAACTGTAGCATCTCAACCTAAATTGGTGTTTCTAAATTATACTATTTACCAGAATGCTTCAGCAGAAAAAACAATGACTTTTATTAATAAAATAGTTGTAGATGGTAAAGCGAAGAAGAACAGTAACAACTTTAAAAAACAAGGCAAAAAAGGTGACTTAGAATGTCTTCAACTGTATAAAAACGATATTATTTTAGATAAATTTTATATTGATAATCCTTTAAAAATGGTTGCTGAAACCGTTAACGACGATAATTCATTTACCAAAACAGCATTAGATTTAGATAGCACTCAAGTGTCTTTAAGAATACAATTGCATCCAAAAGCCACACATATAAGGATTGGAGAACTTAATACAAATAATAAGGTAAACACTTTAATTACCACAAAAATACATTAGCCATGAAACTAATTTTAAACTTACTTTTAATAGCCATTTTTTCGCTCTCGGTAACTGCGCAAACGTTTCCTGTAGAAACTATAAAAGATAATGGAAATAGCGATAATCGCATAAATATTGTGATTTTAGGCGATGGCTATCAAAATTCTGAACTGGATCAGTTTATTACTGATGCTACCAGTTTTAGTAATAGTTTATTTAGTCAATCTCCATTTTTAGAATATGAAAGTTATTTTAATGTGTATGCCATAAGGGTACCTTCTAATGAGAGTGGCGCAGACCATCCAGGTACAGCAGCAGACGAGCCTTCGAATCCTGTTCCTGTAAGTGATGTCGATACGTATTTTAATTCTGCGTTCGATTCTTTTAATATCCATAGATTATTAACCAGCCAATATGCACCAATAAATACAGTGTTAGCCAACAACTTCCCAAATTATGATGAAGCTTTAGTATTGGTTAACTCTCCTTATTATGGAGGTAGTGGTGGACAGTTTGCGGTATCCTCAACAGGATCAAATGCTAATGAAATCTCTATTCACGAAATAGGTCACTCGTTTGGAAATTTAAGAGATGAATATTACGCTGGAGATAATTATGCGCAAGAAGGGATTAACATGACTCAAGATAATAATCCTACAACTGTAAAGTGGAAAAACTGGATAAATACAAATGGTGTTGGTACTTATGTTCATGGAAGCTCAGGACAAAGTGCAACTTGGTACAGACCACACCAAAATTGTAAAATGCGATATTTAGGTGCTCCATTTTGTGCAGTGTGTAAAGAAGGTTTTGTTGAAAAAATACATAGCTTAGTATCTCCAATAGATAGTTATTCTCCTAATATAAATACTGTTGAAAATCCTTCGTTTCCTGCAGATTTTCAATTAGATCTCATACTTCCAAACCCAAATACTTTAGAAACCACTTGGACTTTAAACGCTAGCGAATTTGCTACAAATGTAAATACAGTGTCTTTAGAAGAAAGCGATTTAAACGATGGTACTAATTTTTTAATGGCAGTTGTGCATGATAATTCGCCTTTACTGCGTGTAGATAATCATGAAACAATCCATATCTATACAGTAAGTTGGACTATAAATGCAGCTTTAAGTGTAGAAGAATTTACAACCGAAAGCAATGCATTTAGCATTTCTATGTTTCCTAATCCTTCGCAAAACGTTGTGACTTTTGAGTTTGAAAGTAGAATTAATAAAACAATGACTATTGAGTTGGTTACTATGGAAGGCAAACTTATTAAACGCGTAGAGTTTAACAACACACAGTCGCCTCAAATAGATATTAGCGCATTAAGTGATGGTGTATATCTTACCAATTTTTATGTGGATAACACCAAAATTGCTACCAAAAAATTGGTTAAAAATTAATCTATTTTGTTTTAGGAGGATAGCCTTTTAGTACTTTTTCTACCACACTTTTTAACGTTGCTTCGCGTTCGTTTGGTGTACTGTCTGGATTAAAATCACTCTCACTAACCGCTTGCCAAAATAATTGATTAGTATTAGAATCCATAAAATCAAAAACAATCTGGCGATTAACTTTGGATTGCCCAATAGGTAACCCAATAGAAATGCCTCCACCAACATTGCGTCCACTTCCTCCTACTCCAACACCAACAGTGTTGCGTTGTATTGGTTGAAATTCTGAGCTTTTAATATTAATATAAAAATCCGCAGTACTATCTGCTTTTATAAACCCTCTGGCTTGCAAAGCGTTAATTAAAATTCTGTTTAATCGCTTATTATCTAAAGCACTTAAACCAGATTCGCCATCGTCATTGATGTCAAAAGATTTATATTTTTTGAAATCTGTAGATTTTTCATAATCGTAATTAACGGTTACTCCACAAGACATGAGCGTTATAATTAAACCTAAAAATAGAATAGTTTTCATTGCAATATTTTTATTAAAAGTAATCAAAAACTATTCCTTTTAAAACCTAAAACAGATAATAAATTTTGAAAAACAAGATAATATTTAGATATTTGTCTAAATACCTAATTAATGAATCTTTTATTTAAAGCGTTAAACGACGATACCAGAAGGCAAATTCTCGAATTGCTGAAAGAAAAAGATTTAACTGCTGGCGAAATTGCAGATGCCTTTAATATTTCTAAGCCTAGTATATCGCATCATTTAGATATTTTAAAACGAGCAGATTTGGTATCCAGCGAAAAAAAAGGACAATTTGTAGAATACTCCATTAACACGTCCATTTTAGAAGATGTGCTACAATGGATAATCACTTTAAAAAAATAAGCTTATGAAATCTCTATTTAAAAAAGACGTTTTACTACTTATAATTGTTGCTATTCCTTTTGCTTATTTAGCCTATTTATGGAATGATCTACCAGAAACTGTACCAATACATTGGAACGAAAAAGGCGAAATAGATGGCTATGGTAGCAAAATAACCTTATGGCTAATTCCAATTCTATTACCATTATTAGTTTTTATACTTTTTAGCATTATTCCAAAAATTGATCCTAAAGGTCAAATTAAAAAAATGGGAAATAAATATGGACTAGTCAAGTTTTTACTCACCACATTTATGTCTGTTTTAGCCATTTTTATTATTTACAGCTCTAAATCGCAATCGCTTACCAACCCAAAAATAATCCTATTATTTATAGGTTTTTTATACCTAATTTTAGGTAATTATATGAAAACTTTTAAGCCAAATTATTTTGTTGGAGTAAGAACACCTTGGACTTTAGAGAATGAAACAGTCTGGAAAGCAACTCACAAAATGGCTGGTAAACTTTGGCTTATTGGTGGATTAAGCATCATAATATTAAGTATGGTTTTGAGTACAGAAAGTATATTCACTGTATTTATTGTAATAACAATTATAATAGCTGTTATACCAATTGTTTATTCTTATCTGAAATTTAAAAAACTAAAACGCATTAATTCTTAATAATATGAAACCACTATATCTCATTTTTACATTTTGTTTTTTATGGTTTTCAACTGAAGGCATCGCACAAAACACCAAACCTCAAGAACCAATACCTCCTTTTCAATATAGTTCTGAAGAAGTAAACTTTAAAAACATTAAAGCCGATAACATTACACTTTCAGGAACCTTAACGTTACCAAAAAACAAGAAAAAACCTGCTGTTGTAGTACTAATTGCTGGTTCTGGACCACAAAACAGAAATAGTGAGATTTTAGGACATAAACCTTTTTTAGTAATTTCAGATTATTTAACCAATAATGACATTGCAGTTTTACGTTTTGACGAAAGAGGCATTGAAAAATCCGAAGGCAACCACAAAACAGCAACAACATTCGATTTAGCGTCCGATGTTAATGCAGCTGTAGAGTATTTAAAAACCAGAACAGATATTAATACTAGTAAAATTGGGTTAATTGGTCATAGCGAAGGTGGACTAATTGCACCAATTGTAGCTTCCAAAAACAAAACAGTTGCCTTTATTGTGCTTTTAGCAGGACCAGGAGTTAATGGCCAAGAAGTATTACAATCACAAAGTAAAAAAATTGCCGAATTAAGCGGAACCACACAAGAAGGCATTGCCTTTAACAATAATCTTACAAGTGTTGCTTACGAGGTGATTAAAACAGAAAAAGACACTTCTAAACTTAAAACTAACATCACAAAAGCCTTAGAAAATTACAAAAGCGAATTAGAGTCTGAGAACAGTCCGTTTGCTATTTATGTTAACGAGTTTACCATTAAACAACTAACAAATCAATTAACAAATCCTTGGATGCTGAGTTTTTTAAAAATAGAACCTCAACATTATTTATCTCAAGTAAAATGTCCTGTTTTAGCCATTAATGGCACTAAAGATTTACAAGTTTTACCAGATTTAAACTTAAATGCGATTGAAAGTGCTTTAAAAAAAGGAAACAATAACGCTATAACTATTATACAATTAGAGGGTTTAAACCACTTATTTCAAAAAAGCGAAACAGGCTTACCACAAGAATATGCAGGCCTAGAAGATACGTTTAATATAGACGCTTTAATGGTAATTAAAAACTGGATTTTAGAGCAAATTTAATCTTCATCTTTGCTATCTACAGATTTTGTTAATGCAGAAGAAATTATACCTGTTGGTATAGCAACAATACCTAAGCCAATCATTAAAATAATAAATGTAAACACACGTCCACCAACTGTTATTGGATAAACATCACCATAACCTACTGTTGTTAGTGTAATAATTGCCCACCACAAACTATCAAAAATTGAAGAAAAATGCTCTGGCTGTGCTTCGTGCTCAAAATAATAAATACCTATTGCAGAAAAATAAATAAGTAAAAGAGTAATAAATAGGAATAAGAAAATTTCTTCTTTAGCAGATTGGATGGCTTTACTAAAGTGATTAATTGCTTTGTTGTATCTCACTAATTTTAAAACTCTAAATAATCTTAAAAAACGAAGTGATCTTAAAAAACGTAAGTCTAACCCAAAAGACAAGTAAAAAGGAAGGATAGCTAGTAAATCTATGATTCCGAAAAAACTAAAAATAAATTTAGGCTTACTATCTGCCACATAAATTCTTAGTGCATACTCTAATGTAAATACAACCACACTAAAAATTTCAATAAATTGTAAAATACTTTTAGTTAAAGGTTCTAAATCTGGTATGGTTTCAATTGAAAACGCAATTACAGATATTAAAATTAAGGCTTGAATGAAAAAAGAAAAAAACCGACTAGCTTTGTTATCATTAATTTCAACAATAGACTTAATGTATGATTTCATAAACTAATTAGGTTTAATCATTTAACATTTGCCACAATTTGTCTTTTAATTCTGTTAAGCCTTGTTGTGCAACACTAGAAATAAACAAATATGGAATTGGTAACACTTTATCCAATTCTTTTTTAAATTCTGCTTGTAATTCGTCATCCAACATATCGGATTTAGTGATGGCGATTACTCGATCTTTATCCAACATTTCTGGATTATAGCGTCGTAATTCGTCTAACAGAATATCGTATTGTTTTTTAATATCTTTAGCATCCGCAGGAATCATAAACAATAAAATAGAGTTACGTTCTATATGGCGTAAAAAGTAGTATCCAAGTCCTTTACCTTCGGCTGCGCCTTCAATAATACCAGGAATATCTGCCATTACAAAGGTTTGAAAATCACGATACTTAACAATTCCTAAATTAGGTTTTAGTGTAGTAAACTCATAATCTGCAATTTTTGGTTTTGCAGCAGTTAATACAGATAACAATGTTGATTTTCCAGCATTTGGAAACCCAACTAATCCAACATCTGCAAGTACTTTAAGCTCTAAAGTAACATATCGTTCTTCCAGAGGCATGCCTGGTTGTGCGTAACGAGGTGTTTGGTTTGTAGAAGATTTAAAGTGCCAATTGCCTCGTCCTCCCATTCCGCCTTCTGCAACAATCATTTCCTGACCTTCTTCTGTAATTTCAAATAGTATGTCGTTGGTCTCAGAATCTCGCACTACTGTACCTAGTGGTACTTCTACGTAAACATCTTCACCATCTGCTCCTGTGCTTCTTCCACTACTTCCATGTGCACCATGTCCTGCTCTTACATGTCGTTTAAACTTAAGGTGTAAAAGCGTCCAAAGATTAGAGTTTCCTTTTAAAATTACGTGACCTCCACGTCCTCCATCTCCTCCATCTGGTCCACCTTTAGCAATGTACTTTTCGCGATGCAAGTGCGTAGAACCTTTTCCTCCGTTTCCAGAAGAAACATGCATTTTTACATAATCTACAAAGTTACCTTCTGTCATTGTTGTAAGTTAAAAGTTATGAGTTAAAAGTTAAAAGTTATTGACTCTTGGACTTACTCGGTTTATTTTTTTAATCTGTAATTTTTCTTATTAATACAACTAATTATTGCAAAGTATCTATTGTAGTACATAAACGCTTAGTAATATCTTCTATACTACCAACACCATTTACACCAAAATATTTATTTTGAGCAGAATAGTAGTCCTTTAAAATGGCAGTTTCGTTGTAATAGACTTTTATTCTGTTTCTAATAATCGCTTCGTCAGAGTCGTCTTTTCTTCCACTAGTTTTCCCTCGTTCTAATAAACGCTTTACTAGTATTTCGTCTTCAACTTCTAAGGCAATCATTGCATTAACTACAGAGTCTTTAGCGTCTAAGATTTTATCTAAAGCTTCTGCTTGTGTTTCATTTCTTGGGAAACCATCAAATATAAATCCTTTTGCATCTGCATTTCTTTCAACTTCAGCTTCTAACATATCTATAGTCACTTGGTCTGGTACTAAATGACCTTTATCCATATAAGATTTAGCGAGATTACCTAAAGCGGTTTCATTTTTAATGTTATATCTAAATACATCTCCTGTAGAAATGTGCACTAAGTTATACTTTTCTTTTAAAAAATTGGCTTGTGTACCTTTACCTGCTCCTGGAGGACCAAATAAGACTAAATTTGTCATGTGTTGAATGGTTTTTATTTGATAGACTTCTGGTAAATCTCGTCCTAATCCATCGTAGTCTAAACCATAGCCTACTATAAATTTATCAGGAATTTCAATACCAATATAATGTAATTTAAAGTCCTTTTTGTAAGCTTCTGGCTTATAAAAAAGCGTTGCAATACTTAAGGATTTTACGTTTTCGTTTTTAAAAATTCGATGAACTTCAGAAAGTGTATTTCCAGAATCTATAATATCTTCTAAAATCACAACAGTTCTACCTGTTAAATCTTGTGTTAAACCTATTAACCGTTGAATATCTTCGGTAGATTTTACACCTTCATACGAGGCTAATTTTATAAAAGTTACTTCGCAAGGCTTAGGATATTTTTTTACAAAATCGCTAACCAACATAAACGAACCGTTTAATACACCTACAAAAACTGGTATTTCATCGCCTAAATCTTCGGCAATTTGATCGCACATTTTCTGTACAGCAGCATCAATTTCTTCTGCTGAAATAAAAGGTTTAAAGTATTTATCGTGAAGTTGTATCACCTTATTTTTAGTTTTAAAAAAACAAAGATAATCAAATGTTAAAGCATTTACGAATTAAGAGTTAATTCCTTTAGCAATTAGTTTTTTTCGTGCGTTGTGATTTGTACTTTTGTACAAAAGCAGGCAACTTATGAATTACTTTTCGTCGCAATTTAAACTAGGGATTTTAGGTGGTGGACAACTTGGCAAAATGCTACTCTACGACACCAGAAAATTTGATATTACAACCTATGTTTTAGATCCAAGCGATCAAGCACCTTGCAAAATTGCGTGTAACAATTTTACCAAAGGCGATTTAATGGATTACAACACTGTTGTTGATTTTGGTAAACAAGTAGATGTACTAACTTTTGAAATTGAAAATGTTAACGTAGAGGCTTTAGAAACCTTAGAGAAAGAAGGTGTTAAAGTTTATCCTAGCTCAAAAACATTGCGTCAAATACAAAATAAAGCTAATCAGAAATTATTTTACTTAGATCATAATTTACCAACTGCTCCTTTTTCGCGTTTTGCTTATGCTTCCGAAATTGAAGATGCCATATTAAATGGTGGTTTGGAGATGCCGTTTGTGTGGAAAGCAGCACAATTTGGTTACGATGGTAATGGTGTAAAAATTGTTAGGAATCTAGAAGATTTAAAAGCACTTCCTAAAGGTGAGTGTATTGCGGAAAAACTTATTCCGTTTAAAAATGAACTAGCAGTTATTGTTGCGCGAAATGTATCTGGAGAGATAAAAACGTATCCTGTTGTAGAAATGGAATTTCATCCTGAAGCTAACCAAGTAGAGTACGTTATTTGTCCTGCAAGAATTTCTGAAAAAGTAGCTCAAAAAGCACAAGAAGTGGCTTTAAATGTATCTAAAGCCTTTAACCATGTTGGATTGTTGGCAGTTGAACTTTTTCAAACTGAAGACGATGCCATTTTAATTAACGAAGTTGCTCCAAGACCACACAATTCTGGCCACCAAACTATTGAAGCAAGCTACACTTCGCAATTCGAACAACATTTACGTGCCATTTTAGATTTGCCTTTGGGTAAAACAGAGAGCAAAGTTGCAGGAATTATGGTAAATCTGGTTGGTGCAGAAGGGTTTACAGGAGATGTAATCTATGAAAATATAGCCGATATTATGAAAATGGAAGGGGTTACACCTCACATTTATGGTAAACAACAAACAAGACCATTTCGTAAAATGGGACACGTAACAATTGTAAATAAAGACTTAACTGAAGCTAGGAAAATAGCACAAGAAGTGAAGGAAACTATTAAAGTAAAAAGCAAATAATATGAGTAAAGTAGGAATAATAATGGGAAGCAAAAGCGATTTGCCAGTAATGCAAGACGCTATTGAAATATTAAAAGGATTTGATGTAGAAATTGAAGTAGATATAGTTTCGGCTCACAGAACACCAGAAAAATTATTCGAATACAGTAAAAATGCTCATAAAAACGGATTTTCAGTAATTATTGCTGGAGCTGGTGGAGCTGCTCATTTACCAGGTATGGTAGCCTCATTAACACCTTTACCAGTAATTGGAGTACCTGTAAAAAGTAGTAACTCTATTGATGGTTGGGACTCTATACTCTCTATTTTACAAATGCCTGGAGGTGTACCTGTTGCCACTGTGGCTTTAAATGGCGCAAAAAACGCAGGTATTTTAGCGGCTCAAATTATTGGTAGCACAGACCAATGTGTGTTGGATAAAATAATAATGTATAAGGAAGGCTTAAAAGTAAAAGTAGAAGAATCTGCAAAAAACTTAAAATAAGCGCATTAAAAAAGCCTTAGTCTCCTAAGGCTTTTATCGCTATTAATCTTTCTATAAATGAGTTTATATACTCACATCAAAAAAAACTTATACAAATATTGATATTATCTTGTTATTTGACGAAAACCGAATGAAATTAATCAATGAATTAGACGAAACACCTAATTAATCGATGAAAAGCTAAATTTTAACATAAAAAAAAAGCCTCAAAATAAATCTGAGGCTTTTAATCGCTATTAATCAATAATTCTCAAAACGAGTTACCTCATTAGGGAAAAATCATAAAAACAAAATTAATTAATTTATTTAAGTTTACTAGCACTTTTATAAAATAAACCATAAGCATATATGAATACCTTACTACATACATTTAATACAAACTATAATACAGCACCTTTTTTGGCTATAGAAAATGCTCATTTTTTGCCTGCAATACAAGAAGGGATAAAAAACGCTAAAGCAGAAATTGATGCTATTGTCAATAATACCGAAGCACCAACATTTGAAAATACAATTGAAGCCTTAGAATTTTCTGGAGAGCAATTAAATAGAGTCTCTAGTATTTTTTTTAATTTAAATTCTGCTGAAACTAATGAGGAAATTCAAAAATTAGCACAAGAAATTTCGCCACTACTTTCAGAATTTGGTAACGATATTACTTTAAATGAAGCACTTTTTCTAAAAGTAAAAGCGGTTTACGATCAAAAAGACAATCTAGATTTAAGCACAGAACAACGCACGCTTTTAGACAAAAAATATAAAAGCTTTTCTAGAAATGGAGCCAATTTACCAGAAGACAAAAAACAAGAATTAAGAGAAATTGACAAAGAGTTATCGACCTTAAAACTAAAATTTGGTGAAAATGTTTTAGCTGAAACTAATGCATTTGAAATGCTAATTACAGATGAAAAGGACTTAGAAGGCTTACCAGAAGGTGCAAAAGAAGCTGCTAAGCAATTAGCCGAAGCTAAAAACAAAGAAGGTTGGTTAATTACTTTAGATTATCCAAGCTACATACCATTTATGACCTATGCAAAAAATAGGGAACTGAGAAAAAAACTATCTCTAGCCTCTGGGAGCAAAGGTTTTAAAAACGATGCCTTAGATAATCAAAATATAGTATTAAAAATTGCAACGCTTCGGTTTAAACGTGCTCAACTTTTAGGTTATAAAACACATGCACATTTTGTTTTAGAAGAGCGTATGGCAAAAACACCAGAAAACGTTACTAGTTTTTTAAACGAACTATTAGAAAAAGCAAAACCTGCTGCACAAAAAGAATTCGATAATTTAGAGCAATTTGCTAAAAAATTAGATACAATAGACAGATTAGAGAAATGGGATTCGGCTTACTACTCAGAAAAATTAAAGCAAAAACTATTCAGTTTAAACGACGAGCAATTAAAACCTTATTTTAAATTAGAGAATGTAATAAACGGAGCTTTTACTGTTGCTAAAAAACTATTTGGTCTTCAGTTTAAAGAAATAAATACAATAGATAAATACCATAAAGAGGTTCTAACTTACGAGGTTTTAGATGCTTCGGGTGATTTAGTTTCTATTTTTTATGCCGATTTCTTCCCAAGAGCAGGAAAACGAAATGGTGCTTGGATGACCTCATACAAATCTCAAAAAATTAAAAACGGAACTAATGAAAGACCACATGTATCCATTGTGTGTAATTTTACAAAACCAACAAAAACAAAGCCTTCTTTACTAACTTTTAATGAAGTTACAACACTATTTCATGAGTTTGGCCACGCTTTACATGGCATGCTAGCCAACACAACTTATCCTAGTTTATCTGGCACTAATGTGTATTGGGATTTTGTGGAATTACCAAGTCAGATTTTAGAAAATTGGTGTTACGAGAAAGAAACTTTAGAGCTGTTTGCGACACATTATAAAACTGGCGAAGTAATACCTATGGAATTAATAGAGAAAATTAAGGCGTCCTCAACCTTCCATGAAGGCATGCAAACGTTGCGTCAAATAAGTTTTGGTTTATTAGATATGAGTTGGCATGGGCAAGATCCAACGAGTATTACAAACGTAAAAGCACAAGAAGTTAAAGCGTTCGCAAACACTAAACTCTATCCTGATGTAAAAGAGAATTGTATGAGCACAGCGTTTGCTCATATTTTTCAAGGAGGTTATTCTTCTGGCTATTACAGTTACAAATGGGCCGAAGTTTTAGATGCTGATGCATTTGAGTATTTTAAACAAGAAGGCATTTTTAATAAAACTGTTGCAAATAAATTTAAAAACCATGTGCTGTCTCAAGGTGGCACAGAAGATCCATTAGTATTATATAAACGATTTAGAGGTCAAGAACCAAAACCAGAAGCGTTATTAAAACGCGCTGGATTATTGAAATAGAATTATAATACGACATAAAGTTCAATATATTAATAACTTTGAAATAGTTATATTTATATAATGCCAGATACGTATTCACAAATATATATTCAAATTGTTTTTGCTGTTAAAAACAGAAATGCTCTAATAAACTCTAGTTGGGAAGATAAATTATACAAATACATTACAGGAATAATTACACAAAAAAAACAAAAACTTATTGCTATAAATGGTATGCCAGACCATATACATATTTTTATTGGTTTAAAACCTGATTGCTGTATCAGTGATTTAGTTCGTGTGAGTCGTCCTAAAATAGGTTGACAGTTTTTAAAAAATAAATTAAACCAGAGAAGTTAACTTCTCTGGTTTTTTGTTATGTATAAAATTAGGTGTTTTCATGTTAAGATTCAAATGTGGTCTTTTGTTGTTATAAGTTTC
>NZ_JBSHNP010000137.1:0-367 GCF_053604675.1 Lacinutrix salivirga
GGTTAATAAACACTTTAACAACACTAAAATAATATTAAATTAATTATCCCTAGTAATTATGAAAACATTAAAAATAGCAGTATTAGCAATCGCATCAGTAGTAGTACTAACTGGTTTTACACAGTCTAATGAAACTTCCAACTCTTCAAACAACCACGAGGTTAAAAAAGTACATATAGATTTAACCGCTATGAAAGATAAAAAGGCAGTTAAATTACCAACACAAGGTTAATAAACACTTTAACAACACTAAAATAATATTAAATTAATTATCCCTAGTAATTATGAAAACATTAAAAATAGCAGTATTAGCAATCGCATCAGTAGTAGTACTAACTGGTTTTACACAGTCTAATGAAACTTCCAA
>NZ_JBSHNP010000138.1:0-47800 GCF_053604675.1 Lacinutrix salivirga
GTAATTGCCTTTTTCCACCTCTGATACAAGGGCTAATTTAAAGCCTAAATTATAATCGCGTTGGGTACGTTTTACTCTTTTGGTTTCTTTGTTTTTCATAATAAGTCGATTTTGTGTCAACTTATTTCAGGACGTGACAAACATTTTAAAAAAAGCATTCTATAGTTTAGAATGCTTTTTTATTTTTAAAATTGTAACAAATACAGAATCTAATCGTCTTACTTACAACCACCAAAACACATCTATATTGGAAACTATTCTATCAATAAATAATCTTACTAAAAAATTTGGGCATTTAACTGCTGTAAACGATTTGTCTTTTACTATAAAAAAAGGAAATGTTTACGGAATATTAGGACCTAATGGAAGCGGAAAATCTACCACATTAGGTATTGTGCTAAATGTTGTAAATAAAACTGCTGGAGAATTTAGTTGGTTTGAAGCCAATACCACAACACATAATGCACTTAAAAAAGTAGGTGCAATTATTGAGCGACCAAATTTTTACCCTTACATGACTGCAAACCAAAACTTAAAACTGGTTTGCAAAATTAAAGGTGTAAACCACTCAAAAATTGACGAAAAACTTGAGCTTGTTGGTTTGTTGGATAGAAAAGACAGTAAATTCCGTACCTACTCCTTAGGGATGAAACAACGTTTAGCCATAGCCTCTGCACTACTTAACGATCCTGAAATTTTAATTTTAGACGAGCCTACAAATGGTTTGGATCCACAAGGAATTATACAAATTAGAAATATTATTAGAAAAATCGCAAGCAATGGAACTACCATTTTATTAGCATCTCACTTATTGGATGAAGTTGAAAAAGTGTGTTCTCATGTTGTTGTGCTTCGTAAAGGCCAAAAATTATATTCTGGTCGTGTGGACGAAATGATTTCAAGTCATGGTTTTTTTGAGTTAAAATGTGACGATACTAAAAAATTAGTATCACTTTTAGAAAACAATTCTTCGATTGGTACTATTAAAACTGAAGATGATTTAGTAACTGCCTTTTTAGACGAACCTATAGAAGCTTCGGCTTTTAACAAAAACTTGTTTGACAATGGTATTATTCTAACCCATTTAGTAAAACGAAAAGCAAGTTTAGAAGAGCAATTTATTCAGCTTACAGACACTAACTAATATTATTTATTTACCATTTTAAACTGAAAATTTTTCGGTTAAACCAATAAAAACACCAATCGTATGTTACGACTTTTAAATATAGAATTTATTAAACTTTGGAATAATAAAGCAAGTAAAATTTTAATTTTATCTTACTTTATACTGTTGTCCTTTATTGCATTAATTGCTGCAATTAAATTTGATATTGGACCTATAAAATTCCATTTAGCAGAACAAGGGATTTTTAATTTCCCATATATATGGCATTTTAACACTTATATAGCAGCTTCGTTAAAATTCTTTTTAGCGATTGTTATTGTCTCTATGATGGCCAATGAGTATAGCAACAAAACCATTAAACAAAATTTAATTGATGGGTTGAGTAAAAAAGAATTTATATTCTCTAAATTCCTCACAGTTGGTGTGTTCGCATTAATTTCTACAGTATTTATATTTGTATTGTCTTTAATCTTAGGCTTGGTGTTTTCTAAATATACAGAAGCGTCAATTATATTTTCGGATTTAGAATACCTCTTTGCATTTTTTATAAAACTATTGGCTTTTTTCTCGTTCTGTTTATTTTTAGGCATATTGGTTAAACGTTCGGCATTTGCTTTAGGATTTTTATTTGTTTGGTATATGTTTGAAGGCATTGTTTGGTTAATTATTTTAAGCACCAACAAATCTAAAGCCTTAGCAGATAGTATTTTAGAATATTTCCCATTAGGCTCAATGTCCACATTAATTAATGAACCTTTTTCAAGAATTGGAGCTGTTAAAGAAGTGGCTAACCAAGTAGGTGAAACTTTTAATTTCGACTACGCAGTACATTGGTACGAGATACTAGTTGTACTAGCTTGGACCACCTTATTCATATATTTATCTTATGCGCTGCTAAAAAAACGCGATTTATAGTCTTAAACCTCACACTCTATTTTAACTAAATCGAGTGGCATTTAATACTTTTTTGTAATATCTTTACTAGCTATTGCTATATTAAATGAAAAAAATCTTATTCCTTTTATGCCTTTTATTAGGCCTAATTTCTTATTCTCAACAAGAAGCAGCCAATTGGTATTTTGGTGATAACGCAGGTATTCAATTTGATAATGCGACAGGAACTGTTACTGCTTTAACAGATGGGCAATTATTTACAGAAGAAGGTTGTACCAGTATTTCTAACAATACTGGTGAGTTACTATTTTATACCAATGGAGAAATTGTATATGATAGGTTTGGAGATATTATGCCAAATGGAACTGGATTATTAGGAAACCAATCGAGCACACAATCGGCAATTATAGTTCCCAAACCTAACGATGATAATATATATTATATTTTTACCGCAGACACGCCTTTTCAAAGCACCACAGACTCAGGCTTTGGTTTCTCTGAAGTTGATATGACTTTAAATGGAGGATTAGGAGATGTCACTACAAAAAATCAAATACTATTATTTAACGCTTCAGAAAAATTAAGTGCTGTTTTAAAAGATTGTGAAAGTCAAAATATTTGGGTTATAACTTTTGCAGATTCTAATGGTGGAGAAAGTAATAATACATTTTATGCCTACGAGGTTTCGGCTGCTGGAGTTAACACAACTCCTGTAGTTTCTTTTGCAGGCATTACAGTTAATGAACGAAGAGGGTATTTAAAATTTTCTCCAGATGGCACAAAATTAGCTTGTGCTAACGTAGCGCAAGGATTGTATTTATTTGACTTTGATACTGCAACAGGAACAGTTAGTAATCCACAAAATATATTTATCACTTTTAGGCACGAGCCTACAAAACCTCAATCTTCTTATGGTATAGAATTCTCTCCAAATAATGAACTATTATATGTAAGCTCATATTACGAGACTCCACAAGACCAATTTAATATTGCAAGTG
The DNA here is from genome assembly GCF_053604675.1 of Lacinutrix salivirga. NCBI lineage: Bacteria > Pseudomonadati > Bacteroidota > Flavobacteriia > Flavobacteriales > Flavobacteriaceae > Lacinutrix > Lacinutrix salivirga. Next base: position 3,019 of record NZ_JBSHNP010000138.1, read on the forward strand.
CGCAATATGGTGCTTTATTACAATACGATTTAAATGCTACAGATATTGGTGCTTCAGAAACTGTTTTAGATGATAGGCAATTATACCGAAGCGCATTACAATTAGGTCCAAATGGTAAAATATATAGAACGTTAAGCGCAACATATAATAATGGAATACCTTTTTTAAGTGTAATTAACAATCCTAATAATTTAGGATTAGCTGCCAATTACAACCATGCAACAATAGATTTAGCTGGCAGAAATGCTAGGCAAGGCTTACCTCCATTTATCGCTTCTTTTTTTAGTGAAAAAATTGATATTATTCCAACAGATACTACAAATACTATAGACTTACCATTATGCGAAGGCGAAAATTACACGTTAATTGCTGAAGACATTCCTGGAGGAATTTATACCTGGACAAAAGATGGTGTTGCCATACCAACGCCAACAATACCTAACGAGTTATTAGTAACCGAAAATGGTAATTATGAAGTACTTATTGACTTAAATACTGGAGATTGCGAAACAAAAGAAGGTCAGGCTATTGTTACCTATTTCGATATTCCAATAGCGAATCCGATTAACGATATTTCTGTCTGTGACAATAATAATGATGGTATTTCAACTTTTGACTTTACGACTTTAAATAATGAAATTCTACTTGCGCAAAATCCACTAGATTTTGAAGTAAAGTATTTTTCTACACAGCAGGATGCAGACAATAATGAAAACGAATTAGTGTTTCCTTATAATAACATCTCTAGTATCCAAACCATTATTGCAAGAATTCAGAATTTTGGTAACGCAAATTGCTATGATACTACTGCTTTTACACTTAGAGTATTTAACACACCAACTGTTGAAGCTTCTATAGATTTTGAAGTTTGTGATGACACTTCAGATGGCGACAATACTAATGGACAAACTACAATTACATTATCTGATTTTAATAGTGATATTTTAGGTGCCCAGAATGCTTCAGCATACACAATAACATACCACGAGAATCAAAATGATGCAAATACAAGCAATGCTCCTTTACCAAATAATTATTATAACCAAACGCCTGGAATAGAAACACTTTTTGTTAGAATTGAAAATAATCTTAACACAAGCTGCTTTGCTACTGCTAGCTTTGATTTAATTATTAATCCTGCACCTGTGGCAATAAATACATCTTTATTCCAATGTGATGAAGATGGTATTTCTGATGGTTTTACCACCTTTAATTTAACCGAAGCTAATACTGCTTTAACCAATGGAGCAACAGGAGTGACTACTCAATTTTTTACCACATTTAATAATGCCGAAAGTAATAGTAATGCATTAAACTCTAATAATTACCAAAATGCATCAAATCCTCAAATCTTGTATGTAAGAGTTAACGATGCTGCCACTGAGTGCTATAATATTGCAGAACTAAGCTTAGAAGTGAGCACAACTCAAATCAATCCATTTACACCTCAACCAGTTTGTGATGAACTTGGTTCTGAGGATGGTATAAATACCTTTAATCTAGAAGACTTTACGTCTAGTATTTTAGCAGCCTTACCAGCTGGATTAGATATAAATTATTACGAAAGTTATGAGAATGCATTATTAGAACAAAACGCTTTAATATCGCCTTACAATAATACAACTCCATACTCTCAAACGCTTTATGTACGTGTAGAGAATGATAATGCGTGTTTTGGAATTAGTGATTTTCAATTAACTATAAATCCGTTGCCTCAATTAGAAGACGATGAGACCATTTTATATTGCTTAAATAATTTTCCGGAATTGGTTACTCTAAATGGTGGTGTTATTAACGACTCGCCAAATAACTATACTTACAGTTGGAGTTCTGGAGAAAATACAATAGAAATTGAAGTCAATGAAATTGGTACTTATACGGCAACTGTAACAACTACTGCTGGTTGTTCTAAACAAAGGACAATTAATATAGAAGCCTCTAATATTGCAACAATAACAGATATTGAAGTTACAGATGGTAGCCTAAATAATAATACTGTAACTGTGTTAGCTACAGGAGAAGGCAGTTACCAATACGAACTTATTAATGCAGAAGGCATAACAACAGGATACCAAACTAATACTGTGTTTACCAATGTTGCTCCTGGTATTTATACTGCAAATGTAAAAGATACTAAAAACAATTGTGGTGTAGTGGACCAAATGGTCTCAGTTATTGGCTTCCCATTATATTTTACTCCAAATAACGATGGTGAAAATGATTATTGGCAAGTCTATGGTGTGTCTAGACAGTTTCAGCCAAATTCAAAAATCTTAATTTACGATCGTTATGGTAAACTACTTGCACAAGTAAGTCCTTCTGGTTTGGGTTGGGATGGAAAATTAAATGGCAATCTTTTACCAGCTAGTGACTATTGGTTTTCGGTAACTCTTCAAGACGGAAGAGTGTATATGAATCATTTCACTCTAAAACGTTAATTATAATTATCGTATTTTAGAGTACAATTCTCTAACTAATGCGACTGCTCTTATTTGTTATCCTTAGTATTTCTTTAAGCTTAAATTTTATAAGCGCTCAAGAAATTGCATTATACCAACAATTTAATGGCAGATTCGATTATACTGCCATAGGCAACACTTTAAATCAAGCTGAAAATAATATCTCTGAGGAGTTTTGCGAAATACTACCTAACTCTTCAGCGTCTTTAACACTTCCAACAAACACCACAATTATTGCTGCCTATCTGTATTGGGCTGGATCAGGAACTGGTGACTTTGACATTAAGTTAAATGAAATTAACGTTACTGCAGAAACTACATATATTGTAAATTATACCGAACCCATTTTTGGAGATTTACCTTATTTTTCTTGCTTTGCAGATATTACAGATATTGTTTTAAATGAAGGCGAAACTACTTACCTACTCTCTGATTTAGATATTTCTGATGCTTTAGAAAACAATCCAAGATACTGCAATAACCGAACAAATTTTGCAGGTTGGAGCTTGTATGTAATATACGAAGACGACACTCTACCTCTAAATCAAATTAATTTATTCCAAGGCTTAGAAATTATTAACAGAAACGTACAAGAAAAAACAATTACGCTTAATAATGTAAATGTGTTAGATAACGAAAACGCAAAAATAGGTTTTTTAGCTTGGGAAGGTGACAACGAACTAAATTTTGGAGAATCCCTAAGCATAAATGGCAACATCCTATCTAATCCACCATTAAATTTAGCAGACAATGCCTTTAATGGCACTAATACATTTACTAATAGCTCTACGTTTTACAATGCCGATTTAGATGTTTATAATATTGAAAACAATTTGTCTATTGGTGATACGTTTGTAGAAATTAAACTAACTACAGGAGCTTTAGACGAAAATGGAAACTTTAGAGCAGACCTCATTATACTAAATAATATTATAACAGTATTAAATAGTCAATTACCAGATGCAACAATTGCTATTGAAAATTACATTTTAGAATGTGGTAATAGAATTATCGATCTCCAATATACAGTAAGCAATACTAATAGTACAGATATTTTACCTGCAAATACTCCTATTGCAATTTATGCTAATGGCCAATTAATAGCACAAACGCAAACACTAAATACCATTCCAATTAATGGTAGTGAAAATGGTGTTGCAACAGTTACTGTACCACCAGAATTAGGCGATGCTCTAGATATTGTTTTACACATTGACGACGATGGCACAAATACAAGCACAATTGTAGAATTAAATGAAAACAATAACAGTTTCCTAAACACAATAACACTTATTCCTGCTCCAGAAATTAACAGTTTACCTTCATTAAACAATTGTGACCAAGGCTTTAACCAAGCGTTTTTCGATTTAACCGTTCGATTAGAAGACCTCTTAATTAATAACCTCTACACTGCTTCGTTTTACACTTCAATTGAAGATTTAATAGTAGAAAATAATGCTATTATAAATCCAGAAAATTTTCAAAACTCAACACAATCACAGTCTATTTATATAAGAATAAATACTATAGATTGCTACATGGCATATCAGTTTAATTTAATAACAGAAAATTGTCCACCACTTATTCCACAAGGCTTTTCGCCTAATAATGATACTATTAACGATTGGTTTAATATACAAGGTCTTTATAATATTTTCGAAAAACACGAGTTATTAATATATAATAGATATGGCACTTTAATTTTTAAAGGCAATAATAAAACTCCATGGAATGGTATAGCCAATCATGGTGTTAATCACACCAGTAAAATTGTACCTACAGGAACGTATTTTTATGTACTGTATTTAAACGATGACAACTACAAACCATTAACAGGTTGGGTTTATGTTAATAAATAAATATGCATTTCGTCGTATTTATTTGTATTTCATCTAAATTATAAGTAGGTTTGACGCATATATATGGTTTCCATCGTATAAATTATGCAACACACCGACAAAAATACACCTAACAAACTACGCTCATGATAAAAAGAAATTGGACATTATTTTTTATTGCCATTACGTTTAGTAGTTATGTTTTAGGACAACAAATAAGCGTAAACAGTAGTTTTACAGCTCAACAGCTTATAGAAGATAACCTTGTTGAAGGTTGCGTACAAGTCTCTAATATTGAGTCTAATAGTAATGGTAGTGTTAATGGGTTTTCTAGTTTTGGTTATTTTGAAAGACAAAATTCTGATTTCCCATTCGAAAACGGAATTCTACTTTCTACAGGTAATGCAGATTCTGCAGGAAATACAGAAAATGTTAATCCTTTAAACGAAGGTGATGAGGCTTGGCAAACAGATTCAGATTTAGAAACAGCGTTAGGAATTTCCAATACAGTAAATGCAACCTCTATAGAATTTGATTTTATTTCTGTTGCTAGCCAAATTCAATTTAATTACATACTAGCTTCCGAAGAATATTTTAGAGAGTATCCTTGTTTATATTCCGATGGTTTTGCCTTCTTAATAAAAGAAGCTGGTACAACTAATCCTTACACTAATATTGCACTAATTCCAGGTACAAACATCGCTGTAAATACCAGTACTATTCACGATGAAATTGTGGGATTTTGTGAAGCAGAAAACGAACAATATTTTGAGGGTTATAATGTTGGAGACACTAATTTTAATGGTCGTACAACAGTAATGTCTGCCTCTGCAACAATACAACCCAATGTACAATACCATATTAAATTAGTAATCGCAGATCAAACAGACAGAAATTTTGATTCCGCAGTATTCATTCAAGCCAATAGCTTTAACGATACAGTAAATTTAGGCGAAAACATAACCACTTGCGACTCTAATGTTACATTAGATGCAAATATTGGCAATCCTGATGCTACTTTTACATGGTATCAAAATAACACCGAAATCAATGGCGAAACAAATAGCACACTAAATACAAGCGAATCTGGTGATTACAGAGTTGAAATAGCCATCCCTTTAAATAATACAACCTGTACAATTGAAGATTCTATATATGTACAATTAAATACTATACAAGAAGGCTTTACACTTAGTGATTTTGAACTTTGCGATGATAGTAGTAATGATGAGAGTGAAACATTTAACCTTAATACAAAAACAACTGAAGCTTTAACAGTAGTTCCTGCTGGCAATTACACAGTGACTTATCATGCATCACAAGTGTTTGCCGCAAATAATACAAACGCAATTAGTACAGTTACAAATGCAGTTAATCCACAACCTATTTTTGTTAGAATTGAGGATGATGTAACTGGCTGTGTAAGTATAGCAACCTTTAATCTCGTTGTAAACCAATACCCAATTATCAATGCTCCAGATCCATTACAAGTGTGCCAGAACGATGCTTTAAATATAGATTTAGTTGCTTTAGATGAAGACATTACTAACGCAAACCCAAATTTAAGTGTAAGCTATCATCAATTTCAAACAGACGCTCAATCTGGCTCTAACCCTTTAAGTTCTCCTTATGCAACTTCAGGCAATAGTGAAGAAATTTATATTAGAGTCGAAAATATAAATACTGGCTGTACAGCACTAACAACATTAACAATTAACACCTTAGAAAACCCACAAATTAATCCAGATATTCAAGTATTAGATGCTTGCGAACAAGATGACGATGGGTTTGAAGCTTTTGATTTAACAACAGTAATTGACGATGTTTTACAAGGCTTAACAGATGTTACAACTAGTTTTCATATTACTGAAGAAGAAGCTCAAACTGGCGAAAACCCAATACCAAACATTACTAATTTTGTTAATACAGAGCCTGATTTTCAAACCATTTATATTAGAGTTGTTGGCCAAAATGGTTGTGCCTCTTATATAGGTATAGAATTGCACACATTTGTATTAGAAACAGGAACTAACATTCATACGTTTAGAGCTTGTGACTCTGATAATGATGGAATAGCTCTCTTTAATTTAGAAAATATAGAATCTAATATAATAGGTGAATTAGAAAATGTAAATATCATTTTTTACGAAACAGAAGAAAATCAACAAAACCAAACAAATGCTTTAGATGAAACTGTACTTTACGAAGTAAACACACAAACAACATTATACATCACACTAATAACTCCAGATTGTATTTACGAATCTGAGATAGATTTAGAAGTCAATCCAAGCTTTCAAATCCCTGTTTTAGAACCAACAGAATATTGCGATACAGACCAAGATGGACTAACTAGTGTAGATCTAACTGTATTTAATGATTATGTAGGAGAAACAGTAGAAACTGCTGTAATCACTTATTTTGAAACCAATGAAGATGCCACTAACCAAGAAAACGAAATATCGACGCTTTACGATAACACAACTAATCCTTTCACAGTTTTTGCAAGAGTTAGAAATGCTTCCACAGGATGTTTTGACATCACACCTTTAGAAATTAACGTGCTTTCTGCGCCTTTAGCAGTTCAACCAAGTGATCTAACGGTTTGTGATGATGATACAGATGGTGAAACAACTTTAGATTTAAACGCTAAAAATTCAGAAATAATAGCTAATGAAACTGCGCATAATTTTACCTTTTATTTAACTGAAGCTGATGCAAACACTGCTACAAACGCTATAACTACTCCAGAAAACTTTACTACTAGCTCACAAACTATCTATATACGTGTTGAAAATAGTACCACGTCATGCCACACTGTAGTACCAATGGAAGTGTACGTTAATACACTGCCAGAATTTACTGCAATTTCTAATTATAGAAACTGCGAAAGTGATGGCAACCAAATAGCCGATTTTATTTTCAATATAAAGGACGACGAAATACTTAATGGTCAAACAGGTAAGCAAGTTCTTTATTTTGAAACTGAAAACGATGCCATAAATAGAACTGGAATAATCGATAAAGATACTGCTTACCAAAATACATCTGTACCTCAAACTATTTATATTCGTGTTGAAAATTTAACCGATCAAAACTGTTTTGATACCTCATCGTTTGAAATTGAAGTAGGATCAAATCCTATTTATAATAATCCAGACGATTGGTTTGTGTGTGATGATAACTCAAACGATGGTGTTGCAACTTTCGATTTAAACGAAATTATTGAAGAAGTTTCAGAAAACAGTCCAGAAAATTTAGACATTAGCTTTTATGCTTCGCTACAAGATGCAGAAAGCATGGCAAATGCATTACCTTTAAATTATACCAATACTGTAAATCCACAACCAATATTTGTGGTAGTAGATAACGGAACTTATTGCCAAGGTATTGAAACTTTTGAACTTAATATTGTACAAGTCCCTGAAGTTAATGGAGCTTCTGCATTAAGAGATTGCGACACAGACACAGATGGAAGTATTACTTTCGATTTAACTGTTGCAGAGCTAGAAGTTTTAGAAATAAGACAAGATAATGTGGAGATTTCGTACTTCCCTTCTTTAGAAGATTTAGAAAACGATACCAATGTAATTACAACTCCAGAGACTTATAATAACATAAGCAATCCGCAAACCGCTTATATAAAAATCTACAATACAGTGTCTGAGTGCTATGCTTTAGTGCCTATAGAATTAATAGTAGATTTACCTCCAACAATTAACGCTATTCCAGAATTCAATATCTGTGAAAATGAAGATAATCTCTTTATTTTAAACGATACTATTGAGGCATTAATTGGTGAGCAAGACAACGTTACAACCTCTTTTCATAGCACATTAGAGGATGCTCAAAACAACGACAACCCATTAGATACTAACTATAACTACACAACAAGCAATGATACTGTGTTTATAAGAGCAGAAAATACAATAACTCAATGTTTTAATACTTCTTCTTTTATTGTTCAAGTTGAAGCGACTCCAATGGCAAATATGCCTTCTAATTTAGAAAGTTGTGATACCGATTTTGATGGCTTATTTGTATTTGATTTATCACAACAGAATAGTGAGGTTTTAGGCACTCAAAATCCTGACAACTTTACTGTAAGTTATTTTGAAACCGAAACAGATGCCATTAACAATCAAAATGCTATTGCAGATTTAAATTACGAAGCGTTTAACGAGCAAGAACTATTTGTTAGAGTAGAAAATAACACAACACATTGTTTTAATACCACAAGTTTTTTAATTTTTGTAAACCGAAAACCAGAAAATTCAATACAAAATCAAGTGGTGTGTTTAGATAATTTACCACTTGTAGTTTCTGCTGAAACTGATTTTACTACAGACACCTATTTATGGTCAACAAACGCAACCACTTCAGCTATAGAAATAACAGAAATTGGAACATATTCAGTAACTGTTACTTCACAATTTGGTTGCCAAACAACATCAACTTTTACGGTTACAGAATCCGAAGCCGCAAACATTGAATTTACAGAAACTGTAGATTTTGCAGATCCAAATAATATAACAATAAGTGTAAGTGGTATTGGAACCTATTTATACCAACTAGATGATGGAGATTATCAAACTACAGGGTTTTTCCAAAATGTAGCTATTGGACCTCACACTATTACTGTAATAGATATTAATGGTTGTAATCCTGTAACCAAAGATGTTGTAGTGATAGACACTCCAAAATTTGTTACACCAAATGGCGATGGCTATTTCGATACTTGGCACATTACAGGTGTCCAGCAATTAACAGGTACAAAAGTATTTATTTACGATCGTTTTGGAAAATTACTTACTATATTAAAACACGACTCAATAGGTTGGGATGGTCGCTATAATGGTAATATGATGCCTGCAAACGACTATTGGTTTGTTGCCAATGTAAAATATAATGGTATTGAGTTTGATGTTAAAGGCCATTTCGCTTTACGTTTATAATTAACAGGCTTTAACACATTTTATAATATATAAATTTAAAGAGTTCTTTATCTTTGCACTCCAATTGCAATTGATGAAGAATTTTTTGTTTTACACCTTTTTTTTACTGTCTTTTTTTGGGGTTTCCCAAAACATTACAGTAGATAGCCAAACGTATTCGCCTCAACAGTTAGTAGAGGATATCCTTATCGATAGCGATTGTATTTCTAATGTACAAGTCACCAATGTCGTTGGTGGTGATTTTGGAGGTGCAGACCAAAGTTATGGTTATTTCGATGCCACAGGAACTACATTCCCTTTTCAAAATGGTATTGTTTTAAGTACAGGACGTTTAAGTAATGTACCTGGACCAAATACTAGCTTGAGTGATGATGATGCACCAAATTGGAATGGAGACAATGATTTAGAAGTTATTTTGGATGAAAATAACACAACTAATGCTACAATCTTAGAGTTTGAATTTACATCTAATGCAGAAGCAGTAAGTTTTCGATATCTTTTTGCTTCAGAAGAATACCAAGAAGGCAATTCAAATACCTGTCAGTTTTCAGATTTATTTGGTTTTTTAATTCGACCATTAGGTGAACAACAATTTAGTAATATTGCTTTAGTACCAGACACGCAAACACCAGTAAAAGTAACCACAGTACATTCTGGTATTCCTGGTTCTTGTGACCCAATAAACGAAACTTATTTTGGAAGTTGGAACGACTCTAACTACGAACCTATAAATTTTAATGGCCAAACGGATATTTTAACAGCTACTGCTGTAATAGTTCCTAACCAAACCTATCAAGTAAAGTTAGTTATCGCAGATGAGCAAAATTTTAGATTCGACTCTGCTGTGTTTTTAGAAGCTGGCAGTTTTCAATTAAGCACAGATTTAGGTCCAGACCAATTAATTGCTACAGGAAATCCTTTATGCGAAAACGAGACCTTAACACTCAATGCGTTTAATCCAGATGCTGCAACCTACTCTTGGTTTAAAGATGGTGTGTTACAAACTGCTAATTCTTGCGCAAATTGTTTCGAATTTGATGTTACCGAAGCTGGAGCGTATCAAGTAGAAATACTCCTAAATAATGGTTGCATTGTATATGGAGATGTTACTATAGAGTATTTTCTGGTTCCTGTAGTTGTTGATACTACACTAATTAACTGCGAAAGCGACCAAGCAGGATTATCTGTCTATGATTTATTTAATGCCGAAGACGAAATTACTAATAACGACGATTCTATATTTATAACAGACTTCTTTTTAACGCAAACCGAAGCCGAAAACAACACAAATCCAATACAAACAGCTACTCAATTTGAAAACACAAGTGTTTCTCAAGTTTTGTTTGCTCGTGTCGAAAATCAGCTAGGATGCTACACAATTGCAGAGTTAACTTTAGAAACTAGCAACAATTCTTTTACAATAAATCCCGTTTTTGAATGTGATAACAGTCCAGTAGATGGTTTTACAACTTTCGATTTAGAAGCCATAAGTGCTTCAATTGCAACTCAAATTCCAGGAGAGGCTTCTATTAGTTACTATCTTGCTGAGCAGGATGCGTTAACCACAAATAATCCGTTAGGCGCAACTTTTACAAATACAGTAGCCAATTCGCAAACAATTTTTGTGAGAATAGAATCTGACAGCCAATGTTACGCCACAACTTCAGTTACACTAAATACATTATATACTCCAGAAGTATTACCAGACGAAACGCTTATATACTGTACTAATACCTTCCCAGAAACCATTACTTTAATTGGAGGAGTGCAAAACGATTCGCCTAGTAATTATTACTACGAATGGTTATTTAATAATCAAACCACAACAGTAACCACTAGTTTTTTTGAAGCTAACGAAATCGGAACGTACACTGTAATCGTTACAGATCCTAATGGATGTTCTGCGACACGAGACATTACAGTTATCCCTTCGTCCAATCCAATTATTGAAAGTATAGATTACACCTCATTAGCAGTAAATAATACAGTTACTGTAAATGTTAGTGGTTCTGGTAATTATGAATATGCTTTGGATAATGAAAACGGAAGCTACCAAACAAGTAACACTTTTACTGGTGTATCTTTTGGACCACATACGGTTTATGTGAGAGATATTAATGAGTGCGGAAGTGATTCAGATACATTTACCATTTCGGTACTAAGTTTCCCAAGTTATTTCTCACCAAATGGAGACCACTTTAATCCAACCTGGAATCCTTTTGGAAATGATTTAGAATTTGATGCTAATACTAAAGTGTTCATTTTTAATCGCTATGGAAAACTAATAACCATAATTACTCCGCAAACAAGAGGTTGGGACGGAACCCTTAACGGGAAAAATTTACCAAGTACAGATTATTGGTATTATACTAAGCTTAAAGATGGAACGGAGTATAGAGGACATTTTTCTTTATTACGTTAACTTTACTATACCAGTTTTTCTGCTATATATTCCTTAATTTTACAAGACACAACTCTTTAGTTCTATAAATACATGCAATTTAAAATTGAATCCGACTTTAAACCAACAGGTGACCAACCACAAGCGATAAAACAATTAGTGGATGGTTTAAACACCAACGAAAAGTACCAAACCTTGCTTGGTGTAACTGGCTCTGGAAAAACGTTTACAATGGCTAATGTTATTGAAGAGGTACAGAAACCAACCTTAGTTTTAGCACATAATAAAACCTTAGCAGCTCAATTATACTCAGAGTTTAAACAGTTTTTTCCTAATAATGCTATTGAGTATTTTGTGTCTTATTACGATTATTATCAACCAGAAGCCTACATTCCAACCTCTGGAGTGTATATTGAAAAGGATTTATCTATAAACGAAGAAATTGAGAAGATGCGTTTAAGCACAACCTCTTCTCTACTCTCTGGTCGTCGCGATGTACTTGTTGTCGCTTCGGTATCTTGCTTATATGGTATTGGGAATCCTGTGGAATTTCAGAAGAATGTAATTACTATAAAACGCGATCAGGTGATTTCGCGTACCAAATTATTACACCAACTCGTACAAAGTTTATACTCTAGGACTGAAGCAGATTTTAAACATGGAAACTTCAGAATAAAAGGCGATACAGTAGATATTTTCCCAAGTTATGCAGACGATGCTTTTAGGATTCACTTTTTTGGTGATGAAATTGAAGATATCGAAGCCTTCAATATTCAAACCAACGAAGTTGTTGAGAAATACGACCGATTAAACATCTATCCAGCAAACATGTTTGTAACCTCGCCAGACGTACTGCAAGGTGCCATTAGAGAAATCCAAGACGATCTGGTAAAGCAACACGATTATTTTAAAGACATTGGTAAACACTTAGAAGCCAAACGCCTTAAAGAACGTACAGAATTTGATTTGGAAATGATTAGAGAATTAGGCTATTGTTCTGGTATTGAAAACTACTCTAGATATTTGGATGGCAGATTGCCAGGAACGCGACCTTTCTGTTTATTAGATTATTTTCCAGACGATTATTTAATGGTTGTTGACGAGAGTCACGTTACCATTTCGCAAGTCCATGCTATGTATGGAGGAGACAGAAGCAGAAAAGAAAACCTAGTCGAATATGGTTTTAGACTACCAGCTGCAATGGATAACAGGCCTTTAAAGTTTGAAGAGTTTGAAGCTTTACAAAACCAAGTGGTTTACGTGAGTGCAACTCCTGCAGATTACGAACTCCAAAAAACCGATGGTGTTTATGTTGAGCAAGTGATTAGACCAACAGGTTTGTTAGATCCAATTATAGAAGTTCGTCCAAGCTTAAACCAAATCGATGATTTAATTGAAGAAATCCAACAACGTATAGAAAAAGACGAACGTACTTTAGTCACTACATTAACCAAACGTATGGCTGAAGAATTAACTAAATATTTAAGCCGAATTAGTATTAGAGTAAATTACATCCATAGTGATGTAGATACATTAGAGCGTGTACAAATAATGCAAGATTTACGTAAAGGAATTTACGATGTGCTAGTTGGTGTAAATTTATTACGTGAAGGTTTAGATTTACCAGAAGTCTCTTTAGTCGCAATTTTAGATGCAGATAAAGAAGGGTTTTTACGTTCTAACCGCTCGCTAACCCAAACTGTTGGTAGAGCTGCAAGAAACTTAAATGGTAAAGCAATAATGTATGCCGACAAGATTACCAAAAGCATGCAAAAAACAATTGACGAAACCGAATACAGACGCCAAAAACAAATAGACTATAACACCAAACATAATCTCGTACCAAAAGCATTAAATAAAAGTTTAGACAGTGCATTATCTAAAAACTCTGTAAGTACCTATAGTTATGAATTGGAAGCCTTAAAAGCTGCCGAACCTGAAAGTGAATACTTAACTAAAGCAGAATTGGAAAAGAAAATCCGTGAAAAACGTAAAACAATGGAAGCAGCTGCAAAAGCCTTAGACTTTATTGTTGCTGCAAAACTTCGTGACGATATTAAAAGTTATCAAGGTAAGTTAGAAGAGTTGAAGGCTTAGGTTTTTTGTGGAGTTCGATTATCGGTCTTGTGTATGAAACGTAGCGTATAAATAAACGCTAACTTTTCGGATTTAGCACAAGCCGAATTTTTTATTTTTATGTTTAAATTTCTTTTATAAATATAACCAAATAAAAAATTTGGCGTACTTGGTAAATAAGCAAAAAACTCTCGGAAAGCCTATAATAGCTATGTTTTATACACGTTGTTGTACACTGGCTTTTATTCATTCAGATTTTTTCTAATATTAAAAATCAATTTCAATTGAAACTAGAAGTGAAAGCTCTTTTAAATTTTTGAGGCACGAATAAATTTAAATGTGCTTGTTTTAAATAGTTAGAATGGTAAAAGAATCATTACATATTCCAAATCTAAGTCGTCAACAAAAGCTTTTTCCTCTTCCTGAATAGCTTCTAATCTTAAATCAAGTATTCTTTCTTTGTTTTGACTTTCATTATATTCACGAAACTCAGGGAAAATAAAGAATTTTTCCAATTCATCATCAATGTTGTAATTGCTTAAAATGTATGATAAATCTTTTTGTTTATTATACTCAAAAGGCAAATTCAATCTAGAATTTTTTGAATAAATTAACAAAGGAACAATTGCTGAATGGCTTCTATCTCCTTTAAATAACGATACTAATTTGTATGTTTCTATATCATAAGAATTTACAGAATTAAAATCGTTTGAATAATTTAATAAAAACAGCTGAAATGCTTTTGAACGTACACTACCTGCTGACACTGAACTTGGTAAATCTGCTGTGAAAAATAACTGATTGCTTTTTTCAAAAAAGACTGGATTTTCAGATTCATTATAAGTGAATTTAATAAACTGTTCAAATGCAAGTCTTATTTTACTAAGTGAAAAAATAGTAAAATAATTAGAGTATGTTGTTATCCAAAACCAATCCTTTAATTTATTTATCTGATTAGGATTAGGTTCGTCGACATTATTAAAAAAGTGTGTTAAAAATATTAGCTGATTATTATAAGGCAATAATCTTTTGTCAACTACTAATAAGTTTTCAAATAAGAATTGGACCGCTTTTTTTATGCTGGATATAGCTTTTAATGAAGTGTTCCTAAAAGATTCTAAATTTACTAAACTTTCAATGGGTTGATCAAAGTAAATTTTTCCAAAAGAACTTTGAATACACTGAACTAGTATTTCTCTTTTTATTTTATGAAAATTATATTCTCTTAAATCAATTAATAATTCTTCAAATAATTCGCCGAGATTAAAACCATTGTCTTCATTTGAAGTTAATGCAGATAGCATCCAATCGGACGAAATGTCAATTCCCTTAGAATTAACTCTTGAAAATATATCAACAGCATCTTTAATACCACCACCATAAATTTCGATTGAAGGGATTTGGTAATCTATTAAAGTTGAGGATAGTTTTTTAGCGCGTTCAATATATTTACTAACGTCTTCTGGGTCTATATCTTCATTCCTAAGCGTATCTATATAATTTAAAAATTCAAATGTATCTACTAGTTGATAAACAGGGATTTCTGTGATAGAATTTCTTTTTTTCATTTTGAATTCTTCCTCTTCCAAATCATAGAACATTGTAAACTCTTTTTCAAGTTTCTCTCTGTCAATTTCTAATTCTGTTTTATTTGGGTTTGTCAAACATCCAAAAAGAGTCGACAATCTTTGAAAACCATCCAAAATATAGAAATAATTAGAATCACTGTTCTGCTTTATTTTATAAGGACCAATATCTGATTTATTGGCAAAATTACTTTTAGGTTGCCATAAAAGAATTGAGCCGATAGGATATTCTTTACTAATACTGTCAAATAATTCAATTTTTTCTTTGTCTCCCCAAACAAAATCCCTTTGAAAAGTTGGAATTTTAAATTTACCATCTTCAATTAAAGAAAGGAATTTAAGAATCCTATGAACATCTGGTTTGACTTGTATTTGCTTACTCATTTTAAAGTTCGTTGGTTATTTTTTCTAATAAAGTCTCAAATTCATTAGAATCCACTTGATGCTTAATTCTATCCTTTAATGCCTCTTTATTAGCCTTAATAAATAGTTTTGGCAATTCTGCCTTAAAGTTATTAATTTTTAAACTATTCTTCCTAAGAAAATTGTAATCATCATCTGAAACATTTTTATATAAATTTGATAATTCAGGTGTTAATGTATCTCTATTTTTATCAGGAAAACCATTTTCTAAATCTATAAAATCTTTGACGTCGTCATTTAATCTTTTATAAACTTTAATAAAGTCTTCGTTTTGTTCAATTTTTTCAAGAATTTCAAAAGGTAAATAATTTTCTGCCTCACGTTTGTATAATTGATGATATTTTATTTCGTTTTCATCCAGATAATCAAATAATTTTTGTCTTTCTGCTGAATTTCCTTGAGTTGGGAATTTTTTGTCACTATCAATGAGAACAAAGCATCTTAAATATTTGTGGTTATCTTTTGGTAAGTGTTGGTATCTTTTTTTATTTGCCTCTATAGTGTTTTCTATATTAGTACAACCGCCACCATTATAATAAACTAACCAATCCTTGTTTTTGTGTCTACTAATTTTTCTCGCTTTTGATTTAAAGCAATTTATAATTGTATCTACAAAATATCCATCATTTAGATTGTTTTCTAAGATTAATAAATATTGTTGATTAAAGAATATTTTAGATTCCTCAAAATTCAAATCTTTATCAGATTCATTTTTTAATGATACTCTAAAATTTATTTCTTTTTTTGGCTGAGTAACATATCTGTTAAAATATTCTTCCAACAATTTTTGATCAATTGGTGAAAGTTGATTAAATAAACTTGAATTATTAATTTCAGATAATTCAGCTATAAAGTCATATCTATAATTATCAGAGAATATCGCTATTAAAAAAGATATATCTTTTGTATTAACTTCTTGATGGAATAAGTCAGAATCAAATTTAATGAGCATATCTATTTACGGTCTAATTGCGCTGTTCGTATAGCTATGGTTTCGTCAAGTGCTTCACTAAACACATTTGTTGGCCAATAAGAAACATCTCCATTTTCAAGAATATCTATTTTTTTCAATATACTTGTGTTGTTAACCGAATCGTACTCTACAGAATATAGTGCTACATCATTATTATTTAAATCTTTTTGAGCTATTAATCTTCTTATTCTTAGAACAAAATTATTTGAATGAGTTTCAATTAGAAATTTATTTTTAGTTTTCTTAGTTGAATCGGCAAATAATTGAGCAAGATTTCCATGTGCAGCTGGATGTAAATGCAATTCTGGTTGCTCTAAAATAGTAAGAATTTCATCTTCATCATCTGTAAAAGCACTTACGACCAAAGGTAATACTTGGCTCATTCCTTCTCCAACATCTCTAAGGTTTATGCTAAACTCAGGATTACTTCTTTTTAATTCTATTTTATAATCAGGTTTTGAGTTTGAATTAATTTGTAATCCCCAACCATCAAAGTTCTCTTCGTACCAATTACTAACTTGCTTGATAAGTTTACCTTCGTTATAAAGATAATCTCGTAAAAGAATTTGGTATGTCAATTCTCCTCTAATTCCATTCTTTAAACTTTTTGTATTACCTCGACTACTATACGTGCGATTTGGAACATCTCGAAAAGGTCCAATGTAATTTGTGTTTAATGTCAATTTTTTACCAATCAAATTTTCCAAGCTAGAATTATCAATAGATTCAATATTAAAACCATTGAAATTAACTTTGATTGTTTGTTTGGTGAGATTATCGTAATAAGTGTCTTGAATATCTTTATATATTAAATCTACTTGATTATTTAAATTCCATTTTCTTATTTTAGGAAGGTCAGTTTCTTTTAAACCAGAAGCTATTTCAAGTTTTAATTTTTCATCTCCTTGTTCTAATGTTAAGTTTAGAGTTCCTACCTCTCGTCCATAAATCAAATCTCTGAATTCAGCACCTAATTCTACTTCATTGTTTACAGTTAATATTGGGTCTTCAAAATTGCCTGACAGTGAACCTTCTATTAGTGTAGGTAGTTTAACCACAGCACTTTTTCCTGAACTATTTTTTCCAATGATTACAGTTAAAGGTTTTAATTCTAAAACTTGTTCATCCTTAAATGATTTATAATTTTTAAAAGATATTTTATTAATCATTTTTAAGTAAATTATTTTTTTGTTAGTAATCAAATTTAGATAATAATAATGAGTTAGGGAAAACTCTTTTGATTTTGAGAGGCACGAACAAAATTAAATGTGTTTGAACGTGATGTAGTTCGTTTTTTTAGCTTGTGTACAATGTTTCGTTGATATAAAATCGTTTCAATGTTTTATATCAGACGATAATCGAAGTTAGCGTAAAAAATAGAGAAAGTCAAGTTTAAAAAGTGCCTAAAATATTATAATTAATAGCACAAAAACAATGGAAGCTGTCGCAAAAGCCTTTGATTGTATTGTTGCTGCAAAACTTCGTGACGATATTAAAAGTTATCAAGGTAAGTTATAAGAGTTGAAGGCTTAGGTTTTTTGTGGAGTTCGATTATTGTGTTTGTATATGGTTTGTTGCGTATTTAAGTAACTAATTTAGTAAACAAAAACGAACCAGAGGAAATTCCGAAGGAATTTCCAGCTAGGCGAGAACTAGCAATGAATTATAAACTTTGTTCTACGCAGTTTTTATTCAGCTATTCTTTTTTTTAAATCCATTCTTTCGTGTAAGACTCTTGTTATTTCAATATAATCTTCACTTAATAATCGATAAAATATTATGTGTCGGTTTACTTGAATTCCGAGAAGTTGTTTTGAAATTCCCTCGTATTGTTTTCCTAAATCTGGATTTTTAGCTATTTCCTCACAATATGAAATTAAATCATCATAATATTTGTCAGCTTGTTTTTCAGACCAAACCTCAAATGTATATTCCCAGATTATTGATAAATCAGCAACAGCTTTGTTCGTCAGTTTATATTCAGACATTCAAGTTTTTTTTCGCTTTTAGGGATTCAAGATGTTTTTTTGGGTCAAAATCGTGAGCAATTCCGCTGTCAATTCCTTCTTGAATTGCGTTTTTTAAAGCAATCACTTTGTTTTCTTCTTCTTCCAAAAGTCTTAATCCTGCACGAATAACTTCGCTAACGTTTTTAAATCTTCCTTCGTTAATACTACTTTGGACGAATTGGTCAAAATAATTTCCGAGTGATATTGATGTGTTTTTGTTCATTTTAAAATTAATTTAATATAAATATACCAAAATTTGGTATATTCTCAAAATTTTCCTCAAATTGCTTACTATGCTTCGTTAATATAAAATCGTTTCAATGTTTTATTTCAGATGATAATCGAATTTAGCGTAAAAAATCACAATTAAAAGCAAAGAAAAATTTATTTTTAAATAGTTAAAAATCAGAAATTTATAATACTTTATTTTATAAAAAATGACAGAATTTCAGTATAAAATCTGTCAATTTGTTAGTTTTCCTTATAAAGACTAATATATTTTTAATACTAATAAACAAAAATCGATTTTACCAAGTTTGGTATTTTTTTTGCTTCTATTTTGGTAAGATTGATAACTATATATCAATATTTGAAATAATGTTTAATTTAAAATTTTGTAATTATGAGCAATTTAATTAATGTTCCTAAAAACGGAAGTTTAACAAACACTAATTCAACTGTAAACTTCCCAAGATTCAACTGGTTAGACGAAGTACTAAACAGTAATTTACCATCAATGTTCAGTTCTAATTTTACAACCGAACTTTCTTTACCAAAAGTTAATATCAAAGAAAATGCAGAGGCATTTTTAGTAGAATTAGCTGCTCCTGGTTTAAAGAAAAATGATTTTAATTTAGATCTCGATAACCAAGTGTTGTCCATCTCTACAGAAGTTAAAAAAGAAGATGAACACCAAGAAGAAGGATATACACGTAAAGAGTTTGAGTTCTCTTCTTTTAAAAGAACGTTTACGTTACCAGAAAGTGTAGATGAGGATAAAATTGAAGCCAAATACAAAGATGGTATTTTAAATATTCTTTTACCTAAACGTGAAGAAGCAAAGAAAAAACCAGCCAGAACGATTAAAATTTCTTAATCGCTTTAACGTCACAAATTGATTTTAATAAGCTTTAAAGTTAGAGGTTAATTACAACCTCTAACTTTACTTAGTTATACCTATTAATGTACAACTATTTTAAAGTTTTTATTATGAGAAGAAAATTTAAACCTGGAGATTGGGTTAAATTAAAAGGAACCTCTGATAAGCCAAAAATGGAAGTACTTAAATATGTACCAGTAAAAAATATATTTGGCTTAACAAGTAACAATACCCATTTAGAATGTGTTTGGTATAAAGATGGCAAACGGTTTTGCAACGTATTTAATCAAAATAAACTAATAAAATCGCTCGAAACTGGTGGTATCTATAATGCCTAACCCATTTTAAGTTAAATTCTAATTTAAAATTTATGCAATGAAAAAGTATATTTTAATTTTAAGTTTAGCCTTAGTTAGTTTAAGTTGTAATGGACAAAATCCTAAAGAAGAAGAAAACCAAATTAAAACAACTGAGACACCTAAAGGCACTTGGAAAGTAGATAAAGAGTTTGATGAAAATGGAAATTTAATTAGATACGACAGTATATATACTTGGTCGTCTAGTACTAACTATGATAAATTATCTTCCATTGAAAAAGACAGTTTACTAGCAAATTTTGAATCTAAATTTTTTAAAAATTTCTCAAACTTAAAACAGGATAGTTTTGAAGATTTGTTTACTCCAGACTCGCTTTTTACTAAGCATTTTTTTAATAATAATTTTTTTGAGAATGATTTTGGTAAAGAGTTTTCTGAACTTATTAAAATGAAAGAACAAATGATTGAAAACCAAAAAGAATTTTTGAAAAAATACCAATCTGAGTATAACGCATCTGGAAATTAACACACAAATACGTTTTGATTTCTAAATTTCAACTCTCTAAATTAAAAGTATAAAAAGCTTTGTAATTTAGAGAGTTATTTGTTTTTGAGATATCTGCCTGCGCAGGAATAAGTTCAACTAACTAAATTGAATGCGCCAAAAGGCTTTTCAATTTAGAGTTTCACTTAATTATACTGAACCTTGAAAATATCGATAAGGACGTCTGGTGGTACTATTTTATTTGGAAAGCTATCCATTAAATACAAAACTCTTGTAATAGACTCATGACTTAAACCCATTCTTAAACCAAAATTAAATAGTTTTATAATCTCTTTTTTTGAAGTTTCATTATCCACATTCATAAGTAAAACCAATCTATGAAATTGTATTATACGTTCACTATGAGAATTAAGGTGAATGTAGTTTATTGGGTTCTCTACAAGGTAATCAAAATCCTCTCTAGAAATTTCTAATTGCTTGGCGACACCAAGTAAAAAATCATATTCTACAGATTTAATGGGTTGATCACATTTTGCAAATGAAATCATTTCGGAAAGTAAACTTAATTTTTCTACTCTATTTACCATTATTGAGTGTTATTTAGTAACATTATAAAATTATAAAAAATCTATATTTTATCATCAGCCATTACTTGTAACTCATCGAATAAATGCTTGGTTTATATCGATAATTAAAGCTTTTGGTCTTTTTATTATAAAAAAAACAATAAACATTTAAATTTTCTACACCTAAACTTATCGTTAAACTGCACTAAAAATCTTACTTATAGTACAGATTTTAAATAGGTTAGCCACATTAAACGTTAAACGTCTTATCGCAAATTGAATAAAATAAATTAACGAAAAAACACATTCAACCTAAAAAATGTAAACTGCATTAGTTTTCATATTTTTTGTAACATATCTATACTTTTAAATTCTAAAGTGTTAATTAATTACATAAGAAAACTTTTAAAATAGTTAACTTGTTTAAGCAAATACTAATAACTTTGTGATATGACAAATAATGACATATTTAAAAAACTAAGAGTAGCACATAAGTTACGAGACGACGATATTATTAAAATATTAGAATTAGTAGATTTTAGAGTTTCTAAAAGCGAATTAAGCGCTTTTTTTAGACGAGAAGACCATCCTAATTATGTAGAATGTGGAGACCAAATATTACGTAATTTCTTAAATGGATTAGTCATTCATTTAAGAGGTCCAATGCCAAAGAAGGAAGATAAAACAAAAACAACACCTTCTAAAAAAGCACATCCTAAAAAATTTAGCAATAAAAAGAATCTATTAAAAACGATTCCTAAAAACAAAAAGAGCAACGATTAAGTTGCTCTTTTAAGTTTTATTTAGTTTGCAATTACACTGTTATTATTTTTTAATAAATTTTTTGTTTACTATACCATATTCAGTAATTATAGATACTGTATAAAGTCCTGTTTGTAATGCATTCACGTTTATAGTATTAGCATTCCCTTCTGCAGTTAATACTGTTCTGCCATTAATATCTATAATTTTCACAGATTGTATAGCAACTGTATTATTAATTTTAATAGTCAATACATTTTCTGTTGGGTTAGGATAAAGACTCATTGTATTAGCTATTAAGTCGTTCTGGTTTATAGATAATGTGTTTGTTATTAATGCTTCCGCAGAAGAAAAAGACTCATTAATATTAGCGCCAGGCACACTTACATTCCCTTCGGATGTTCTAAATACTAAAGCACCATCAGCATCTTTATAATAATTATAACTTGTAATTAAAGCAGTTCCAGGAATAAACCCGAAGAGCGTAAAATTAATTGATTGTTCAGATTTTATACGTGTTACACTTCCAGTATAAGTGCCTTGTCCTGTAACTTCAAAATCCAACATTCCATAAGCATCCACTTCTGTAATTATAGTACCAGTATATGTAGGTGACTGACCTTGCGCATTAATTGTACCAGCAATAGCATCTACAGTTGCAGTTCCGCCAAAAGTTAATGGATACGACCCAACTAATGCATTGTCTGTATTGTAATCTAAGGTAAACTCAGGATTACTGGCTCCAATTAAAGATAAAGCTGAACCTGTTACTTTAAAAAATGCTTGGTTTGTGTTAGAGGCATTATCTGTAATAGTTAATACTTGTGTGGTTCCAGGATAACTAGCTAGTTCTCCTGCAGTTGGAGCAGCATAAGTATCTGTATTTGTACCACCAGATGTGAGCGTACCAAAATCCCAAGCAGCATTGGCTCCATTAGGTGTTTGGTCTATTGTACCAGATACAATTGCAAACTGTGACATTGCAGGACTAAAATAGTTATTTATTGGTGCTTGCGCAATGGCAAGTGTTGTAGTAATACAAAAAAGTAATAGTAATTTTATTTTCATAATTTTTGGATTTAATTAATACTCAAAAATACTAAAAAATGGCATTGCTAAGGCTTTAAATAGAACATAAAAAAAACCTACAAGCACATTAAGCACTTGTAGGTTAATAAATTAAAATATAAATTAAGATAAAATTATTTTGCTAAAACAGCTTGTACTTTATCTGCTGCTTCTTGAAATTCTGTAGCACTCATTACGTCTAATCCAGAATTATCGATTAATTTTTTAGCAATATCTGCATTTGTACCTTGTAAACGTACAATAATTGGCACTTCGATATTACCCATATTTTTATAGGCATCAATTACACCTTGCGCTACACGATCGCAACGTACAATACCACCAAAAATGTTAATTAAAATAGCTTTTACCGCTGGATCTCTTAAAATAAGCTCGAAAGCAATTTCTACTCTTGCAGCATCTGCAGTACCACCAACATCTAAAAAGTTAGCTGGCTCTCCACCTGCTTGCTTAATTAAATCCATGGTTGCCATAGCTAAACCTGCTCCATTTACCATACAACCAACGTTTCCGTCAAGGTCTACATAGTTTAAACCATGTTCTCCTGCTTCTACTTCAATGGCATTTTCTTCGCGTAAATCGCGTAAAGCGGCTAAATCTTTATGTCTAAATAATGCATTATCGTCTAAAGATACTTTAGCATCTACAGCCATAATTTTAGAATCACTTGTTTTTAATACTGGGTTAATTTCGAATAAAGAAGAATCTGACTTATCGTAAGCTGTATATAAAGCAGTTACAAATTTTGTCATGTCTTTAAAAGCTGCTCCAGATAATCCTAAATTAAAAGCAATTTTACGTGCTTGGAAAGGTAAAATTCCTGTAGCAGGATCAATTTCTTCATGAAAAATTAAGTGTGGCGTTTCTTCAGCAACAGTTTCAATATCCATTCCACCTTCGGTAGAATACATAATCATATTTTTACCAGAACCTCTATTTAATAATACAGACATATAGTATTCTTCTGGCTCAGTATCTCCAGGATAGTACACATCTTCTGCAACTAATACTTGGTGAACACGCTTCCCTTCTGCCGAAGTTTGTGGTGTTACCAAATCCATACCTATTATTTGTCCTGCAATTTCTTCAACTTGCTCTAAGCTTTTAGCAAGCTTAACTCCTCCACCTTTTCCACGTCCACCAGCATGAACCTGAGCTTTAATAACGTGCCAACCTGTTCCTGTATCTTCAGTTAACTTTTTTGCTGCTGCAACTGCTTCTTGAGCATTTTGTGCAACGATACCACGTTGGATACGTACGCCAAAGCTGCTTAATAATTCTTTTCCTTGATATTCGTGTAAATTCATAGTAAAGTTATATTTATAATTTTCTCTTTATAGAGAATTTTCCAAATTTTTTGATGTTGCAAAAATACATAACCAAAGTCTTTTAACCAATATTTTTTAATACGGATTATTAACACTCTTTATACTGGCAATTATAAGCACTTTCTTTAGTTTAAACTGAAGAGTTTTAGATAAAATTTATAATGCGTTTTATAAAAAAAACTCAACACTAACCACTAAAATAAGCTGATAATGAGTTAAATACATAAGAAAACAACGTGTAAGTCATTACTTTTTTGTATTTTAAAGGAAGAATTACAAGATGCCTTATCAATCAACCTCAACTACCAAATAACGCCATTATTTGTTAAGCAAACAGTTTACACTTACAAATAATCCTACTTTAAATAGAAACCACAACTAAAATTCTTTTGTATGAAAAATGTAATAGGAATAGGAGTATTGATTTTAATATTAGTATCCTGCACAACAAATTCGTCGCGTTACACTCAAAACTCACCAGAGATTGACATTGTAAAAACAGCAATAAATAATTACGATTATATGAAATGGGACAGTTTAGTCTCTCACTATGCAGATACTGCAAAAGTGTATTATAACACCAGAAACAATTATTTTACGGCTACAAAACTCCCTGAATATCATAAAAAAAATGATTCTAGTTTTTTAACCAGAGCTTTTGAAGACGATAGAAGAGAATATGAAATGATTACTGACGATGATGGAAAAAAATGGGTTAATTTTTGGGGAATTTGGGAAGGTAACCTCAATGAAAACAACAAGAAAATTCAAATCCCAGTTCACATTACTTATCAGTTTTTAAACGGAAAAATAGTACTAGAGTATGGTTATTGGGATGCTAGCGAATTAGCACTAGAGTTAAGGGATTTAGAAATGAAGCGTTTGAGGGATACTTTGTAGGCTTTTAATGATCACTCCTTTACTGTTCCTGTAAAATGATTTACTTTAGAGTTAATTGGATTGTCTGTTATACGTCTAAAAGACGCTAATTGTCCACAATGCCAAATCGCATCGCTTATTGGTCCATTAATAGTATTCCAATATGGAATTTCACGCTCTCCAAATATTATTTTGAATTGTGAGATATCGTCACTTGCTTTTAAAATAGCTGCTGCTTGTTGTAAATTTTTGAGTGTTTGTGCTCTTAATTCCAAATAGGAAAGTATTTCTTTATTATCTCTTATGTTCGGTTTTTTCAACGTAGAATTTAGTACAATTAAAGACAAATCGTAAATATGCTGAATGGTCTCTAATGAGGTTCTTGCTTCTTCGTTTGGTTTATAGGCTAAATCTTTTTTGGTTAACCCATCACTTGCATGATAGAATCTAAATCCTAAAGCCTCTACTTGTCTTGCTGCTACTGTACCAGCAGTATAGTGTTCTGAAGCTTCTGGCAGCTCATAAAATGGTAATTGCGTTGAGGCATCTTTATTTTGAGCAGTTGAAACCATAATTAACAACAGTGCTATAACACTACAAAAATTCTTCATAATTACTTTTTAATTTTTTGTTTTGTTCCAATTATAAAATACAAAAGTGTGCCTACTAAACTAAAAAAGAGCACAATTAAAATCCAAATTAATTTGTCGTTTTTACCTTTAAACTCATTTATTACAATATCTATTATTGCAATAATGGGAAATATAAATACGCAAAGTATTATTATTATTTGCCATGGTCCTACTACTCCTAAATGTGTCATGATTTTAATTGTATTAAATTTTAACTACTTTTCTTGTTTCGGTTTTGCCATTTTTAGATTTAAAAACGAAAAAATAAATTCCTGCTTTTAACGCTTCAATATTTATTGAAGTAGAATTAGCAGATTCTATATTTTTAGTCATTTTAAGTTGTCCATTACTATTGAAAACAGAAACACTAAGTTTATTATTAATAGTTTTTAAAGTTAATTGATTTACTACTGGATTTGGATAAATTTCGATAGTTTTAAGGGACTCTTGTTTTGTGTTTAAAACCGAACTTCCGTATATAGCTTGGTCTCCATTAGTTGCAGTTATAGTTAATGTTCTGCTACCATTAGTATTTTGAACAATCGTATATGATAATAACGCTCCATCATTAGGATACCAAAACTCTTGAAAGTAAACTATTTCGAAATCCTGATTCTCCTGTAAATTCGCTACGCTTAAAGTCTGAGTTAAACTATTGACGGTAAATGCTGTGTTTGTTGTATTATAAGTTATATCTATTGGGCTAAACATAGTATTAAATACTTTTGTTGAAAAATCATAATCAACAGTATCAAACTCTAAAGTTACTTGCTGAACCTCTGAATTTGAAGGAGGAAAATTATCGTCTCCATCAATAATTAGATTTTGCAAATACCAAGAATTCTGAGTAAGTTCTGGATCTTGCGCATTGACTTTTATTGACAAAAAGCTAATATTTAAAATTGCTATTAATAAAACAATACGTTTCATTCCAAATAGAGTATTAATTTTTAATTGTTTTTACGTTTGGCAAAGGGTTAACGCCATATTTATCGAATAAATAAATTAAGCCAGTCATGGTTGCTGCTCCAATTTCTAATTCGCGTTTATTTACTGCATCAAAGGTATCGTTTGCAGCGTGATGATGGTCGAAATAGCGTTGAGAATCTGGACGCAAACCTGCTAATATATTAGAATCGGTTTTTAGAGGTCCAACATCTGCTCCACTATAGCCTTTTTCGAAATAGTGAATTAAATAGGGTTTAAATAATGGTTTCCAACTTGTTATACGCTCTAAATTAGCATCACTACAATCAAAACTAAAGCCTCTTGGTGTAAAGCCACCTGAATCACTCTCTAAGGCAAACACGTGGTTTTCGTTTTTACGCTTGGCTTCTTCGGCATATTTTTTACCTCCTCGTAGTCCATTTTCTTCGTTCATAAATAAGACCACTCTAATGGTACGTTTTGGTGTTACTCCACTTTGTTTTAATAATCGAATAACGTCCATAGATTGTACTACTCCTGCTCCATCGTCATGCGAGCCATCTCCTAAATCCCAAGAGTCTAAATGGCCACCTACAACCATATATTCGTTTGGGAATTCGCTACCTGTAATTTCTCCAATTACATTATAGGATAATACATCTTCAAATTGTTCGCAATTTTGTTTAAAATAAAATTTTAGATTACTGTCTTCTTTTAATGCTTGAGATAATGTATTAGCATCGTTGGTACTTATTGCTGCAGAGGGAATGCGTTTATCGTTTGGTAAGTCTAAATAGCCCATACTGCCTGTGTGTGGCAAATCGTCTTGACGTAAATTTAACGAGCGTACAATTACACCAACTGCTCCTAATTTACCTGCTTCGTAAGCGCCTGCATAACGTTGTTTTGAGCAACCTCCATAAGCCTCGAAGGTATTTATAAGTGTTGGATCCATTGCGCCATTAAAGAATACTATTTTTCCTTTTACTTTTTCTGCTCCTAAGGCTTCTAATTCCTCAAAGCTTTTAACTTCTATAACTTTGGCTTCTAATCCATTTTTGGGTGTGGCTACAGAGCCTCCTAAGGCACAAATGTTTACATCTTGTTTGTTTCCGTTTGTTGAAAAGTAACCGACTTCTTTATCGCCTCGAACCCATTTTGGCACCATAACGTCTTGCAACCAGACTTTGTCTAGTCCTAGTTTTTCGAGTTCGGATTTTGTGTATTGTACTGCTTTTTCGGCGTTTTCTGAGCCTGACAAACGGCCTCCAATTTGGTTAGACAAATGGTCTAACCACTGGTAACTTTTACCATTGGTGAGTGATTGTGTGTAAATGGTACGCATAATTTCTTCGTCTGTTTGCGCATTGACGTTAATTGATATTACTAGTGTTAAAATAAATACTATCTGTTTCATGGTAAGTGCGTTAGCGATTGATGTGGCATCCTTTTTTTGCTGCCATATATGGCAAAAAAAGATATAACGGAAAGCGCGACCCTTGTGGTAACGCCATTATTATACTATTCTTTATTTAATTGTTGTTTGTATAAATCGATATTGGCTTTGGTTTCTGCATCTAATTCTGGTTCTTTAATATCTGTATATTCTTTGAGTGTGTCGTACATAATTTTTGCCACCAAATAACGTGCTGTTGGTTTATTGTCTGCCGGAATGGTAAACCAAGGTGCATGTGGTTTTGAGGTTCTATTTATAGCATCTTCGTAACACTCTAGGTATTTATCCCATAGTTTGCGCTCTTTTAAATCGCCTGCAGAGAATTTCCAGTTTTTTTCTTGTTTGTTTAAGCGACGTAGGAGTCTATTTTTTTGTTCGTTTTTAGAGAGGTTTAAAAAGAACTTGAATATTAGTGTTCCGTTTTCTGCTATGTGTTTTTCGAAGTTGTTTATTTGCTCAAAACGTTTGTCCCAAAATTTCTCGTTTACATCGTCTATACTGTGTACATTTGGCAGTTGTTCGCCTAATATATATTCTGGATGCACACGTGTTACTAGTACGTTTTCGTAATGGGTTCTGTTATGAACTCCAAATTTTCCGCGAGGTGGTAATGCTAAATAATGTCGCCATAAGTAATCGTGATCGCGCTCTAAAGCTGTTGGTACTTTAAAGCTATAAACTTGTACGCCTCGTGCATTAAAATCTTTAAAGACTTCGCGTATTAAACTGTCTTTACCAGAGGTGTCCATACCTTGTAAACAGACTAATACTGCGTATTTATCGTGCGCATAGAGTGTGTCCTGTATTTTACCTAATTTTTTTCTAACGCTTTTTAATTCTTTTTTTACTGCGTTTTCTTCGGCTTCTAAATTATAGGTTGTGGACTGTTTTGAGAGTTGTATTTTGGACGTGACTTTAAAGTCACTAATAGTAATATTTTTCACTTTTAAATTTTTAATTTGTTTTAAAGATATCAATATTTTCTGTAAACTATTTAGTGATTTAAAACAAAAAAGCTTGGATAGTAACTATCCAAGCTTTTTAAGTGTGTTTTAATTTAATTTTATCTGTCTGCGTAAACTATTCCGAAAGGATTTTCGCCAGAATTATCATCACTAGATGCGGTAATTGTAGTTGCTGTTGTGTCGAAAAACTCTACAGTAGTACCACCAGAAATTGTTAATGCTAGTATGTTTGCATTTGGATTAAATGCTAAATTATGAGCTGCTCCTGCTGTAGCTGTTGCATCTGCTGTTGCGCCAATAGCTTCTGTAGCAGTATTGTAAGTACCAATAGCTCTATCTGAAATATTGGTGATGTAGATATCATTATTATTACCTTGTGTTACACCATGTGCGTTACTGTAATCACCAGATTTACCTGTTTCGCTTAAATCGTTAAAGTTGTATTCTTTTATATTACCATCGGCTTGAGATAAAATATATAAAAAGTTATTATTAACTGTTAGGTGAGGATCACCACCTACTTGCACAGAGCCTACAACACTTAAGTCTGTAGTATTGTACTGAGTAACGTAATTATTACCTGCTTGAGAAAATATGCTTACATAGGCATAGTCTCCATTTGGCGATAAAATAACATCGTGTTGTGCTGCATCTGCATTGAGTATTATCCCTGAAGGTAAATCTAAATTATCTATTGTGTTACCAGTTTCTAAATTAATTACAGAGGTTGTTTTTGCTGAAATGTTATTTACCCATAATTGATCTGCAGTATCATTTAACCACATGTGAAACGATCCCATTTGAGTAGTATATGTATCTGCTACAGAAAAATCTGCTGCATTGTAAGCAATAACTTTAGAGTTATTAAAATCTGAAACGTACAGCATATCTCTTTGTGTACTGTAAGTTACATAGGTTGGTGCTGCATCTGCATCTGGCAATGTGATGTCTGTAATTTTTGCTTTGGTATCTGCATTGTAAATTGTTACAGTACCACTACCTCTATTGGCTACTGCAAAATAGTCGATATTATCTCCTGGAATTACTACAGTATCATCATCACTATTACAGGAAAAAAATGAAGTGATAACAACTAAAAGTGCTAATGTGAATTTTTTCATAATAAAATTGTTTGTTAAAAAAGTTTAATTAATTGGGCTTTAGTCTGTACCCTAAGTAATACCTTACAATATTTTAATTATTTTTTATTTGCTTGCAAATAATTTTACATCTTGCTCACTCACTTCGCTACCTCCTAAAATGATTAAGCGCTCAATAACGTTACGCAACTCTCTAATATTTCCTGTCCAATCGTACTCTTGCAATAGTTTTACAGCTTTGTCTGAAAATTGCTT
The DNA here is from genome assembly GCF_053604675.1 of Lacinutrix salivirga. Lineage (NCBI taxonomy): Bacteria > Pseudomonadati > Bacteroidota > Flavobacteriia > Flavobacteriales > Flavobacteriaceae > Lacinutrix > Lacinutrix salivirga. Next base: position 33,619 of record NZ_JBSHNP010000138.1, read on the forward strand.
TTTTGCTGTGCCTTGCTCGTCTGATATTTTTGAAGAAAAGTGATTGATTAATAATGGTATATCCTCTCGTCTGTCATTTAAAGCTGGTACTTTTATAAGTATAACAGCTAACCTGTGGTATAAATCTTCTCTAAAATTACCTTCGGCTATTTCTTTTTTAAGGTTTTTATTGGTTGCTGCAATTACACGTACATTCACTTTTATATCCTTATCGCTACCAACACGTTGTATGCGACTTTCTTGTAATGCACGTAATACTTTTGCTTGTGCAGATAGACTCATATCGCCTATTTCATCCAAGAAAATTGTACCTCCATTTGCAGCTTCAAATTTACCTGCTCTATCTTTTGCAGCACTTGTAAAGGCACCTTTTACGTGACCAAACAATTCACTTTCTATTAACTCACTTGGTATAGCTGCACAGTTGACTTCAATCATTGGGCCTTTAGCACGTTCGCTTTTTTCGTGTAACCAATGTGCTACTAGCTCTTTACCAGTTCCGTTTGGTCCTGTTATTAATACTCTGGCATCTGTAGGAGCTACTTTATCAATAATTTCCTTGATTTGAGCAATGGCTTTACTATCGCCAACCATTTCGTATTTTTTGCTTACTTTCTTTTTAAGAATTTTATTTTCTACAACTAATTCTTTTCGATCTAAAGCATTACGAACTGTATTTAATAACCGGTTTAAATCTGGTGGTTTAGAGATATAATCGAAAGCACCTAAACGCATGGTATTAACAGCTGTGTCTAAATCGCCATGACCAGAGATCATAACCATTGGTATTTCTGGTTTTATTTTTTTTACAGCTTCTAATACTTCAACACCATCCATTTTTGGCATTTTTATATCACAAAGAATGAGGTCGTAATCGTCTTTTTTTACTTTTTCGATTCCTATTAGTCCATCTTCTGCTTCCTCAACAGAGTAGGCTTCGTTTTCTTCAGATAGTATTTTTACCAATACTCTACGTATTGCAGCTTCGTCTTCTATTACTAATATTTTTGACATTATATTTTAAATTTAAATCCTGTTCTTAAATAAAAGGCATTAATATCGTCTAATTTAAAAACTTCTTTTCTATTATTGTCTCTTAATACATTATTTAATCTAAACGTGTAGCCTGTATAAGCGTAAGCGACTAGGTTTTTAGTAAAACAATGCTCGTAGCCTAAACCTCCAACTGCAACAGACAGTGAGATGTTTTCTACTTGCTTTCCTTCTATTGGAGAAGGTTGTTGCAAATGTGCAAAATAGCCATCTAAACCAACAAAGGCTTGCACCTGATTTTTTTCGTTAAAAAAATGCTTAACATTTGATTTTGGTACACCTAGAGAAAATGACCAACTCTCACTTACGCGTCTATAATAACTTACAAAAGGTAGTGGAAATGGTAACCCAGTTGTTGCGTTATAGGTTAAGCCTAAAACTAAACGATAAGGCCGTTTTAAACTCTGATCATCTGTTCTATCATGAATTGCAAAAACGCCTCCATTTATAAAAAAATCGTCTGTAGTGATTTTAGTGGTTAATGTTGAAGCAATCCTTGGATTTAATTTTAATCCAATTCTCCAATCCTCACTTGTTTTAAATGTGTAACCTACGTTTATATCTATAACATTAATTGTGTTTATTAATGAGGTGTTAAACGGGTAATTATCTTCTAAATTAAGAATAATGCGGTTATATTCCGCACCTACTATTAGATAACAATCTTCTTTTGTTTTAATTGGGTAATTTACTAAAGCTCTTAACCTAGTATATTGATCTTCGGAATTGCTTTTAGGTATAAAAGAATACTCCAAACGCGCTAAATCTGTTAATTGCGCATGAGAAGTCTGCATTATAAAAAATGCAAATACAAAGATTATTGAAGCTATAACGTGTTTTAAAAACATATATTTTTATTCTAATTTAATCTCCTATAGTTGATATACTATCGGAATTATTCGGGTTTTTAATAATATGAATATCGCGTTGTGGAAATGGTATTGAAATATTGTGTTCTCTAAACAACTTATCAATTTCAAAACGAATTTCACTTTTTGGTATTCTGGCATTAAAGCTATCCTCGAGTGTAAAAGCAACTCTAAAATTTAGAGCACTTTCTCCAAAATCTACAAAAGTTACCATTGGAGCTGGCGATTTAAATACTGCAGGACTAGATTTTGCGGCTTTTAGTAAAAGTTTTTTTACAAGCTGAACATCGCTACCATAAGCTACACCAACATCTACAGTCTCTCTTGTAGAGGTGCCATTTTGCGTCCAATTATACAAGCTATTGGTTAAGTATAAATGATTAGGTATTATGAGTACTTTATTATCTATTGTCACTGCTCTGGTTGTACGTAGTTTAATTTCTTCAACTCTACCAACTTTACCTTCAATTTCTATAATATCTCCAACATGTACAGATTGGTCAATTAGTATAAACATTCCGGAAATGATATCCTGAAATAACGTTTGTAAGGCTAAACCAACACCAATTAACAAGGCTGCAGATGCTGCAAATACAGCAGTAACATCTATACCTAATGAGCTTATTACTACTAGAAAAACAATAATATAAATTATCCATCTTGCAAAAGAAAATACAGTATTAAATTTTGCTTTGTCCTCTGTTGGTAATTTATGGGTAATAAGCCTTTTAACCCAACGTAATACATACGTAGTTAAAAATAAAATTATAATAACAAGTAATATATATTTTACTTTTACCTCTCCTGTAATATTACCATTAACATCCTTAAAAGTATAGAGCGCTGTATTTAAAAAATTTACAAATAATTCCCAAATACTACTTTCGGTAATTACTTCGCCTACTTTCTCTACTTCTTTCTCTATTTTATCGCCTACTTTTTCTTGCATTTTAGTACTTTATCCATTTTAAAAGTTCTTTATAACTTGGTTTTTTTCCATACATTAAAATACCAACTCTATATATTTTTGCTGCAAACCAAACAATTAATATAAAAGTACCAATAAGTATTAATAAAGACACTACTTGTTGCCAAATAGGCACACCAAAAGGAATACGCATGAGCATAACTACAGGTGAGGTTAGTGGTATAAATGAAAATACTGTAGAAACTGTTCCGTGAGGATCCTCGATTACAGTAAATCCTCCAACATAAACGGCTAAAATTAAAGGCATAATTATTGGCAACATAAATTGTTGTGTATCGGTTTCGTTATCTACAGCAGCGCCAATTGCTGCATATAACGAACTATACAGTAAATATCCACTTAAAAAGAATAAAACAAAAGCAATTACTAAGTTTAACAAAGGTAAATTTTGGATGGCTAATAGTAAGGTTTCTAACTTCTCATTACCTCCTTGTCCTTGCATTGCTTCGGTAACCATATCTTGTTGTGGAGATTGCAATTGCGACATATCTATGCCTAACATTGGAGGAATTACAGCCAATAATACGCTACCTAAAACAATCCAAATAGCAAATTGAGTGACACCTGCTAATGAGGTTCCAATAATTTTACCCAACATAAGTTGTACTGGTTTTACTGAAGAAATAATGACCTCAATAATCCTACTTGTTTTCTCTTCAATAACACTACGCATAATCATATTTCCATAAATGATTATAAACATAAACAGCAAATAACCTGCTGCTCCTCCAAAAAAGAGTTTTACAACACTTTCTATTTTAGAGGTTTTTTCTCCTGAAAAATTTTCTTGATTTATAGTTACAGAAATTCTAGAAGCTTCAATTTTATCTAAATCTATCCCTTGATCTATCAATTTAAGGTTACTGAGTTTTTTTTCTACTTTATTTTCTAAAGAAGAAATTAATGATAACGACGGAGAGTCTTCAGAATAAAAATTAATTTTTTTAGATATAGCATCTGTCGATGCTCCTTTTTCAATATGTAATAAGCCATAATAGCTTTTATCTTCTACTATTTGCTTAGCGTTATCTAGTGTTATATTGTCTAAAAACTGGTATTTAGTATTCTCTGAGTCTTCAAAAACATCTTTTAAAATCCCAGACTCGTCTAAAACCGAAATGGTTTTAACTTTATTATTATTAAGCTGAGACAAATAAGCAACTAGCATAATAAGTCCTATCATTATTAACGGACTTAAAATGGTCATAATTAAAAACGATTTATTTCTAACCTTTGTTAAATATTCTCGTTTTATTATTAGAGGTAGATGGTTCATTTTTTAATTATTTTGTACTGTTTGAATAAAAATATCACTAGCGCTTGGTATTAGCTCCACAAAGTGAGACACCGATCCATTTGCTGTTAAATACTGCAATAACTCATTTGGTGTCTCGTTATTTTTAAGTTTTATATTTAGCTTTAATTCGTTATTAATAGTCTTAAAGTTAGCAGGAGTGATTGAAAATTTTTGTGCTAATTCTTGTTCAAAATTAGTGTTGTTAGAGTCTATACCTACAGCAAATGTATTTGTTTTATATTGTCTTTTTATGTCTATAAGTTTACCGTCTAGTATTTTATTAGATTTGTGTATTAATGCAATATCGTCACACAATTCCTCAACAGATTCCATTCTATGTGTAGAGAAAATTATGGTTGCTCCATTGTCTCTTAACCTTAAAATTTCGTCTTTTATTAAATTGGCATTTATAGGATCGAAACCAGAAAATGGCTCATCGAAAATTAGTAACTTAGGCTCATGCAACACAGTGACTACAAATTGAATTTTTTGTGCCATCCCTTTAGAGAGTTCCTGAATTTTTTTATTCCACCAATCACCAATTTCTAATCGCTCAAACCAATATTTAAGGCGCTTTTTAGCTTCAGTCTTACTCAATCCTTTTAATTGTGCTAAATACAAGGCTTGTTCACCAACTTTCATGGATTTATACAATCCTCGTTCTTCGGGTAAATAGCCAATATCTCTAACATGATGGTTTTGCAAAGGCTCATTATCTAAAATTACATGACCAGTATCTGGCATTGTAATTTGGTTTATTATTCTAATTAAAGTCGTTTTTCCAGCTCCATTAGGCCCTAAAAGACCAAAAATACTACCTTTTGGCACTTGTATTGAAACATTATTTAATGCTGTAAAATTTCCAAATTTTTTAGAAACTGAATGTGCTTCCAACAGGTTGTTCATAAATTCAATATTTTGAATAAAATTGTTGCGTAAATATAGCAAATGTATAACGAGATATTAACTCATAAGGATTAAAATGAAGCGTAAATCATTTTAAATAAATTTTAATCTCGTTTAAAAAAACAAAACCCACCCTTAAAAATTTAAGGATGGGAAAAAATTGCTATGAAAAAGAAAAATTACCACTAGTCTAAAAACTAGTGATAAATCAAATATACCTAAATTTTCTAAAAAACTGCGATTTAGGTTAAATAAGTTCTGTTTTTAACAAAAAAAATCTGCTTAAATAAGCAGACTTTAATTAATAAATTTAAAATTTATTTAGGAAAACATTTCTTTTACTTTTTCAAAAAATGATTTGTCTGAGCGTTCTGGTTTAGGAGAAAAATGCTCGTCTTCTCGCATAGTTTCAAAAAATTCTTTTTGTTGTTTGCTTAACGTTTTTGGTGTCCATACATTAACGTGCACTAACAAATCACCTTTACCATATCCATTAATACTAGGTATTCCTTTACCACGTAAGCGCAAAATTTTACCAGACTGTACTCCAGCTTCAATTTTAATTCGCACTTTTCCTGTAACTGTATCTATTTCTTTAGATGTTCCTAAAACTGCGTCTGGTAAGCTTACATACAAATCGTAGTGTAAGTTATCGCCTTCGCGTTGTAGTGTGCTATGTTCTTCTTCTTCAATGGCTACTAATAAATCTCCAGAAATTCCGTTTCCAGGAGCTTCGTTTCCTTTTCCGGATACTTTAAGTTGCATTCCATCTACAACACCAGCAGGAATTTTCACAGCTATAGTTTCTTCTTTAACTTTTAGTCCTTGCGCATCTGCATCTGCAGGTTTTTTATCTATTTGTTGTCCTGCACCTCCACACGTTTGGCAAGGCGATGCTGTTTGCATACGTCCTAAAATAGTATTGGTAACACGTGTTACTTGACCAGAGCCATTACAGGTAGAACAGGTTTTGTAGGTAGTGCCTTCTGCTTGGACTTTGCGTTTTACTTTTATTTTTTTCTCAACACCATTGGCAATTTCCTCTAGTGTTAATTTTACTCTTATACGTAAGTTACTGCCTTTTGTACGACGTTGGCCACCACCAAATCCGCCTCCAAAACCAGAGAATCCACCACCAAAAATATCTCCAAATTGGCTAAAAATGTCGTCCATATTCATGCCTCCACCATTGAAGCCTCCACCTCCACCTTCGAAGGCTTGGTGTCCAAACTGGTCGTAGCGTGCTTTTTTATCAGCATTACTTAATATCTCGTAGGCTTCTGCTGCTTCTTTAAATTTAGCTTCTGCTTCTTTATCATCTGGATTTTTATCTGGATGGTATTGAATCGCTTTTTTGCGGTATGCTTTTTTAATTTCAGCTTCAGTAGCATTTTTACTAATGCCTAATATTTCGTAAAAATCTTTTTTTGCCATATTTTAATCCTTTGTTCTTCTTTTAAAAATGAAGAGTATATAAGGTGTTTTAATTATTATTTTCCGACAACTACTTTTGCGTGTCTTAATATTTTGCTTCCAATAAAGTATCCTTTTTCAATAACCTCTACAACTTTTCCTTTAAGGTCTTTATTTGGAGCAGGAATTTCTGTTAATGCTTGATGAAAATCGGGATCAAAAGGTTTACCCTTGCTATCCATTTCTTTTAACCCTTTTTGCTCTAAAGATTTTATTAATTTATTATAAATTAACAGCACGCCTTTACGTAATTCTTCGGCTTCTTTATCGTCTTCAATATGGCTTAAGGCACGTTCAAAATCGTCTAAAACAGGAAGTATGTTAAGCATAACAGACTCTCCTGCAGTTTCAATTAAATCTAAACGCTCTCTTGATGTTCTTTTTTTATAATTTTCAAATTCAGCAAATAGGCGTAAAAATTTATCTTTTTCAACTTTTAATTGCTCTTCTAAAAGTTCTTCTTTAGAGAGTTCCACTGTTGCTGTTTCTTCTGCATTGTGTGCTTCGGTTTGTGCAGAGTTATCTTGCACATCCATCGTTTCTTCGTTATCTTTTTTTGTACTCATTGCGTGTATTGTTTTAAATACTGAAATATGATTGGCAAAAGTACTGCCATTATTATAAAAATGTCAAAATGTCACTAAAAAATTTTAAACTTTTTTTAATAAAATATTTTAACATTTAAGGTTTAAAATTGTTAATTTTGATGCTTAATTTAATTTAAACACTAATCATGAAAAAAAGAATTTTAAGTATGTTTACAATTGTTGCATTAACTGTAGCTGTTGTAGGATGTAAAAAAGCAAAAGAAGCTAATACAAGCGAAGCTGAAGCTGCTGCAACAAGTGAAGCAACTTCTGTAAAATACGTTGCAAACGTAGGAGAATCTACTATTGAGTGGAAAGGTTTTAAGCCAACAGGTACGCATACAGGAACTGTAAGTTTAGATAGCGGAACGTTTTCTTTAAGCGATGGAAAATTACAAAGCGGAACTTTTATTATTGATATGAAGTCTATAAATGTTACCGATATTGAAGGCGATCAAAAAGCAAGTTTAGAAGCGCATTTAATGGGAACTGTAGAAGGTAAGGAAGGTGACTTTTTTAACGTTAACAAATTTCCGAATGGTGCTTTTGAAATCACTGGAACTAGTGAAGAAAACGGAAAAACTATGGTTTCTGGTAATTTAACGTTAAAAGGAAACAAAAATAACATTACATTTCCTGCAACGATTTCTAACGATGGAGATGTTATGACTTTAACTAGTGATGCTTTTACTATTGACAGAACAAAATGGTCTATAAATTATGGTTCTAAATCTGTATTTGATAATCTTGGAGACAAGTTTATTAATGATGATATGGAATTAAAGATTATTGTAAAAGCTAAGAAGTCTTAAGGTTTTTAGTTTATACTTATAAAAAAAGAGGAGCCAATTGGCTCCTCTTTTTTGTTTATTTTATTGTAGTATTTATTACTACACTATTTGGTTTTACTTTAAAAGTATTTTTATAACTGAATGGCAAAAAACGTATTAAACTTATGCTAAAAAATTTAAATAGTAATTTTTGTGTTGTTGTTTAATTTCTTAAAAGTTGTGATATCCGCCATAATCCCAAATATATAAAAAGCTATTAAAAAGTTGGGATATATGCTTAAAATGGTTTGTAATATAGGATAAATTTGAGTAAGTTTGGATATATACTAGTTCTACGCAATTTGAGAAAAACCGAAATACATATAAAAAAAGTCGAATATAAAGGAACTCTTAAACTGATTGACTTTATTAAATATTGGAGAAAACATATCTTTCAAAAAGGATTTACTGAAATGAGAAAATCTGAAATTAACTTATTGGCACTTGATAATAAAAACAAAAAAATAGGTGCAATTTATGGTGGAATTTCAATTGACCAAGACAATTATGACGGAGAAATTTACTCTCTGAACTGTGCGAAAAATGATAAAACAGATTATATAAAAACTGAACTCTTTAATCGAATAATCGAGGAATTTAAAAATGATGGAATTAAAAGTGTTTGCGTGGAATTCTATAAAAACGCTGAAATTAAAGACTTTTATTTAAAAAAAGAACCTGAATTTATTGAGGAAATAACAAACTATGGAAATACAAAACGGATTTCTGAAGTTTATTGTTGGAAAAATATTGCGGAAATAAAAACTGCGTAGAACAACGTGTATAATTAATGGCTGGTTCTCGCCTACTTACGAAAATCCTCGCGGATTTTCTATTCGGTTTTTATTTGCTAAATTAGGTGCTTAAACACGCCACTAATCATACACAAAACCGTTGTGTACAATTAAACCAAACCTATGACATTAAAGGAATTAGCAGAAAAATCGTTAGAAGTTATAAAGGATTTTAAAGATTTTGGTTATTCACCTAAAGAGAATAACTTATTTGATTATAAAATGATGCTAGTTATTAATTCTGGCGATTCAGAAGTTGAAACTTTTATGAAAAATTTCGCAAAGGATATTATCTCATTTGCAAATGGACAAGGAGGAATAATTCTAATTGGATTTAATGAAGACAAGACTAGTGGAGAACTAGAAGATACTGGTTTAAAAACACAAGATTTAGAAATTCTAAAAAAACTAGATTTAAACTTAGTTTCACAAAAATTTAAAAAAATATTACAAACAGGAGTGTCAGTTGACCTTCAGTCTTTTCAAATAACTACAAGAAAATTTTATTCATTACATATCCAAAAATCCAATGATACACTTGTTCCTATTAATGATTTTAAAGAATATAAAATTGGTAAAGGAGACATTTATTATCGAGATTCTGCTAAAAATGAACACGCAAATAGTTCTTCAATAGAATTTAATAGATTTTTACAAATTAAGGCTAATGAAAAAAGTAAGGAATTTATGGAAATCTGGTCGAATTTACTTCCAGAAATGGTTGACATAAATCCTAGAGAAGTATTAATCGTTAATCCAAAACAGAATAGAATTTATGGTTTTAATGGAAAAGACAAAACGTTATCTGGAAGTAATGTAGAAATTGACAAATCAAATGACGGAGTGTTTAATATTATCCTACAGGCCATAAGTGCTGGAGAAATTGGAAAAATAAGCGACACAGAAGGAAAACCGATATACAAAATAGTTGGAGAAATAAGTCGTGGTGGAGACCATATGACAATTAGTAGTTTAGAAAAAGTAGTTAAAGCTAAATCAAAATATAAATTTACTAATCTTCAATTGAAAAAAGCGATTTTCGATTTAGGTTGGGTAAACACACCTGATTTCAAAGTAGAAAATCCACCAAAAGGAACAATAATTGCTGGATTTGATAAATTTTTATGGGTGGAAATTTTAGACCAACACACTAAAAGAAGTAAAATAGTATTTACCCAAGATGCAAAATTGGAAATTATAAAAGTAATAGACGATAATAAAAGACACTTAGAACTGTTTAATAAAAACCTAAGTCTGAATAAATAACTGTACACAACACCGTATATAATTTATTGCTAATTCTAGCCTACTTACGAAAATCCTCGCGGATTTTCTATTCGGTTTTTATTTGCTAAATTAGGTGCTTAAACACGCAACAAACCATATACATACACGTTAGGCACAAGCAGAAACCAACCCGAAAAACCAACATAGATGGGAGAAAAATCAAAATTAATCGGAGAATATGGAGAAAAGTCAGTTGAGAACTTTCTAAAGCTTATTGGTTGGGGAAAAGCTCACCAAAATATTGAATTTTCTTGTACCAAAGAAAATCATAAAAAACGAACTCACGGTTTAGACTTCTTCTTTACATACAAATCACCTCTTGTTGACTTGGTGTTAAAAAAGATAAATATTTCGGTTAAATTTAGTGACAAACCTTATCCAAATTCGCCTTCTTCAACTTTTAAAAATCATTTTGAAGATTTAGCAACTGCAATCGAATGTTTTAAAACCAGCCAACAATCAAAGCAAATAATCTCTGGAATTAGAAATTATACAAAGAGTGAGGATGTTGGTTTACTCTTTTGGCTAACAAATGATGAAACTTCTTATGATGATTTAATTCCGAAATTAGCCAATGTTAGGTTTTCCAAAGATTACAGCTACGATAGTTTGTATATCGTGGATAATAAACGAATTGACTTCATATATAGCTGTCTAAAATATGCTATATCAAAATTCAAAGATTCTGACATAACTTTCTTTTATCCAGATACAGGAAAAAATATAATTCCAACTACTAAAAAGAATTTTGGTAAAATTTTACCTATCGAATATATTAATTCAAGTATTTTACCATTAAGGATAGAAGAAAAGATAACAAAAACAACAACTTTAGCCCTATACACGATTGAACCTTTTGACATTTCGGATTTAAAAAGGCTAATAAGTTTGTCTAAAGAGCTTTCTAAATCTTGGCCAAGTAAAATAGTGATTCTATTTCCAGATTATAATGAAGTGAGAAACTCAAGCGATGTTAGAATTGCCAAAAGTGCATTCGAAGAAGAGACATTCACAGACCAAATAAGCGTTGAGAGCTACAACGATAACTTTAAATCATTACAAATCTAATATGAGACAAGAACATAAACATATTGACAAGATTTTGCCTTTTGGAGAACTAATGAGAGGTTTTGCTAATCAAACATACATTTCAAAATCTGATTTAAAAAACTTTTTAAGAAATAGAGGTGTGTTTTTTAATCATTCAAATAAAGAAACTTTAGTTCCTTGTATTTCAACGCTTTTGTTGAGTCCTTCAGAATTTGATGTTTTGAGAGATTTTCAAAATACTCGTGAGGATAACACTAAAAAAAATACAAGCCGAATATCGTGGAGTTCTGAAAAACCAATTGCAGAAGCAATTTCAAATTTTGAAATAAAAGATTTAATTCCAACAGATGGTGTGAACTTTTGGTTAAGTTCAGAGCCTATAGTTTCAATTGCAGATAAAAACAATGACAAAGTAACTATTGAGTATGAAATCGAAAGAAATGATTTAAATAAAAGTTGGTACGAATCAACGAACATTTTTAAAGGAAAAATAGAAATAGAAAAAATTGCTTCAGATGAATTAAGAATTACTAAAACATATACATCTTCTGAAAGTAACTTCGTTGGAGATAATTTACAAAAGTCATTAGTGAATCATTTTAAAACCAATAACTACATTCAAAAAGATACCAAACTTAATAAAATCCTATTTTCAGACTTCAATAACGAAGATAGAATTGTTTTTTTCTATAGATTATCAACTAACACACAAAGTAGACATTTTGAATTTAAAGACATTATAAATATGGAATTCAAACCTGACAATTCTACTATTTTACCTACCGAAATTGATTGGATGATGAATAAAAGTGAGCTGAAATTAAAAGGTAAACAAATTCACGACACATTTTTTATTAAAGACAAAAAATATCACAAAAATTTGCAATTTTGGGAAATGGAATCTTCTTTTAAATTTCAGCACGGAAACCACGAGGGAAACTGCAATGTAATATTGTCTTTTAAAGATTTTGAAAATAAAGGTGCAAATGCAGAATTTGAGATAACAATCTCGAATTTTAGTTTAATAAATGGTTCGGACTATACAAGTAAACATAAAAGTCAAGTGAAAAATTTATTATTGGATTCATTCGAAGAAAGAAAAGATGAGACTTACAGAAATTTTATAGAATATATAGAAAACAAGAAAAATGCCAGTGCCTAACACCGTGTATAATTCATTGCTAGTAAAGGCTTACTTACGAAAATCCTCGCGGATTTTCTATTCGGTTTGTAATTGCTAAATTAGTTGCTGAAACACGCAACGAAATCATACACAATCACGTTGTACAAAATATTACCAAACTATGAAACCTAAGGAAAATCATTTATTATTCTATCTCTTCTTACCATTCCTTTTACTATCATGCAGTACAGCTAAAGTTAAAAATCTTACCAATAAAGGAAAAGAAATTAGAAAAATTGAAAACGTCGAAATTATTGCTCAAAATGAAAATATCAAACACTCTGGAGAAAAAATAGCTGATTTTGTTTTAAAAGAAAATCCGATTTTTAATGGTAGTTACAACATTGATTGGGAGGAAGTAAAAATAAAAATGAATAAATTAGCGATTTCCTCTGGCGCTAACCTAATTGAAGTCAGTCAAATAGGATATGGAATAAAAGGAAATGTTTTTTATGTTGATGGAAAATTATTTTATTCTGAAAACCAAAAGTTAAACTCTAAAGAAAACGAACCTTGCTCTATTGTTATATTTAGAGACGGAATGGAATCCTTACTAGGATCTGCTTTTACAATTGATATTATAATTGACGGAAAAGAATTCAAAAATATTAATAAGGATAATTATGCGAAAACTGAATTTGATAATTGTTTAAGGAATGTGGATTTAGTTATTAATAAAGACACACATAATCTAGAACTTATTGGAAAATCTAAATATTTTAAAGTTTCAAAATCAACTAGTGGAAACTCAGCAAGTGGAGGAATTCAAATTGGAATTGGTGGAATTGTATTAGTTGAAATAGAAGATAAAGATTTAGGTAGATTAATGATGTTCCAGAATTAAAAAATACTTTGTACAACACTGTATATAATTTATTGCTTGGTTCTAGCCTACTTACGAAAATCCTCGCGGATTTTCTATTCGGTTTTTATTTGTTAACTTAGTTGCTTAACCACGCAACAAACCATATACAAACACGTTGGCAAACATTTGAAAAATGAATTGGAAAGAAGCATATAAAGTACCATCAAAAGAATATAAATGCGGATTCTGCGAAAGAGAAATCGCGTCTGAACTTGGATTTGCTGCAATCGGAACAGTAAGTGCCAATAAACACGGAAGGCACGAATCTTACCAGGGAATTAAAGGCAGTATTTATATATGCTATAATTGTAAAAACCCAACATATTTTGACGAGGATAATGAACAATATCCTGACACAAGTTTTGGAAACTTAATTAAACACATAAATGAAAAAGAAGTCGAAGACTTATACCAAGAAGCTCGTAGATGTATGTCTTCACACTCATATACATCGACAGTAATGTGCTGCCGAAAATTACTAATGAACATTTCAGTTAGCGAAGGAGCAAAAGAAGGTTTAAGTTTTGTTGATTATGTTAACTATTTAAAAGACAATAATTACATTCCACCAAACGGACTAAAATGGGTTGACGAAATAAGAAAACACGGAAATACAGCAAATCATAAAATCGTTTTGAAAACAAAAGACGAGGCTCTGAAAATATTATTATTTACAGAAATGCTTTTAAAATTCATCTACGAATTACCGAATATGATTAATGATTAAAAAAACGATTTGCCAACACCGTATATAATTTATTGCTAGTTCTAGCCTACTTACGAAAATCCTCGCGGATTTTCTATTCGGTTTTTATTTGCTAAATTACGTGCTAAACCACGCAACAAACCATATACAAACACGTTGTGCAAAACAATCCCTTTCTTTTAAAGTCGTTTAATAATTAGTTGGTTTTTCCCTTTTTGTTAAAAAAAACGTGCTACTATACTTTTTGCTTTGTAGAGACTTTTCGGCATAGCTTTTTAGAGACTTTTCGGCATA
>NZ_JBSHNP010000139.1:0-275 GCF_053604675.1 Lacinutrix salivirga
TTTGAATATACAGTATGTGATAACGCAACACCAACACCAAACTGTGATACAGCAGAAGTAGAGGTGACAGTAAATGCAGAAGACGTACCAGTAGCAGAAGATGATGTAGCAGAAGTAGATGAAGACAGTACAGACAATGTAATCGATGTGTTAGCCGATAATGGAAATGGCGCAGATGACTTTGGAGCAGACGGACCAAATACAGGAGCAATTACACTTCCAAGTGGAACGACGACTGAAGGCGGAACAGTAACAGTAGATGATAATGGAACACC